>JAFWBD010000020.1 GCA_017507325.1 Clostridia bacterium | reverse complement strand
GAATGAACAAAAAGGAGTACTTATAGATATTCTCTGTGATTTTGATGAAAAGATTGATATCGAAAAACAAAAATACTGTAGAGCAAACAACAGATTCTATAGCTGTTTGTATATGACACCCCTACTCGTAGAATACAAACGTAGCTTTTTCAGTGAAATGCTGAAAGATTGGAAATGTGAGTTTTAACGAATCACATAAATTTAATATATCAAGAAGCATTGAAGCATTAACCGGAAAAAGCCTCCCCTGTGTAAGGGGAGGTGGCTCGCACAAGCGAGACGGAGGGGTTGTAATGGAAAGGAAACACAATAAGGACATCGTGCCAACCGCAAAAATGCTACGCAAGAATATGACCAAGGAAGAAAAACACCTTTGGTATGATTTTCTGCGTACTTATCCTGTTCGCTTTTCTCGTCAGAAGGTTCTCGGAAGGTATATTGCGGATTTTTACTGTGCAGAGGCAAAGCTCGTTATAGAGCTTGACGGTTCGGGACATTATACGGAAGAAGGAAAGCAATACGATGAAGAAAGAACAGCTTTTCTTGAAGAATATAGGTTGACGGTTGTAAGAATACCGAATACGGACATACATAAAAATTTTCGGGGTGTTTGCGAATATATTGACCACCTCGTAGAACAATCCCTCAGTCAGCTTCGCTGACAGCTCCCTTTATTAGGATACATATGCATTTATGGGTATTTTGTCTACGAAATAACAGTTGGATCAACGATCCGTTATTTCCGACGTGGTTCCGGAAACTCTTGGGAAGAAGTTTATTTTTAAAATAATTTAAAATTCGTCGTGTATTATATTTGATTATATTATCAGGAAGCCATTCCAAAAATATTCCAGTTAGAAAAAGGAGGGGAACAATATGTATAATTTATCTGAAGCAAGATTAATCCAAGCAAAAGCTCAAAAGAAAGCTGTTTTTAAGTTTTTTATTGGGTTGAGCATTACTTTGATCGTTACCTTACTAATTGAGTTTTGTACAGATATAGTTCAAGAACATCGAGCTTTGAGGTTGCTTCCGCTTTTGTTTTTGTTGGCAGTGCTCAAATTCTCCGACTTTTTAATCTTTTTTCGAAAAAAAGAGTTTCACGGAAAAATTTTAAAGCTGAATGTTGAAATTGAACAAATTAAAAAGTATTTATCGCATCAAGCCGGAGTTGCGTACGCAACAGAAAAAAAGAAAATAATGACATTACTTGTCGCGGATCAGAAAAACAAAACGATGATGTATCGTTTCCCCTACAACAAGAATTGGCACAATTTAAAAGAGGGGGATGAGGTTATCATTTTGAGGTTTGTCAGAGATCCGGTTATTTGCAAATAAATATCGATTAGATCATACGCTATTTATTTTACGCAAACATGAGCAAAAACAGATATAATAGTAGTATCGTTAGGAAGAACTATAGATAGCAGTATTTTTGTATATTTTGATGAAAGAGGCGTAAACAATTAAAAAGATAAAAAGATAATTGAAAACTCACGCTGACATACACAAGGGGCCTTTTTTGTTCACCTATGGCTTATCAATTTTCCTGACAAGCACTGCTTTTACGTCCACAAATGCAAAAATACGGCATACCTTTTTCGAGATATGCCGTATTTTAAAAAACTGTCCTTTCGGGCACTCCGCTAAAGAGCCCTCTTCTTTGTTTATTTTGGTTGCTCGGAATTTTTGCGAAGCTGGAGGAGAATTTCCTTTAACAGCTCCTCGGTGGTGGGGTTTTCCTCCCGCTCCCGACGAATCCGCTCCGCCTCCTCCGCTTTGGCCCGCTCGGCCTTTTCCTGCTCCAAGCGCTTTTTCTCCTTGAAATAGGCTAACACGGCGGCTCGGTCCCGAAGGGAGATTCCCGCCTCCCGCAATTCCTCCCGCTCGTATTTATCAATGATGATTTCCGAAAGCTTTTGGGAGAAGATCTTCTGCTCCTCACGGAAACGGTTGATGAGCTTGACAATGGTGAAAAGCACCAGCGCAATGAGAAAGAAATTGATGATGGCGTTCAGCAAGGTGCCCCAATCGATGTAAATGGATTCCTTCAGATCGATTTCATTTGTGACAACGCCGTCCTCCACCACGTACACCACCTTCAAAAAGGTGTGAAGCTCCTTTAAGGAGTCCTTTTGCAAGAGCAGAGAAAGCAGATAATTGATGATGGGCTTGAGAACGTTGTTGCTTACCGCATTGACGATGGCGGTAAAGGAGCTGCCCACAATGACACCCACGGCCATATCCACCACGTTTCCGCGATTGATGAATTTTTTGAATTCGGCGGTAATTTTCTTCATTTTTTGCTCCTTTCACCGAAGATAAAAAGAGTATACCACAAAAAATTCGCCAAAACAAGATTTTTCACGGCCAAAAAGGCAAAAAACGAGGAAAATGGCCCTTGCTTGACGGCTTTTTCTGTGATATACTCATAAAAAAAGGAGTTTATTTCCATGACAACCCTGCCTTTTCGCCGCTTCGGCGTGATGCTGGATATGAGCCGCAACGCCGTAATGGATCTTCCCGCTCTGAAGGAATTTGCCCGCGAGATCGCCGATATGGGATACAACACGCTTCTTTTGTACACCGAGGACACCTACTGTCTCCCCGAGGAGCCGTATTTCGGCCACGGGCGCGGCCGCTACAGTCAGGAGGACGTGCGCGAGATCGTAGCCTTTTGCGAGGGGCTCGGCCTTGAGGTGATCCCCTGCATTCAGACTCTGGCGCACCTGGACGCGTATCTCAAATGGCGGCACACCGCTCCCATCACCGATACCGCCAACATCCTTTTGGCGGGATCGGATCGGGTCTACACTTTGATCCGCCAAATGCTCCGCAGCATCAAGGCCTCCTACAAGAGCCCTCTGGTGCACATCGGAATGGACGAGGCGCATATGCTGGGGCTGGGAAAATATCTGGATCAAAACGGGTACCAAAGCCGTTTTGAGATCCTCTCAAAGCACCTGAAGCGGGTCTGCGAGATCGCCAAGGAGGAGGGGCTGGAGCCCAATATCTGGAGCGATATGTTCTTCCGTTTGGGAAATTCGGGGGTCTATTCCTCGGATCACCCCCGCCTGGATCCCGAAGAGATCGGCGAATTGCCCGAGGGGCTGGCTTTGACCTATTGGGATTATTATTCCACCAAAAAGGCTCGCTACCGCGCCATGTTCCGCGCCCACAAAAAGCTTGGCGGCAATCTTTGGTTTGCGGGGGGGATCTGGACCTGGAAGGGCTTTGCCCCCGATAACCGCCATTCCGTTGCCACCTGCCTTGCGGGGCTTGCCGTGGCCGCCGAGGAGGGAGTGGAGAACGCCTTTGTGACCCTTTGGGGCGATAACGGGGGAGAATGCTCCCGCTTTGCCGCCCTGCCCGCCCTTTTCGTTTGCGCCGAGACGGTTCGGGGCGAGAGGGATCGGAGTCGGATCCGCCGCAAATTCAAGGAGCGCTACGGCATTTCCTACGAAAGCTTTCTGAATCTGGATCTGAAGATCACCCAAAAAACGGTGGCCAATCCCGAAAAATACCTTTTGTACAACGATCCCTTCCTGGGGCTTTTGGATTCCACCCTTTCGGGAGGGGAGAGCGAGCGCTACGCCCGCTTCGCCCGCTGTCTTTCCCGTCACGGGAAGCACCCCCGCTTCGGCCTATTGTTCCGCTCTCAGGCCGCCTTGGCCAAAACCCTTTCCCATAAGGCGGAATTGGGTGCCCGCACCCGCGCGGCTTATCAGTCGGGGGACAAGAAGGCGGCGGCCGCCCTTTTGGCAGAATACGATCGGGCGATCCGATCTCTGGAGCGCTTTGCGGAGCTGTTTTGCGCCCTGTGGCTCTCGGAAAACCGTCCTCAGGGCTTGGAGGTGCAGGAAACCCGCCTGGGCGGCGCGCTGTTCCGCTTGAAATCCTGCCGCAGAAGATGGGCTCTTTGGATCGAAACGGATCAGCCCATTCCGGAGCTTGAGGAAAAGGCGCTGGACTATTTCGGCGACGGGGAAGAAATGCGCCGTCAGCACTTCCGCCACACCGCCTATTTGAAAATGTATACGGCGGGGAGAGAATAATCCCCGAAAAAAAGGCCACCGCGCATCCGCCCTCGGCGGGTACGCGGTGGTTTTCTGCCATTCAAGGGAAATTTTTTAAAAAAGCATCAGGTTCTGCCTGCGGAAACCACGTTCACCCAGGTATCAAAGAAGAAGTGGCCGGGAACAAGGTCTCTGCCCTTGCCGCGGATGTCCAGAACCTCTTCCTCCAGCTCGGGGATGCGGGTGTTGTTTTCCACCCAATCCCAAAGGCGCTCCTCGCAGGATTCCAGGCGCTGACGGAGACCGCCGAGGCGAGCCTCCTGCACCTCCAAGCCCTGAGGATTGTTATCGTAGAGCCAAAGGGCGCGGAAGGCGGCGATGAATTCCTTCAGATTCTTCTGAATGTAGGGGTAATCCTTGCGCAAGATCTCCCCCATGGCCTCGCGGTCATTTTCGAGATAGGCCTTTCGGGTGCGAACGGTCAGATCGGCCTTGCGGGAAAGGGTGCGGGCCAAGGCGGCCTGAGAACGGAAGAGATAGCCGAATTCGGGGTGCTTGGCGTTCTTGGCCAGGCGACGGGCGGCCAGGCGGTAGAATTCGCCCTCGCCTCCCATCAGGGTGGAGTCCATACGGCCCAGGAGAGGGTCGTTCAAAAGCAGATAGCTTTCGGGATTGGTCACGGTGCCCCCGCGGGAAACCTTGCCCTTCTTTTTCGTGGTCAGATCCAGATCGATGAAGCGGGCGAAGGGGATCCCGTATTTTTCCTCAAAGCCCTCGGCGATCTTCTTCATGCTCGTTTCTCCTGCGGCAATGCGGGAGATGGCGTACAGCGCGGGCAGACCCGCAAAGCGGGAGGTTCCGCCGCCGCCTTCGCACCACATGGTCATATAGAAGGTATCCACGCCCAGCTTCTTGCAGGCCTCCATGGAGGCGGTGGCAGATCGGATGGAGAAGCGGTTATCGGGAGCAAAGCCCTTCCAGGTCCAGATGCCTCCTGCAAACCAGGTCTCTCTTCCGAGCTTTTGATGGGCACGGATCATATCCATATAGATCTTTTGGTAAGCGTTGTAATAATCCCAGCAGGAAAGGGAGAGATTTTCGGGCAATTCCCCGATCTTTTCCAGGTCCAGCTTGGGATTTTCCATAAAATATTTGCCGTCGTTGCACATGCGGAAGAACATATCCGCCCAAATGTTGGGCTCCAGCCCCTCCTCCTTGGCGATCTCGCAGACCCGCTTCAGGTGCTTTGAGAGAATCTCAAAGCGGCTGTGGTAGCCGTGCTTATCCAGATATTTGCCCACACCCAAGAGGTGTGCCTCGTCCATACCCACGTGGACGTATTTGGTTTTGTAGGAGGCCTTGATGCTGCGGAGCATATTGCGGATGAGGTTTTCCGTCTCCTCCTCCTCCACCAGAAGGATATTGGTCACGTCACAGTATTTGTTCTTGATGTGCTTCCATTTCAAAAAGCACTCCAGATGGGCCAGGGTCTGAATGCAGGGGATCACCTCGATGCCGAGCTTTTCGCAGTAGGCTACGATCTCTCGAATGTCCTCCTGACTGTAGCGGCCGCGGCCGTGGCCGAAATACGGCTCCTCGGGGATTTCGTAGGTGTCCTCGGTGTACAAAAACAGGGCGTTGTAGCCGAGATCGGCGATCAGATCGGCAAAGCGCTTGAGGGTCGGAACGCTCATAACGGCGTTGCGGCTCATATCGGGCATCACGCCAAAGCGTTTGAAGGGGATGGTCATATACGTAGCTCCTTTCGGTTGTGGTGAAGAAATAGTATCATTTACAGAAGAGAATGTCAAGGGAAAAGGAAAAAAAGAGAGAGGATATGATATGCACCCCAAAAGTTAGACACTTTTGGAGGTGCATATTTTTTATGGCAAAAAAGGGAACAAAACAAAAAACATATAGCGCAGAATTCAAACTGTGTGTTATAATGGATATGCGAGAACACCACATAGGATATTGTG
>JAFWBD010000019.1 GCA_017507325.1 Clostridia bacterium | reverse complement strand
GTATATTTTTGGTCAGGACTCTTTGGTTTATCAGGTATGCTAAGTTTGATTTTGTTTGCTTTCACAAGCGGTGTTACATAGGTTGTAATCGCATACGCTTGTGATTTGATACCTAAAAAGTTCGCAATTTCTTTTCTGGTGCGAGGTATCAGGCAAAAGGTTAGTATATCGGGGGCATTGATTTCTTTTGTTACATTACCTGTACGCTCACCAAAGAGAGTAACCTTGAATGTTCCATGAAAATTCTCAAATTGTGGCATGGGCAGTCCATACTCTTGCATTTCACGACGAACCGTAGGAATACCGGAGTATCTGTTCTCTGTGATCTTTAGAGTTTCAAGAGCTGTTGTTAATATAGGATTGCGAGTGTCCGGTTGAACCTTTCCCAATTGATCCAAAGAAATTCTGCCATATAAACCACCGGGATTGGTGATTTCTATTCTATCAGAAAAGATTTGCAACTGAATGGGCATACCCTCGGTATGAATACTATAATCTCTGTGAACCAAAGCATTTAATAAAATTTCTCGAACTGCGGTAATGGGATATTCGGTAGAGTCCTGTCTTTGTCCGGTCGAAGGATTGATGATGGTTTTTACTCTTATATTTTTGCTTACAAAAGTCAATGCTTCGGTCAGCATTTCAGGAATTGTTCCTTCGATGCGACGATTGTCTGAAAAGCGTTCAAGTGACTCACCTAACTGTCCAACCTCGGTTCCCGGGATTGCTGTTGCTATAATGCATAGTTGTGGAAAATATGCTTGGGGATACAAACTGAACAATAGAGTTGCCGTCAAAGAATATTCGCCACCTACGGTTATGCTCATCAACTCGGAAATTTGCTCTTTTCCCAGCTTCGATAGATTTGGTTTGTTTTCGGCAAGAAGTTTAAAATACTCATTCAACTTTTCGTGGTTGATTGAACCGGAAGTTACTCGCGGAATAACACGAATATCATCTTGATATTTCTTTCTATAAGCCTCATAACTGTACACCTCATATTCCGTCATGGGTTCATCGTTAGTCCCAACGCGAGTATAAGAGCCTTTCAAACGTCCTTTGCCGGAATAAAAACAAGGTCTTTCAGAAATATCAATAGGTGGAACTTCTATAGAACAGAGATAGCTTCCCAATTTGTTTGGATTTTCTACATACGAAAACAAAGGCCTGACTTTTGGGGTCATAGAGTCGCATTGTTCAGTTATTTTTTGTTGAATATCTTGAAGGTTATATACACCACACAATTCAAAATCGTTTTCCTCATCGATACCGAAAATAATAATTCCGCCTTCATTGCTGTTGGAAAAACTGGATAAAGAATCATATAAACGCTTAGGTGCACCATCACGAGCTGCTTTTAACTCAATATATTGATATTCAGCTCTTGATTTGACAACCTGGTTTATTAAATTTAACAAAGTTTCGCTTGTCATTTCATTCACCTCACCTATATTATATACCAAGATGTAAAAAAAACAATAGAAAATCGAAAAAAAGTTAAATTCTTTCGAAAGAACTCAAATTGACAACCAAAGAAGTGAAATGAGAAGTTGAATTTAAGTTGTATCAATTCAACTTTTTCTGTCATTTTTTCAAAAGTTTTTGGGCTCAAGGGGCTTTTTTCAAAAAGCCCCTTGCGGGTTTGGGCGGAGCCCTAAAGCCAAAGGGCAAAAAAAGAACAGCCGAAAAGCTGTTCTTTTTCTATATAAAATCGATCTTACTTATTCAGAGCCATGGAGATTTCAACGGCTACTGCAACAGTTGCACCTACCATGGGGTTGTTACCCATACCGATCAGACCCATCATTTCCACGTGAGCGGGAACGGAGGAGGAGCCTGCAAACTGAGCGTCGCCGTGCATTCTGCCCATGGTATCGGTCATACCGTAGGAAGCGGGGCCTGCAGCCATATTATCGGGGTGAAGGGTTCTGCCCGTACCGCCGCCGGAAGCCACGGAGAAATACTTCTTGCCGTTTTCAATGGCCCACTTCTTGTAGGTTCCTGCAACGGGGTGCTGGAATCGGGTGGGGTTGGTGGAGTTACCGGTGATGGAAACGTCCACGGATTCGTGCTGCATAATGGCAACACCTTCCAAAACGTCGTTGGAGCCGTAGCAACGAACCTTGGCTCTTTCACCGTCGGAATAAGCCTTGGTCTTGATGATGTTGAGCTTGTTCTCGGTGAAATCAAATTCGGTCTGCACGTAGGTGAAGCCGTTGATTCTGGAGATGATGTGAGCGGCATCCTTGCCGAGACCGTTCAGGATGATCTGGAGGGGCTCCTTACGAACCTTGTTTGCGGTCTTAGCGATACCGATGGCACCCTCTGCGGCGGCGAAGGACTCGTGGCCTGCCAGGAAGCAGAAGCACTTGGTCTCTTCTCTGAGAAGCATAGCAGCCAGATTGCCGTGGCCCAGACCAACGTCGCGGGTCTCGGCAACGGAGCCGTGAATGCAGAATGCCTGCAGACCGATACCGATGGCCTCGGCAGCCTCAGCAGCGGTCTTAACGCCCTTCTTTACTGCAACGGCAGCACCCAGGGTGTATGCCCAGGAGGCGTTTTCAAATGCGATGGGCTGAACGCCCTTTACCAGTGCGTCAACATCGACACCCAGATCCAGACAGATCTTCTGTGCTTCCTCCAGGGAAGCGATGCCGTATTCCTTGAGGCACTCGTTGATTTTTCCAATTCTTCTTTCGTAACCTTCAAACTTAACCATCGTTATGCCTCCTTATTCTTCACGGGGATCAATGTATTTGACAGCGGAATCGTATCTTCCGTAGGTCTTTACATTGCTCTCGTAAGCTTCCTTGGGATCCTTGCCGTGACGGATCTGCTCCATCATCTTGCCCAAATGAACGAATTTATAGCCGATGATCTCATTGTCCTCATCAAGACCGAGGGAGAGAATGTAGCCCTCTGCCATTTCCAGGTATCTGACACCCTTCTGATTGGTGGCGAAGATGGTACCGACCTGGCTTCTCAGACCCTTGCCCAAATCGTCCAGCGTGGAGCCGATGGGAAGTCCGTCCTCGGAGAAGGCGGTCTGAGTACGGCCGTAAACCAGCTGGAGGAAGATCTCTCTCATGGCAACGTTGATGGCGTCGCAAACGAGGTCGGTGTTCAAAGCCTCCAAAATGGTTTTGCCCTGCAGAATTTCAGCTGCCATAGCGGCAGAGTGGGTCATACCGGAGCAGCCGCTGGTTTCCACCAGAGCTTCCTCGATGATACCCTTCTTTACGTTCAGGGTCAATTTGCACATACCCTGCTGGGGTGCACACCAACCGATTCCGTGGGAAAGACCGGAAATATCCGTAACGTCGTAAGCCTTCACCCATCTGCCCTCTTCGGGAATGGGGGCGGGACCGTGCTTGGGGCCCTTGGCTACCACGCACATTTTTTCTACGTCTTCTGTGATCATGATGCTCATTGTTAAAATTCCTTTCTGAAATTAGTCTACCAAAACACCCATGGTGCCGGGGGCAGCCAAGGCGGCATTGGATTCATCGGTATCGATGTGCATGGCGAGGGCGAATTTGTCGCTGACTCTGACCACCACCTCATCGAAAATGAGCGCTCTTTCGCCCTCAACGCGAACCTTGACGATCTGCTTGTCGGCAACGCCAAAGGCGGCGGCATCGGCGCAGGTCATATGAATGTGACGCTTTGCCACGATGACACCCTCTGCGATTTCAACGCTCTTATCGCCCACGGAAATGGTGCAAGCACCGCTTCCGGCAACGTCGCCGGATTCACGGATGGGAGCCTTGATGCCGAGCGTTCTTGCATCGGTAGCGGAAATCTCTACCTGAGAAGCGGGACGGGCGGGTCCGAGAATGATAACGTTTTTGATGGTTCCCTTTGCACCGGTGATATCAACTCTCTCCTCACAGGCAAACTGCCCGGGCTGGGACAGATCCTTCTTGTGAGTGAGCTGGTAGCCCTTTCCGAAGAGAGCCTCAATGTGCTCCTGAGAAAGGTGGACGTGACGGGCAGAGGTTTCAACCAATACCTTCTTTTCCATAGTGAACATCTCCTATCGTAATTTATTTGCTTAACCATCTTATTATACAACGGGATGAGGGCTTTTGTAAAGGGAGAAAACGAATTTTTCAAAAAATATCGTTCTTTTTCGAGAGGAAAACCCGCAATTTGACCAGCACAAAGCAGGTGATGGCAAGATCAATGAAAAGGGCGGCACAGTCCACCAGATCCATACTGATCCGACCGAAGGCGGCACCGATGATCTGCGGCAGTCTGGCGCTGACACCGAAAAAGGCGGTGGCAAGGGCCGAGAACAGGTATTTGTTGGGAACTGTCATAATTTTTTCTCCCAGATGCATCTGAGCGTGATACATCAGATAGATCAGCGCGGAAATGATGAAAAGAAACTGGCCGATATACAGACTTTTGTTGATAAAGCGGGCAAGATCCCGATATTCGATGACCATACGAACGGTGCACCAAAGAGAGGGGATCAGGGCAAAAAAAGGCAGAAGCTTTCTTTTCCTGCGGGAGCTTTTCAGACCCGCAAACAGAAAATACGCGCCCGACAAAAAGGAAAGGAGAGAGAAGGCCTGCCGATAAGGATCCAAGATCATGGCAGGATCCGTCAGAAAGGAGAGAGAATAGGCAAAGAAGGCAAATCCGGTCAAAAAGGTGACGAAGGCGGAAAGAGTGCCCTGCCAGGTGGTGCACAGAATGCAAAAATCGGGCAGAAGCTCCACCTTGCGGCGGGAGCGGTGCCGGACGGTGCGGTGCGATCCCCGATCCTTCGGCTCGGCACCGCTTTCCATAACCGAGGAAAGAAATTCGGGCTCCTCTTCAAGGGCCTCCTCGGGGGAAAGTGCTTCGTTTTCTTCCCTCGGAAAAGCGCCTTCCTCCAAGGAAAAGCTCTGAGCGGGAGCACCCCCTGCCAATAGAGCGCATTCCGCCTCGGTGCTCTCTTGGCTGTATTCCTCGGCGTATTCGGCGGGAGCCTCTTGGCTGTATTCCTCGGCGTATTCGACGGGAGCCTCTTGGCTGTATTCCTCGGCGTATTCGGCGGGAGCCTCTTGGCTGTATTCCTCAGCGTATTCGGCGGGAGCCTCATCGCTGTATTCCTCGGCGTATTCGACGGGAGCCTCATCGCTGTATTCCTCGGCGTATTCGGCGGGAGCCTCATCGCTGTATTCCTCAGCGTATTCGGCGGAAACCTCATCGCTGTATTCCTCGGGGAAATCCTCCTCGGGCACCAATTTGTTTTCGGGTGTGGGAACGGGGCTTTTGGTCAAGGCCACAAAGGCAAAGCAGATGGCGAAAACGATAAAGCCCAAAACGTTGTAAAGAGTGCAGGAAAGACCTTGGCCCTTGAAAAAGCCCGTGGCAGATTCCACCTCGAACCAATAGGTAAACAGCCGAAGCAGAAAAGCAAAGGGGGTGATGAAAGCCAGGATCCGAAAGCAAAGGCGAAAGGGCTTGGGATTGAATTTCATAGAGATCTCCTTATCGGGGGCGTTGATCCCTGAGAACCGAGAAAACCGAAAGGATCACGGTCAACAAAGACAGGATACCCACCAGATATTTGGTGATGGTATTGTTCAAAAACGCCATGGATTCATTGAAAAGATCAATGACGAAAAAGGTCAGCAGCATCAGACTCAGAATCAGGGTGATATGAGGCAAAAGCGCAAAAAAGATGCGAAACGGTTTTTTCATGGGTCATCTCCTTGGGAATTGGTTGCGGGGGCAATGAAAATGATATCGCTGATCTTTCGTCCGCCCGGAACAGCGGGGGAGGAAAAGATCTCGCCCTGCCAGGTCATCACGGCAGACTGTCCCCCATCCAGATTGTAGGCGCGCCGACAGCCGAGAGATTCGAAGAGAGAGGCCATTTCCAAAAGCGTCATCCCACGGGAATGGCTTTGCCTTCCGTCAACGGCCACAAAGCAGTAGTGACCCGGCTCGTAATAGCCGATGCCGATACGGGGGTTTTCCCCGGCGATGCCGGTGTTGAATTCGGTGATGGCCTTTCCGTTTTCATCCAGCAAAACGGGGCCGAAATCCCAAGCCTGCCAGGCTCCGCCCGCAATGGCCTGTTCCACGTCGAAGGAGGTGTAGGAATAGGTTTCCATGGTGCCGTCGTAATACAAAACGCAGATCTGATGGGCCTTGGTCTTGCGGAAGACCTCTCCGTTACGGATGACGATCCCCCGCTGGCGAACGCCGAAATAATCCCCCGATACGCTGAAAACGGCGTTGTTTTTTCGGGAAAGATTCAGGGTGGTGTCGGTTACTCCCGTGGCAAAGACGTCACCCGCCATGGCGGTGCGCAGCGTGGTGATATCCCGAACGTATACGTCGGCAACGTAATAAGTGACTCCGTTTTCCGCATGGGTGGTCAGGGTGATGTTAGAATGGGAATCCATATAAAAATTGTCGTTTTTCACCACAGATCCGTCGGAAGTGAATTTGTCGGGAAATTTTGCGGACCAATCCGCTTCCCCCGTGGTGACGGAGGAGCCGTAGAGATTCCCGATCCTTCTGGGAAGAACGTGGTGAAACAGTGCAAAAACACAAAGGAAGATCCCAAGCAGTATCAGATCAACGGTAAAATACAGAACAAGGCGGCCCGTTCGTTTCATTTTTTCTCTTTCTGTTTCGGAAAAACAATGTATTTTTGGATCAGAAAGCTGACGGGGAAGCAGATCAGCTGTGCCGCCAGAAGGGAAAGAAGCTCATGGAAGCCCAGTCGGATCAAAAACAGGGTGTTGAGGGCGTGATTGACAAAAAAGATGCCCACCACCAAAAGCCCGTAGAGCAAAAAGCTTCGGATCGGATGAAGAAGGTTCTGAAACACCAGCTTCCGATTCATCAAAAAATTGACCACGGAGGAAGTGACCCGCGCCGTCAAAAGGGAAAGAAAGGCAACGGTTTTGAGATCCTCGGTCACGAGAGGAAATACCAGATGAAAGAGAAGCATATACAAAAGCCCGTCTACCACGAAAGCAAAGCAAGAGGACAGCAGAAAGCACAGAAACTGAAACAGTCTGCCGAAGGCGTTTTTCAACAGCAGCCCGTAGACCCGCGAGGCATCCCGCAGGGGATGAAAGTGGCTGGATTTGTTTTCCTCAATGTAAACGGTCTCGATCTCCACCTCACGAATGGGAATCTTTTTTCGGGCGGCGTTGCAGAGGATCTGCATTTCGTATTCGTAGCGGTCTGCCGCCACGGAAAGCATCTCGGGAAGAAGACGGTAGGAAAATGCCCGAAGACCCGTTTGCGTGTCGTAGACCCGCGCGCCCATCAGCAAATGAAAGGACCAACGGGTAACGGTGTTGCCCACTAAGCTGCGGGCGGGCACGTTCCCGCGGAAGGAGCGGGCGCCCAGCACCAGTGCCTCGGGGTGCAATTCGGCCTCCCGAAGGCAGGCGGCAATATCCTTGGGCAAATGCTGTCCGTCGGCATCGGCGGTGCAAAAGACCTCGTTCTCGGGGGAGTGCTCCAGACAGTAGCGAAAGGCGGTTTTCATTGCCGCGCCCTTGCCGCGGTTTTCGGGATGCACCAAAAGGGTAACGTTCATTTCCCGAACCTGTTTGAAAATCGGGTCAAAGGCTTCGCCCGAGCCGTCGTTGACCACGATGATGTCGTTTTTTTCCTGACCGCAAAGCTCTTCAAGCAAGCGGATCAACTTCTCATCCGGCTTATAAGCGGGAATGATAATGGTCATAATAATCTCCTTTATCGCAAGGACTGTAAAAAACAATTTCCTATTTGATATTCTATCAAAAAAGTGCTGACTTTGCAAGAGATTTTCAGAAGATTGGAAAAGCTTTCGGTCCATGATGCCGAACGCCGATCTCAGGCAGACGCACAAATGTGCGGACGTAAATCCTCGCTTTTTTTGAAAAAACGAACGAAGTTTCGCAAAAACCATTGACAATTACGAAATTTCGTGATATAATGCACAAAACAGAAAATCAACTACGAAAAAACAAAAAAGGAGGCTGAAATGCGACAATACAGAGAAAAAGAAGAAGCACTTTCCTCTGCCAAGGAAAAGGTAGCGGAGGCAGAGGAGATTCTGGAGGAATTCTTGCCGTCCACCGCCGAGGAATTGGGGTGGATCCGTGAAAATTTGGTGGGAGAAATTCTGGTGGCTCGGCGGGAATCCGCAGAAAACAGAGGAGAATTTTCTTCCCCCCGCAGTGGGTTCGGCTTTGACCGCTGAGGAATATTTGGTTCGCTTCCGCTCGTTTCGTTATGCCGTGGAAACGGAAACGAAGAGGCTGGATCTGATTCAAAGCCCCGCCTACCGTTCCTTTTTAACGTGTATCGGTGACGTGCAAAACCCTGTGCTTCGGCAGTGCATTGCCGACCAAAAGGAGATCGAAAGGTCGTTAAAACGAAAAAAACGGCTGTATCAGCGCTATGCGCTCCGTTTGGCTCGGGCCATTGCGGCCATTTCGATCCCCGAGCTTCGCAAGTATGCGCTGTATCGCTATCTGTACGGGCTGACCCAGGAGGAAATCGCCGATTGGAGCCTATGGAGCGTTCGCACCGTATACCGTTACGGAAAGCAGGCGAAAAAAGCCATCGAAGAGGCCTTGTTGCAGGTTTCTCCCAAATGTAAGAGGATTCCCCACGCTGTGTTTCGGGTAAAGGGAGTCTTGCGGAAAAAGGATTATTCCTGCCACCCCATTACCGCCTCTTCCGCCAGGCTTTCTGCCCAAAGAGGAAGCAAAGCGCTTTTGCCCAAGCGGATCTATCGCTGAAAAACGAAAGGAACACTTGACAAAAGCACTTTTTCGGAGATATGATAAAGAGGAATCATCATCAAACCGTCAAAGGAGAAGATTATGTTTTCCAAGGAAATGCCCCTCCTCCCGCCCGATCGGGAGGCGTTGAAGATCCTGAAGGATTTTTTGCCGCCGCGTATTTTTGACGCCCATCTTCATCTGTTCGATGCCTCGTTTACCCCGAGATTGCGGGAGCGGCTGGATCCCGCGCTTCCCTTCTGTTGGGAGCGGTACGAAAGAGAAATGGGCGAGCTTCTGAATTTTCCGTCTATTTTGCAGGGGAATTTTTTTGTGGATCCCGACCCGGCTCAGAAAGAGCCTGAAATGATGAAAAAGGCGGATCGCTTTTTGATCGAGCAATTGGAAAAGGCGCCGCAAAGCACCGCGGAGATTCTGGTTTCTCCCGAGGAGAGCCCGGAGCAGATCGAAGCTCGCTTGCGGCATCCGCGGATCAAGGGTCTCAAATGCTACCATTTGTTGGCCGATCGTCCCAATACGGCGCAGGCGGATATTTGGGAATATCTTCCCGAAAGCGCTTGGGAGGTGGCCGAAAAAAGAGGCCTTGCCATCACGCTGCATTTGGTGAAGGATGCCGCCCTTTCGGATCCCGAAAATTTGCGCTATATCCGCGAGAAGTCGAGGCAGTACCCCAATGCGGTGCTGATTTTGGCCCACGCCGCCCGTGCCTTTGCCTCCTGGACGGGGGTGGAGGCGGTGGAAAAGCTGGCAAATGCGGAGAACGTATGGTTTGATTTTGCGGCGGTATGCGAATCTCCCGCAATGCTTCGGATCCTGCAAAAGATCGATCGGAAACGGATCCTGTGGGGGAGCGATTATCCCATTTGCCGTGCCCGCGACAAGGTGGTCTCCTTGGCAGACGGCTTTTTGTGGATGTACCAAAATCAGCTTTCGTGTATCAGTCCCCAAAGCCCTGTCAAGAATTGGCTGATCGCCATTGAAAATTTGATGGCAGTCAGACAAGCCGCTTTGCTGGCGGATTGGAATGAGGATGCGGTGGAGGATCTGTTTTACGGCAATGCTCGGGCGCTTTTCTTTTGAGAAAGGTGAATAAAGAAGCGTTTTTCCCGACAGAACGGAAAAAAGCCCTTGACAAAAGGGCTTTTTTTTGGTATACTCGGTTTCACGAAATCGCATATGGGCCTTTAGCTCAGTCGGTCAGAGCAGCCGGCTCATAACCGGTCGGTCCGGGGTTCGAGTCCCTGAAGGCCCACCAAAATCGGTTTGCCGCGCCTTTCGTTTTCTCAATTGAATATAGGGGTATAGCTCAGTTGGTAGAGCAGCGGTCTCCAAAACCGCGTGCCCAGGGTTCAAGTCCTTGTGCCCCTGCCAAAGAAAAATCCGCGTTCGTAAGAATGCGGATTTTTCTTTGTATTATTCACTATTCATTATTCATCATTCATTATTCATTCGTCCCACACGCGGATTTTTAATGAAAAATGAAGCCGCTTCGCTGATG
>JAFWBD010000018.1 GCA_017507325.1 Clostridia bacterium | reverse complement strand
GTGGGCGTCGTGGCCGCAGGCGTGCATTTGCCCGGGGATCTGAGAGCGGAAGGGCACGGGGGTTTCCTCTTCTACGTGGAGCGCGTCCATATCGGCGCGGAAGGCAAGGGTCTTGCCCCCTTCTTTTCCGCAGATATCCACGATCACCCCGTCATCCAGGCTGTTTTTCCGATACGGAATCCCCGCCTCGTCCAAATAAGCGCAAACCGCCTCTCGGGTGAGGGGAAGTTCGTCTCCGATCTCGGGGCAACGGTGGAGACGGCGACGGGTCTCGATCATTTTTTGTTCCAGCTTTTTGCATTCATCTATCAGCTTCATGTTGTTTCCTCACAGCTCTTTTGGCTTGATGCCGTTTTTTTCGGCATTTGATACAGCTCCTCGGCCGCCAGGCGCGCCTTGGTGACGGGGAAGGAATTTTTGGGGAAGCAGTAATAGAGACGCTTTTTATCTCCGATGCTGATCATATCCCCGATCTCGTAAAAGAAGTAATCCGCATTGAGGCTGTAGGAGGCGTATACGTCCTGCCGATAGCGAAGGGTGCCGTCTTCGGAAAAAAGCTCGAAGCCCTCGGGGCTGTGGCGAAGCACACCGTCTCCCACAAGGTACATGGCCTTGTGATCGCAGATCACGCCCACCGAAACGGGGATCTCAAAGCCGTAGGTGCCCTCCTCCAATTCTCGGCGGACGCACGCTCTTTGCCAATCAAACCATTCGGAAACGGCGGAAAAGGCACTCTCCCCCTCGGTGGCACGGAGCGCTCCGAATTCATCCAGACGGTACTTTTTGCCGCAGGCGGTGCAGGAGAGCAGAACGCCCTCGCCCTTCATAACCCCCTCCTTCTCGCAGTGGGGACAGCGGTACAGCACCCGCTCCAGCCCCTCACATCGGCTCGGCTCGGTGATGGGGATGCCCTTTTCCTTTTGCTCGGCAAAGTGATCGAAGGAGAAGGCGCGGTCCAGGACCTCGTCCAATTCTCCGATGCTCTTTTCCCGAATCTCCTCACGGGTCAAAAGGCAGGAAAGCTCGGCGCTGACCTTCACCCTTCGAAGACGCAGACCGTTATACAGAGGATCCCGCAAAAAGCCGCCCGCATCGGAGCGGATCATCAGAACGGGAACGTCCAGCCGCTTTAACAGCCCTCCCAATCGGCGGGGCAGCACCGTGGCGCGGCCGTCAAGGCTGTAGCCGGCCTCGGGATACATCAAAACGCTCGTTTTGTTTTTCTTTACGGTGCGAATCAGATCCATTACCAGGGTTACGTCCGTTACGAATTTCTGAGTGGGAATACAGCCGATCTGTCGCATCAGCCACGCCTTTCCCACGAAGGCATCGGTGGTGCTGACGATGCCGTAGGGCATAGGATAGAGGATCTTGGAGGCCATTTTCAGATCCAGAAAGGAGGAATGGTTCATCAGGATCAGATAGGGACCCTTTCCCGCCTCTTCCATACGGGTTTTGGTAAAGGTAAAGCGGGTGGCCAAAAGATCGGGCACCGAAAGGATCCGAACCAAGGAGCGAAACAAAAGCGAGGGCTTTTTCGGCTTGATGCGGGGAATGGGTGGGCGGCTCAGAATTTCCTCCCACGTGGCTCGGCGCATTTTAACCTTCATAAAAGACTCCTTTTCAAGGATTTATTTTCCCCATTCCTCGGGGTAATAAAAGCGGGTGGTGGCAAATTTCCCTTTTTCGTCGAACACGGCGATGCGGACGCCGCCCCGCTCGGGGGTCAGGGGGAATTTCGCCTCGGTGATGGGGCCACTGTTGGCAAATTCGTGGAGGCATTTTCCTCCGATGGAAACGGAATAGACCCGCTGAGCCGGGGAGCATCGCAGGTGAAGGTGGCCGTTTTCCGTCCACAATTCAAGGATCTCGGGGCCGCAGGAGGCGTAAAAATCTCCCTTTTCCAGAGCCAGCGTGACGGCGCGGTATTCCAATTTTTCCGCTTTGATCTGCACCCAGCCTCCGCAGGAGGAATTGAAGGGATCCGCAAATTCCACGGGGTTGTGGTTATCGTCCGCCGCCACGGGGAACAGGCGCATTCCGCTTCGGCAGAGGGCATTGTAAATGGCGGGGCTGTTATCGCAGTAGCCGTTCATGGCGGTGCTGGAATTGTAAAATTCCAAGGCGTCCAGCCCTTGGTATTGGGTCAGACGGCGGGCGTCCTCAAAGGACCAATCGGGGTGGTTGTAGGTGACGAAAAAGCCCTTTTCCTTGGCGATGGCAATGGTGCGGTTTACGCTGTCCACGTCCCACTCACGGACGTAATCCTCCGCCTCGGGATCAAATTGCACCTTGGCGCGGTTTTCCGCCTCATGGTACTTGATATAGAGGCTGCGGTGGTAAAAGGGCATCATCAGATTCCCCTCTTCCTTGGCAATGAGGCACAGATGGATCCACGGCCGCTTTTTATAGCTGTCGGGCAGGATGGGAGAGGGGATTTCGATTTCCATTCCGTTTAAAGGGAGAAAATCCTTATCCCGCAGATCATCGTGGGGAATGATCACGTCGTGATCGGTGAAGGCCACCACGGAATAGCCTTGGGAGCGGTAAATGCGCTTGACCTTTTCCGGAGACCAGTTTCCGTCGGAAACGGTGGTGTGACAGTGAAGGTTGGCCTTGTAAAAGGAGCCTTTCTTCGGCAAAAGATAATGCTTCATAAAAAACCTCCCGAAAAGCGGTAAATGATACGAGCCCATTTTACAACAGAAGAGAAAAGCTTGTCAAGCATAAAATCTTTTGCCTTTTGGGGCGCCCTACTTGACTTTTTCGCCCTTTGCCGTTAAACTGTTTGGGATGAAAAGAAGAACGAGGATTTTATGAATTATATTGTATTGGATCTGGAATGGAATCAGCCCCGCTTTGCGGAGGAAACGGTGCGTAAGCCCGTGCATCTGGTGGGGGAGATCGTGCAGATCGGCGCGGTGCGGATGAATTCCCGCTTTTCGATGAAAAAGGAGCTGCGCTTGACGGTCTGCCCGAAATATTACCGCAAAATGCACCGCAAGGTGCAAAGGATCACGGGGCTGGATAATGCCGCCGTGCAAAAGGGGATCAGCTTTCCCGAGGCGGTGCGAAAGCTGAAAAAGTTCTGCGGGAAGGATTTTGTGTTTCTGACCTGGGGACCCGACGATATCCCTATGCTGCAGGACAATCTGACGCTGTTTTCGCTGGATGAGGATTGGATCCCCGCCTTTTACGATCTGCAGGTGCTGTTTTCCCATCAGAAGCTGGGCGAGCTTCGCCAGATGGCGCTGGAGGATGCCATTGCCCTTTTGGGGGAAAAGCCCTTTCAGGCGCACGATGCCCTTTGCGACGCCAAGAGCACCGCTCTGATCTGCCGCCATTTGGATATGGCGGGGGGCTTGCGGGATTACCCCCGATTGGCGGGGGATATTACGGCTCGTCCCGCAGAGAAAAAGGAGCTTTCCGTTCGTTTTTCCACCCGTGGAGAGGCCCTGCAGGAATTGGGGGGGACACCCTTTTCCTGCCCCTTTTGCGACGGGTATCTCATTCCCGATGAATTGATCCCCCAGAATGCCAACAAATATCTTTCCGTTGCCACCTGCACGGGAGGCGAAAGGGCGCTGGTCCGCTTCCGCTTGTTCCGCTCCTCGCGGGATCGCATCGGTGTGGCGCGGGAGATCTTCCCCATGGATGAGATCCTGGCGGATTTCTATGAGTCCAAACGGCTTCACTATGAAGAGCAGAAAAAATCGGCTCGCAAAAAGGAAAAGCTCAAGCGTGCCCGCCGCAAGGCCCGTCTCCGCTCGGAGGCAACGGAAGCGAGTGCGGGAAGGGAAGAAGAGGTCGAAGAGGCAGTCCTTTGAAGGAAGGGAGAGGTAAAATAAGCCTCTCCTTTTTTCGCGGAAGGGAGAGGCGAGGGCATTAAAGAAAGCTTCGACGGTAGGCCAGGGGGGTGACCCCCGTTTTTTTCTTGAAGAGACGGGAAAAATAATTGGCATCGGAAAAGCCCGTCATCTCCGCAATCTGAGAGACGGAATGGTTGCCCTGCATCAAAAGGCGGCGAGCCTCCTCCAAGCGGTAGTGGATCATATAATCGATAATGGAACGCCCCGTTTCCCGCTTGAATACCGAATCGCAGTATACGGGGGAGAAAAAGCAGTGCTCCGCCACCTCCGCCAAGGTAACGCGGTCGGGAAAGCGGCTGTGAAGATAGGCGGTGATCTTCTGCACCAAGGGGTGCCGACGGCCCCGTTCCAGATCGGCCTCCAGGCTTTTTAAGATCAGAAGGATCAGATGCTTGATCCGATCGGCGCTTTCCGACAAGGGAGCTTTTTCCTCCATATGATCCAGCGCCGCCAAAAGACAGCGGATCTCCCCCGTGATGCCGCCGCGGATTAGGGGAGGCAGATCCACCGAATCGTCCCACTGAAAATTGAAGCTGACGTAATCGCTTCGCACCGTGCCCTCCCGACGGAAGCGCGGGGAGCCCGTTTTTAAAAACAGAACGTCACCCGGCTCCATGGTAAGCTTTCGATCTCCCGATTGGTACTCCAAGGAGCCTTTGGTCAGAAGAGTCAATTCCGTGTAGCGGAGCCTTTGGGTGTTGAGGGATGCGGGAAAAGCGTCCTTTTGGTTCCGAACGATGAGAAGATTCAAATCACATGTCATAAGATTGTGCTAATCTTATGGGATAAACCATAAGATTATCCCTTTCTTTTGGCTTAGAAAATGCTATAATCATTGTAGCACAGAACCAATGACGTGTCAAGGAGGATTCCAAAAGGACGCTATGATCAGACTTTCTGCGTTTGCGGATGAAGCGGCAGGGGACTTCGAGGGACAGCTTCGGGCCCTGGAGAGAAACCGCATCCCCTATATCGAGCTTCGCGGACTGGATGGGGATAACATTCTGGATATCACCGAGGAGCGGGCGCGGGAATATGCCCGCCGTCTGGAGAAGGCCGGCAAAAAGGTGTGGGCCCTCGGATCACCCGTGGGAAAGGCCAAAACGGAGGATTTCCCCCGTCAGGAGAAAAACCTTTTGCATCTTTGCCGCCTGGCGAGGATCTTCGGCACCCCTCGCATCCGCGTTTTCAGCTTTTTTGAGGCCTACGACAAGGAAGAGACCGTGATCGCCCATCTTTCGCGACTGGTGGAGCTGGCCGCCCGCGAGGGATGCACCCTGTACCACGAAAACGAAAAGGAAATCTTCGGGGACACCCTCGTTCGGGTACAGCGCCTGATGGATCGGGTGCCGGGGCTGGAATTCGTGTATGACCCCGCAAACTTCGTTCAGGTGGGAGAAAAAAGCGAGAACACCCTTCCCGCACTGCACAGCCGTTGCCGCTATTTTCACATCAAGGACGCTTTGCGGGAAACAGAAGAGATCGTTCCCGCAGGTCTGGGAGACGGCAACATTCCCGAATTGGTTCGAAGGATCGACGCCGACAGGAACGTGACCCTGACTCTGGAGCCGCATCTTGCCGTGTTTGACGGCTATGCGGGGATCGATTCCACCGAACTGAAAAACCGCTACCGCTTTTCCTCCAATGAGGAGGCCTTCGATGCGGCGGTGCGGGCATTGAAAAACGTATTGAAAGAAGCGGGCTACCGCGAAATTGAGGAGGGATTTGTAAAATGAAGGCAGGCTTGAACTTATTTTCGCTGAGAACCAAGATCCAAACCGAGGAGGATTTTCTCCAAACGGCCTTGCAGCTGAAGGAGATGGGGTATTCCTACCTCCAATATTCGGGCGCGGAATTCGACGCCGAGTGGATCCGTCGGGTCTCCGAGGCCTCGGGTCTTCCCGTGGTTTTGACCCACGTTCCCTACGATCGGATCGTGAACGATACGGAGCGGCTGATGGAGGAGCACGCCCTCTTCGGCTGCCGCAACATCGGTCTCGGTATGGTTCCGTATCACCTTGTGGATGAAAAAGCGCTTTGTCTGGAGGCCGTTGAAAAAATGGAAAAGGCGGCAGAGAAGATGGCCGAGGCGGGCTTTTCCTTCTTCTATCACAACCATCAGAAGGAATTCATCAAGATCGACGGCAAGACCTATTTCGATCGCTTGATCGAGGCACCCCACATCAATTTTACGCTTGATACCTATTGGGTGCAGAACGGCGGTGAGGACGTGGTGTCCTTTTTGGATCGCCTTCGCGGCAGGATCCGCTGCGTTCACTTGAAGGATTATACCGTGGGCATCAACCCGAAGGATCCCGAAACGAGAAAGATCGTTCCCATTTTTGCTCCCGTGGGGGACGGAAGCCTGAATTTCCCCAAGATCACGGCAAAAATGAAGGAATGCGGCACAGAATACTTTTTGGTCGAGCAGGACAACGCGGTGTTTTATCCCGATCCCTTCGGGCAGGTTCGCCGCAGCATTGAATACATTCAAAAGGAGCTTTGATGATGAAAACGGTTCGTTACGGAATTATCGGTCTGGGAAACCAAGGGAGTACCTACAATTGGTCGATCTTCGACAAGGGGAAGGCCGAGAACGCTGTGGTCACCGCCATGTGCGATATCAACCCCCAAAAAATTGAAATTATGAAGGAAAAAACCACCAACACCGCCGCCGTGTATTTTACCGATTATCAGGAAATGCTCGATAGCGGCCTTTGCGATGCGGTTTTGGTGGAGGTGCCCCATTACAGCCACCCCGAAATGGTGATGGAATGCTTAAAGCGCGGCATTCACGTCCTTTGCGAGAAGCCTGCGGGGGTCTATGCGGCACAGGTCAAGGAAATGAACGCCGCGGCGGAAAAAGCGGATGCGCTCTTCGGTATGATGTTTAACCAGAGAACCAACTGCGTGTACCGCAAAATGCGGGAAATGATCCGAGAGGGTGCCATCGGCCGCATTCAGAGAGTGAACTGGATCATCACCAACTGGTTCCGTGCGCAGGATTATTACGACGGCGGTCAGTGGCGAGCCACCTGGGCGGGAGAGGGCGGCGGCGTTCTCATCAACCAGGCACCCCATCAGCTGGATCTGGTGCAGTGGATCGTGGGAATGATGCCCAAATCGGTCAACGGCTTCTGCAAATACGGCCATTGGCACGACGTTGAGGTGGAGGATGAGGTCACCGCCTATTTCGAATACGAAAACGGCGCAACGGGCGTGTTCATTACCACCACGGGCGAGGCCCCCGGCACCAACCGCCTGGAGATCTCCGGCACGGGCGGAAAGCTTCTGTGCGAGGGCAATAAGCTCCTCTATTATCAAAACGAGGTGGACAGCTACGTTCAGCTGACCTCCTCCAAGGATGCCTACAAAAAGCCCACCGTGACCGTGACTGAGGTGGAGACCGACGGAAAATATCCCAAGCACGCGGGAATCATCAACAATTTCACCGCGGCCATTTTGGGCAAGGAGCCCTTGTTTGTGGACGGAAAAGAGGGCATTTCCGGGGTGGAATTGATGAACGCCATTGAATATTCCGGCTGGAACGGCGGCGCCAAGGTGGAATTGCCCGTGGATGAGGCCTTGTATCTGAAGGCGCTGAACGAGCACCGCGCAGTGTCCCGCATCAAGGGCGAGGTGGCCGTCCGTGTGACCGATACCACCGACAGCTACTGATCCCGAGGGAAAAGAACAAAAAGAACAGAATCAAAAAATACCGCTTCCTGCTTTTGGCAGGGGGCGGTATTTTCCGTTCACAAGGGCTTATCTCGGACGGCGCGGGGGATTGGGTTCGTTTCGTTTTTCCCCGTATCTCGGCAAGGGGCGGCTCTTCTCCGTTCCTGCGGCAGGGCTTTTTCTCGCCGCAGAACCCCTTTCGGGGCGGTTTTCCTTTTTGTATTTGGAGGGGAGCTTGGCCACGGCCTTGCCCTCCTTTTTGGTAAGAGGCTTTGCGGAGCTCGGCGGGAGCTCTGCCTCGCTCGGCTCCAGGGTATCCCCCGAGAGGACGCGGAAGCCCTCGCGGAAGGCACCGTGAACACGGCGAAGCCTGGCGCGGTTTTCTTCCTTTTCCTTCAGACGGACGAGCTTCAGCCGCTGATTCTCCTGACGGTTCATTTCCGCCAGCGCCTCCCGCCGCTCCCGATTCTCGCGGAGATATTGGAGCCATACCGTGCCCACCAGAATCACCACGTACAAAACGGCCGCCGAAAGGGCCAGAATCAGAATGACCTTGGCGGGGCCTGCGGAAAAGAAGCTTCCCACCGCATCCCGAAGAACCAGCCAGCCCGACAGATTCACGCTGGCCTGCGCCACCAAGGGCACCTCAGCGACCTTTTCTCCCCGAAGCAGGATCTCCATGGTGCCCAAGAGATCTCCCTCCAGCAGGGGGGCGGTGAAAACCTCCCTTTCGGGGTGGGGAACGAGCAAAAGATCCTCCGATTCGGAAAAGGAGGCGGGAAGCAGGAGGGTGATCTCCTCACCCGACGTTAAAATGATGTGATCCACGCCGTCGCCCAGCCGCACGGGCATTTCCCGAATGACCTGGCCTTTTTTTACCACGGTACGCAGTGAAAAATTCTCCTCCGCCCATTCCAGAAGGGTCTTGGCGTCCCGATAGCTGGTGATATCCGAGCCGTTTTTGGCCTCGCTTCGGTCCACGCCGCCGCTGATGAGCACCAGCGTGGTGCAATTTCCCTTTTGGCGCACGGCGGCCAGACAATGCCCTGCGGCGCCGGTATAGCCTGCGGTCATACCGCGGACGTTTTTCAGATGATAATCCGTGACGTAGGAAAAGGGGATCAGTGCGTTTTGATTGGTCATTTTCCGCTCGGGGCTTTTGTTGGTGGCGGGAATTTTGACCTCGGCCTGCTCCGCCAGAACGGTAAAGGAATTGGTGCGGTAGACCGCCTTGCAGAGAATGGCGGTATCCGAAAGGGTGGTAGCGCCGAGGGTGGAATCGATCCCCGTGGGGTTTTCGTAATAGGTTTTGGTCATCCCCAGCTCGGCGGCGCGGGCATTCATCATCTCCACGAAGGCGGCCACGTTCCCCCCCACGGTGGAGGCCAAAACCAAAGCGGCGTCGTTGGCGTTGCGGATCACAAGCCCCGCCAAAAGGGAATCGAAGGGCAGGGTCTCCCCCACCTTGAGATCCATTTTGGTGCCGCCCGAGCCCGAGAGCATCTCCTCGGTCACGGTAACGGAAACGTTGCCGTTTTTCTCGCGGTATTCATAGGATAAGAGAGCCGTCATCAGCTTGACAAAGGAGGCGGGGGCAATGCGCTCGCCGATGTTTTTTTCATACAGAACCCCATCGGTCTCCAAATTGATGACCGCCGCCGCGGCGCTTGCCGTTTGCGGTGCTTCTTCTTCGGCGCGCACAAGAAAAGGCGGCAGTAGCAGTACTGCCGCAAGAAAAGCGGAGAGAAAGGGCAAAAGCCTTTTTTTCATTGGTTTTCCTCCCAATACAGCTCGGCGGCTTTTCGGTCTCTTTGGATCTGAGCGCACAATTCCTCCAAGGAGGAAAAGCGCTTTTCGGGGCGAAGAAATTCAAAAAATTCCACCCGAACTCTTCGGCCGTAGAGATCGGCGGAAAAATCGAACAGGTGGGTTTCCGCCAGAACGGCGCCGTTTTCATCCACCGTGGGACGAATGCCCACGTTGCAAACGCCGGGATAGGCCTTGCCATCAAGCAGCATCCGCACGGCGTAAACCCCGCGGCGGGGCACCACGTATTCCTCGGGAAAGGCTTGGTTTAAGGTGGGAAAGCCGATTCGGGTGCCCAGGTGCTTTCCGTGCAAAACGGGGAAGCAAATGGAATAGGGCCTGCCCAAAAGGCGGCCTGCCGCCCGAACGGAGCCCTCGGAGAGCAGATTGCGGATGCGGGAGGAGGAAACGGTATCCCCATCCAGACAAACGGGATCGGCCACCACCGCCTCCGCTCCGTGGGCGCGCAAATAATCCCGCAGAAAATTAGCGTCCCCCGCTCCGTTTTTGCCGAAGCGGAAATTGAAGCCGCAAAACACGGTTTTGGCGTTGAGCTTTTCAAGCAGGATCTTTTGGCAAAAGGCCTCGGGAGAAAGATCGCGCACCGTTTCAAAATCCTCCAAAAAGAGAAGATCGGCTCCCAGAGAGCGGCAGATCTCCTCCTTATCGGAGGGAGAAATGATGTTGCCCGTGGAAAAATTCCCCTTGAGGATGTGCTGAGGGTGACGGCGGAAGCTCCACACCACCGAGAGAGAGCCGCTTTCCCGCGCCGCTTCCACGCAGCTGCGGATGATCCTTTCGTGACCGATGTGGATCCCGTCAAAATTCCCCAGAGCAACGCAGGTTCCCCGACGGGGATCGAAATGCTTCATAGAAAATCCTTACCCTTCAGGCTTCGGTCACGAAAAACACCTTTGCCATTTTTTGATCGGGAATGGGCTTGTCCGCATAATCGGTTTGGGATTCGGCGATCCGATCCACCGTTTCCATCCCCTCCACCACCTTGCCGAAGGCGGCGTACTGCCCGTCCAAATGGGGCGCGTCCCGATGCATAATGAAAAATTGGCTTCCCGCGGAATCGGGAGAGGCGCTTCTGGCCATGGAGATCACGCCGCGGGTGTGCTTTAAGTCGTTTCGGATGCCGTTGGCGGCAAATTCGCCCTTGATGGTCCAGCCGGGGCCGCCGATGCCGATGCCCTTGGGGTCGCCCCCTTGGATCATAAAGCCGTAAATGACGCGGTGGAAGATCAGCCCGTTATAAAAGCCGCCGTCCACCAGCTTCTGAAAATTCTTCACGGTAATGGGGGCAATATCGGGATACAGACGGAGCACCATCTCGTCTCCGCTTTCCATTACGATCTTCACAAGATCGGTTTTTGCTTCGCTGGGAAGATAAGCCATTTTGTATACTCCTTTGGTTTTGAATTGCGCTTTTTTTATTTTTCGAGGGTGACGGGGGCGCTTTCCTTGACGAAATACACCTTTTCCATCACCGGCTTTTTCACGGGGGTCTCCCCTGCGACCCGGCAAGAGGCGATCTCATCCACCGTATCCATGCCCAAAACCACCTTGCCGAAGGCGGCGTAGCTTCCGTCCAATTGATAGGCGGCCTTGTGCATAATGAAAAACTGGCTCCCCGCGGAATTGTAGGCATTCGAGCGGGCCATGGAGATCACGCCGCGGGTGTGCTTTAAGTCGTTTTGGACGCCGTTGGCGGCAAATTCGCCCTTGATGGTCCAATCGGGGCCGCCCATACCCGTTCCCTCGGGATCGCCCCCCTGGATCATAAAGCCGTTCACCACGCGGTGAAAGGTCAGCCCGTCGTAAAAGCCCTGACCCACCAGCTTTTGGAAATTGGCTACGGTGATGGGGGCGGTATCGGGATACAATTCCACAATGATGCATTTGCCCGAGGCCATTTGAATGCAGACCAGCTCGGTCTGCTCCTCGGCGTATTCAAAGCCCTCGGGAAGAACAAATTCCGCCTTTTCCTCCTTGCAGGAGAAAAGACAGGTCAAAAGGGAGAGAATACAAAAAAGGCTGAGGATTCTGCGCAGTTTCATCGGTAATATTTGAAGTAGCAAACGATACTTCTTTCCTTTCCTTGAATTTCGTCGTATCCGGTGAAGATCACTCCGTCGTGGCTCATCAATTCCCCCGACTGAACCGTATCGTCACGGCACTTGAAGATGGAGGCGGTCTCGCTGTTCACAAAGACCCAGCCTGCCTTGACACAGATATAAGCGTCCTTACAGAGCACAACGTCCCCTTTGTCGTGCCGCTCGGTCACGTATTTTAAGATCTTGCTGTCATACCGCGCTGCCGCCTCTCTGCGGTAGGAGGGGGAGGCATAGTAGCGGTCGGGGAACAGTTTTTTATAAAGTTTCTTGATCATATTTCCATTATAAGTTCTTTCGTTTTTGCTGTCAAGGCAAAGAAAAGAAAAAGAAGAAAAAGATCGTGAAAAAAAAGAGGGCGTTTTCGGCGAAAATTGACGCTGAATTCTTGACAATCCGTTGGAAAATATGTATGATTATATTGCTGTTTTTTGCGTGCATTCCTTTTTGTTTTTGAAGAGGAGCACAAAGGTGAGGAGGTAGATAAATGGAAAAACACGGCTCCGAGACAGATGTACTCATTCGTCTGGAGGACCTTTGCAAATCGTTTGATAATGAGAAGATCCTGAAAAGCGTGAACCTTTATATCCGGGACAAGGAATTTGTGACCCTTCTGGGGCCCTCGGGCTGCGGAAAGACCACCATTTTGCGATGTATCGCGGGGTTTGAGACCCCCGATTCCGGAGATATCCTTTTTGAGGGGAAAAGCGTTTTGGATACCCCCGCTCATGAAAGGCCCGTGAACACGGTATTTCAGCGATATGCTCTTTTTCCGCATCTGAACGTATACGATAACGTTGCCTTCGGATTGCGCATAAAAAAAGTGCCGGAGAAGGAGATCCGTCAGAAGGTCAGAAAAATGCTGGCCATGGTGGATCTGAAGGGCTATGAAAAAAGGCCCATCTCCAAGCTCTCCGGCGGACAGCAGCAGCGGGTCGCCATTGCCAGAGCTTTGGTGAATATGCCCCGCCTTTTGCTCTTGGACGAGCCCTTGGGTGCCTTGGATCTCAAGCTCCGTAAGGATATGCAGCTGGAATTGAAGAATCTCCACCGCCAGTCGGGGATCACCTTTTTGTACGTGACCCACGATCAGGAGGAAGCTTTGACCATGAGCGATATCATCGTGGTGATGAAAAGCGGAACCATTCAGCAGATCGGCACCCCGCAGGATATTTACAATGAGCCCAGCAACGCCTTCGTGGCGGATTTTATCGGCGAAAGCAATATTTTCGATGCCTCCATGAAGGAGGATCGGAGGGTGACGCTTTGCGGGGCGGAGTTCGACTGTGTGGATGAAAAGCCCGCCGAGCTGGTGGACGTGGTGATCCGCCCCGAGGACGTGGAGATCGTTCCCCCCTCGGAGGGCACCGTAACGGGCTACGTGGAGGCCGCCCTCTTTAAGGGAGTGCATTATGAAATGACCGTTTCCTGCGGCGGGGAGCAGTGGATCATCCATTCCACCCGTCAAGCCGCGGCAGGGGAAACCATCGGAATGCGCGTGGCCCCCGAAAACATCCACGTGATGAAGAGAATGTTCCCCGAATCGCAGAACCGCCTGGAGGCCAAGGTGATCTCCTCCGACGAGGAGGCGCTGACCGTGGAGCTTCCTCTTGACGGAAAAAGCCTGACCCTTCGGGCCGACCCGAGCCTTCGGGAGGGAGATGCGGTCACCCTTCTGGTTCCGCCCCGCTCCGTGGAGCTTTGCGATCCCGAGGACGGCATTTTTTCCGGTCATCTTGACAGCGTGGTCTGGAAGGGCAGCCACTATGAAATGATCCTGATCTCCGCCTCCCGCCGCTGGCTGATCAAAAGCAGTATGGACGAGCAGGCGGGCAGCGAGGTTTCCTTCCGCATTCAGCCCGACGGCGTTTCGGTTGTGAAGGGAGAGGGGCAATGAAATCCAAAAAGCCGCTGATTCCGTATCTTGTCTGGATGGCCGCCTTCGTGGTCATTCCCATGGTGATGGTGGTGTATTACGCCTTCACCGATTCCTCGGGTGCCTTTACCTGGCAGAATTTTAAGTATATCGGCATCAACCGTCAGGTGTATATCGATTCCTTTCAGGTGGCCTTTGTGTCCACGGCCATTTGTCTTCTTTTGGCCTACCCCTTGGCGCTGATGATGTCCCGTATGTCTCCGCGGGCGCAGAGAATGATGAACATTCTCATTATGCTTCCCATGTGGATGAATTTTATTTTGCGCATCTGTGCCTTGGAGGTAATCCTCCGCCCCAGCGGCGTGCTCAATCAGCTGCTGTCTCTTTTGGGGCTGGGAGGCAATACCATTTACCGCACCCATACGGCGGTGATCATCGGGATTGTGTACAATTATCTGCCCTTTATGGTGCTTCCCATTTATACCGTGATGACCAAGATCTCAAAATCCGTGATCGAGGCGGGTCAGGATCTGGGCTGTAACGGGTGGAGACTTCTTCAGAAGGTGATCTTTCCCCTTTCCGTTCCGGGAGTCATTTCCGGAATCACGATGGTGTTCGTTCCCGCCGCCTCCTCCTTTGTCATCAGCGCGCGCCTCGGCGGCTTCAACCTCATCGGAGACACCATTGAGGCGTATTACAAGGGGGAGATCGATATGCACGCGGGCGGAATGCTTTCCTTCGTTTTGATGGTGGTCATCGTCATCAGCATTGCGGTGATGAACCATTTTGACAAGGACGACGACATCGTTCTGGTGTAGGGAGGGCAAGATGAAAAAAATCGTATCGAATCTTTATCTGGCTTTGATCTTCCTGTTTCTTTACGCCCCCATCGCGGTGATGATCGTGCTTTCCTTTAACGATACCACCACCTCCATTTCCAATTGGCAGGGCTTCACCCTCCGCCATTATCTGACGCTGTTTGAAAACGATGCGCTGGTGGAGGCACTGGTGAATTCCTTGGTGATCGCCGTGCTCTCCGCCCTCGGAGCCTCCCTTCTGGGAACGCTGGGTGCCTTGGGACTCAACAACGTGAAGAAGGCAAGAGGACTTCTGATGAATCTTTCCAATCTTCCCATCATCAATCCCGAGATCGTGACGGGGGTTTCCCTGATGCTGATCTTCATCGGCATTTTTTCCATGGAATTGGGCTTTTTCACCGTGCTTTTATCCCACATTGTGTTCAATACCCCTTACGTGATCCTGAACGTGATGCCCCGATTGCACCGTATGGACCGCAATTTGTACGAGGCGGCCATGGATCTGGGGTGCCATCCCGCCAAGGCCTTTTTTAAGGTGGTGATCCCCGAGATCTTTCCCGGAATTTTTGCGGGATTTCTCATTTCTCTCACCTACTCCTTCGATGATTTCATCATCAGTTATTTTACGGGAGGCAATTTTCAGACCCTCTCGGTCTTCATCAACAACAGTCTGAAAAAGGGCATTAAGCCCTGGATGGCCTCGATGACGGGCGTGATCTTTGTGGCGGTGCTGGTGATTCTCATTGTGATGAATTTCCACGACGCCAAGGCCGAGGCCGCCACGAAACGAAAAAATAAGCTTGCTTGATTGCGGAAAGGAATAAAAAATGAAACGGATCCTCTCTTTTGTTTTGCTCTTGGCGGTGCTCTCCGCCCTGACCCTGCCCATGGCCTCCTGCTCGGGTGCAAACACCATTGTGGTGTGCAACTGGGGAGAATATATGTCCACGGGTGCCGATTGCGATTACGACGTGATCCGGGAATTTGAAAAGGCAACGGGGATCAAGGTCAAATACGTGACCACCGAATCCAACGAGACCCTGTATTCCCAAATGAAATCCGGCGCGGGAAAGTACGACGTGATCTTCCCCTCGGATTATATGGCGGAGAGAATGATCTCCGAGGGAATGCTGTCGGAGCTGAACTATGAAAATATCCCCAATTACGCCAACATTATGAAGGAATTCAAGGGGCTTGATTACGACCCCGAGGAAAAATACACCGTGCCTTATTTCTGGGGAACGGTGGGAATCGTTTACAACGAGAAGAAGCTTACCGAGGAGGATCGGCGTCTGGCGGAGGAGGGCAAGGATTGGAGCCTTCTGTGGAGCAAGAATTACCCCGATCAGATTATGATGTTCGATAACCCCAGAGACGCCTTCGGCATTGCCTTAAAGCAGCTGGGCTATTCTCAGAACACCACCGATGAGGCACAGCTTCGGGAGGCGGCCGCTCTCTTGGGTCAGCAGAAGTTTTATTACGCCATGGATCAGTTCTTTGAGATGGTTCCCTCGGGGGATCTGGTGGTGGCGGCCTATTACGCGGGAGACTGTATGTCGGTGATGGAGGAGAACCCCGATCTGAAGTTCTTCGTTCCCGAATGCGGCACCAACATCTTCAACGATGCCATGTGCATTCCCGCTACCAGCAAAAAGCAGGCCTTGGCCGAGCAGTTCATCAATTTTATGCTCACCCGTGAGGCGGGCAAGGCCAATACCGAGTACGTGTACTATTCCACCCCCAACAGCGAGGTCTACGGCGCCTTGGATGAAGAATTGCAGCAGAGCGAGATCGCTTACCCCACCCGCAAGGAGAATTGGGAGGCCTTCCGCAATCTTCCCACCGCCACCAACGATCTGATGCGCGAATTGTGGAATACCGTGAAAACCAACAACAAATAACAGCAAGTGAATAAAGAGGAATGTTATGAAATATACCGGACTGAACGAGCTTAGCGAAAAATATCTGTCTTTCTTTGAGAAGAAGGGCCATTTGCGCCTCCCCTCCTTTTCCCTGGTGCCTCAGGGAGATAAATCCCTGCTTTTGATCAACAGCGGCATGGCACCCATGAAAAAATACTTCACGGGGGAGGAGGAGCCCCCCCGCAGAAGAGTTTGCACCTGCCAGAAGTGTATCCGCACCCCCGATCTGGAGAGAGTGGGCAGAACCGCCCGCCACGGCACCTATTTTGAAATGCTGGGCAATTTCTCCTTCGGCGATTACTTCAAGGAGGAGGCCATCCTCTTTGCTTGGGAGTTTTTGACCAAAACCCTGGAGATCCCCGAAAATCTTCTCTGGCCCTCCATTTATGAAAACGACGAGGAGGCCTTTGCCATCTGGAAGTATAAGGTGGGCGTGCCCGAGGAGCACATCGTCCGCTTGGGCAAGGCCGATAACTTCTGGGAGCACGGCTCCGGTCCCTGCGGCCCCTGCTCCGAGATCTATTTTGACCGCGGTGAAAAATACGGCTGCGGCTCTCCCGATTGTAAGCCCGGCTGTGAATGCGACCGCTATATGGAGATCTGGAACAACGTGTTCAGCCAGTTCAACAACGACGGCAACGGCAACTACACCGAGCTTGCCCAAAAGAATATCGATACCGGTATGGGTCTGGAGAGACTTGCCTGCGTGATGCAGGGCGTGGACAATATGTTCGAGGTGGATACCATCCGCAGAACCCTGGACCGCGTTTGCGAGATCTGCGGGAAGAAATACGGCGAGAATGACGAGAACGACGTTTCTATCCGCATCATCACCGACCACATCCGCTCCTCCTCCTTTATGATCTCCGACGGGGTCATTCCCTCCAACGAGGGCAGAGGCTACGTTTTGCGCCGCATTTTGCGCCGTGCCGCCCGCCACGGAAAGCTTTTGGGGATCGAGGGCACCTTCCTTGCCGATCTGTGCAACGTGGTGATCGATGAGAACGAGGCCGGCTACCCCGAATTGCGGGAGAAGGAGGATTATATCAAGAAGATCCTGGCGCTGGAGGAGGAAAAATTCAACGCCACCATCGATTCGGGTCTTTCCATTCTTTCCGATCAAATCCAAAAGGCCAAGGCCGAAAAGAAGAGCGTCTTGGCAGGAGAAGAGGTATTCAAATTGTATGATACCTTCGGATTCCCGCTGGATCTGACCCGCGAGATCGCCCAGGAGGCGGGACTTGATATTGAAGAAGACAAGTTCAACGAATTGATGCTGGAGCAGAAAAACAGAGCCCGCGCCGCCCGCGCCAACATTTCCGGTTGGTCCGACGCCGCCAAAAACGCCATTTCCGCTCTGGATAAGACCGCATTCTGCGGCTATGAAAGCACAACTGCTCCCGGTAAGGTGCTGGCCATCTTTGCCGAGGAGGAGATCACCACCCTCACCGAGGGTGAGGCGACCCTGATCCTGGATACCACTCCCTTCTACGGGGAAAGCGGCGGCCAGGTGGGCGATACGGGTATCATCACCGGCCCCAAGGGTGCCCTTGCCGTATTGGATACCAAAAAGAGCGACGGGGTCTTTATGCACACCGTTCGTTTGGAGAACGGCTCGGTTTCCGTGGGAGAGAGCGTGTTCTCCGTGGCGGATTCCGAGAGAAGAGGCGCCATTCGCCGCAACCACTCCGCCGTGCATTTGCTTCAGGCCGCTCTGCGGCAGGTGCTCGGAAGCCACGTGGAGCAGGCGGGAAGCTACGTGGATGCCGACCGGCTCCGCTTTGACTTTAAGCATTTCGAGGCCATGACCAAGGAGGAGATCGCCCGTGCCGAGGCCTTGGTGAACGAAAAGATTCTGCAGGCCATGCCGATTGAGACCCGTGTGACCGGGGCCGAAGAGGCCAAAAAGGAGGGGGCGCTGGCCCTCTTCGGAGAAAAGTACGGTGCCGAGGTTCGTATGGTGACCATGGGAGATTTCTCCAAGGAGCTGTGCGGCGGTACTCATTTGAAGAATACCGCGGAGGCAGGTTTGTTCCGCATTCTTTCCGAGCAGGGCGTTGCCGCAGGCGTGCGCCGTATTGAGGCGGTGACCGGCAAGAACGTGCTGAAGCTTCTGTATGAAAAGGAAAATCTCCTGCAGGAGGCGGCCGATCTGATGAAGACCACCTCGGCACTGCTTCCCGAGAAGACCCGTGCCATGAAGGCGGAATTGAAGGAGGCCAAGGATAAGATCGAGGCCCTCACCGCCAAGCTTTCCGCCTCCGCTCTGGATGCCGTTTTGGCGGGTGCTGTGGAAAAGGACGGCAAAAAGCTGGTGTTCCACGCCATCGGCGAAGAGGCCGACGGCAGAAAAATGTGTGATATGATCCGCGATAAGGAGCCCGCGGCTGTGGCGGTGCTCAGCCAGATTCGCGGCGGAAAGGTTCTGTTCTTTGCCGTTTGCGGCAAAGAGGCCGTAGCCTTGGGGGCCCACGCGGGCAACGTTCTCAAGGCCATCTCTCCCTTGGTGGGAGGAGGCGGCGGCGGCCGACCCGATTCGGCTCAATCCGGCGGTAAGAACCCCGAAAAGCTTGAGGAAGCCAAAAAGGCCTTCTATCAGCTGTTCTGAAAAAGGAGAAACGGTATGGATTGTTTGTTTTGTTCCATTCTGGAGGGGAAGATTCCCTCTGCGAAGGTGTATGAGGATCCCTTTGTGTATGCCTTTCGGGATATCAATCCCCAGGCACCCGTGCACGTTCTGGTGATCCCCAAGACCCATCTGGCCTCTCTTGACGAGGTGACGGCGGAAAACGCCGAGGCGGTTTCCCACGTGTTGGCGGCGATCCCGAGGATTGCCGCCGCCGAGGGCTTGGAAAAGGGGTACCGCGTGATCACCAACGTGGGAGAGCACGGCTGTCAATCGGTTCGGCATCTCCATTTCCATATTCTGGGCGGAAAGCAGCTTTCCGAAACAATGGATTGATATGGCTCCGAGAGAGAATTTCGGCCTCTCGGTGTCGGCTTTGAAGGCGCGCCTGCGGGAGAATCCCTGCGGCGCCTTTGCCTTTTGGGGACCCGAGGAGCTGCTGAAGCATTTTTACCTGGAAAAATTTCAAAAGCTCATTGAAAAGGAGGGCTCGGCGGAATTCAATTCCGTGAAGCTGGATTTCTCCCGCGATCACAGCCTTTCCGATCTGTTGCAGGAGGCGCAGATCCTTCCCTTCGGAGGGGAGCATCGCCTCGTGGTGTGCCACGGCTGGAATCTTATGGGCCTTCGGAAGGATGAATTGGAATCTCTGTTGGAGCTTTTGAGGGATCTTCCTCCGTATCTGATCCTGATCGTGTATTTTGAAAACGAGGAATTTTCCGTATCGAAATCCGGCGGAACGGGAAAGATCCTCTCGGCGCTGTCGCCTCATATGAATTTCGTTTCCTTCCCTCTGCAGGAGGAAAGGGTCCTTTCCTCTTGGGCCAAAAAGATCCTGGAGGCCGACGGGCTTTCGGCGGCGGAGAAAGCGCTGCGCACCCTGTTTCGCTTTTCGGGAAACCGCATGCAGAACATCCGCCACGAATTGTCAAAGCTTTCCGCCTATGCGCTGTCTCAAGGCAGAAAAGAGGTGACGGAGGAGGACGTGATCCTCTTTTGTCAGGACACCACGGAGTTTGCGGTGTACCATTTGTGCGATGCGGTGCTGGAGGGGGCGGTGGGCGCGGCCGAGCGGATCCTTTCGAATTTGAAAAAGCAGGAGGTGGAGCCGGTTCTCATCACCGCCGCCATCGCCCGCACGCTGACGGGAGCTCTTTTGGTGCTGGAGGGGGCAAGCCCCGCCGATTGTGCCAAGGCTGCCAAGCTTCAGCCGTGGCAGATGGACCGAACCCGCAAAAGCCTTTACGGAAAGACCCGAGAGGGGCTGGAAAAGGCGATCTTTCTGTGCTTTGAATTGGACGGCCGCCTCAAGGGCAGCCGGAGCGACGCCTTTTTGGTGATGGAAACGGGTGTGCTTCAAATGGCAAGCCTGATGCGGGAGGGTGTATGAAACCCTCTTGCCGCCGTGTGATCGTGGTGGAGGGCAAATACGATAAGATCCGTCTGGAATCCTGCCTGGATGCCACGGTTCTCACCACCGATGGCTTTCGGATTTTCAACGATACCGAAAAGAGAGCGCTCCTGCGCCGCTTGGCCGCCGAGCGTGGCCTTGTGATCCTTTCCGATTCCGACGGAGCGGGGGCCTTGATCCGCTCCCATCTTCATACCCTGTGCGGAAAGGAGGGGGTCGTGGATCTGTACGTTCCTCCCGTCAAGGGAAAGGAGCGGCGAAAAAGCGGTGCCTCCCGAGCGGGTCTTTTGGGGGTGGAGGGGATCTCCTGCGAGGTGATTTTGTCCCTTTTTGAAAAAAGCGGTCTTCTTTCGGATCGCCCCTTGCCCGCGCCTCGCTATACCAAGACCGATCTGTATCGCCTTGGATATTTCGGAAAGGATTCTTCCGCCCAAAAAAGAAAGGCCTTCCTTTCGGAAAACCGTTTGCCTGCAGAGCTTTCCTCCAACGCCTTTCTGGAGATCGTGAATTTATTGGAGATTGATTTATGATACCGACGCATTACGAATGCATTCCCCGCGGGGACAAGAAGAAGACGCTGAGGCTGAGCCTTGTTTTGATGATCTCGGCATTTTTGATGTTTTTGCTCTCCCATCGGATTCTGTTCGTCCGCGCGCTTTTGCAGCTGATCGCGGTGATCCTGCTGTTTTTGTTCATTCAGATTCTGATAAAATTTTTGCTCACGGAATACCGCTACGTGTACGAGAGGGGAAGATTGACCCTTTTTTGCCGCCAAGGGAAAAAGGAACTCAGCCCGGGCTTTATTTTGCTGGAATCCGATTGCGTTTTGATGGATCGGAAGAGCTATGAATCCCGAAAAAAGGAGCTTCGACACTGTCGCCGCTACGGCTACTGCCCCGATCCTTTTGGCAAAGATCCCCATTATTTGCTGTATTCCGAGAAGGGCGGTAAGGCGCTCCTTGTCTTTGAGCCCGACGAGACCCTGGTCCGAATTCTGCGGGAAAGCCTTCCCGAGGAGGGGTGAAGCCCTCGATTCTTGCTTTGAGAGCGCTTCTTTTGTCATATCTCTTGACAAGTTTTGAAAAAATGATATAATACTAAGGCGATAAATTCGAGGCGTGGCTCAGTTTGGTAGAGCGCTTGGTTCGGGACCAAGAGGCCGTGGGTTCGAATCCCGTCGCCTCGACCAAAAAATTCGACAAGTTTCGACTTGTCGAATTTTTTTATCCAAGCCGCAGGCTTGGCATATCATCGCCGCACGAAGTGCGGTGCATATCATCAAGGGCGGCAAGCCGCCCTTGTATCTCATCACGCGCCAGCGTGCATTTCCTGCGGCTTGATGATATACAAAACTTCGTTTTGATGATATGCAATTCCTGCGGAATTGATGATATACACGGCTTTCGCCGTGATTTCTGCAAGAGCTCGCATTCATACGCAAAACTGCCGAAAATATCTTTTTGAATGATGTTTGCTTCGGAGGCCATGGGAGAGGGGGCCGCACTTTCGGTTTCCTGTCAGCTGTTCAACGGCGAAAGACTCGAAATTTACAAGGGAAATCTCATTCGCTGAAGGCTTCAAAACAAAAAAAGAGAAGATTCGTTTTTCGGAACGAGTCTTCTCTTTTCTTACGAAGAGATCATTTTTTGAAGATCCAGAATTTTCCCGCAAGGTAATTGAGAACGGTGATGACGACGTTGGAAAGGATCTTCCAGAGAATGCTGTTTTGCCCGAGCAGATCCACCGCCAGCACCATGATCCCCAGATCCACGGCACCCGTGGCCGCTCGGCAGAGAAAGAAGGAGAAAAATTCTTTCAGCCCTGCGCGAAGGCCTTTTCGGCTTTGAAAGACCAGCGTTTTGTTGGTGAAAAAGGCGAAAAGAACGGCGAAAAGCCAAGCCAGCGCGGTGCTTTGGGCGTTGGAAAGAAGGAGGACGTGGAAGAAAAGTCCGTAGGCGGCGGTGTTCAAAAGGGCGGCAAGCCCACCGAAAATCAGATAGAAAAGAGCCTCGCGCCGCTTTCGGCAAAGGGCAAGAAGCTTGGAAATAAAACGTTTCATAAACGCAGCTCTACGGGATCAGATGCAGGGTCTCGCCCATAGCCTGCACCACCTCGGGGTAATAGGCGCCGATCTGATCGAAGCAAAATAGAAAGGAGGACACCACGGTCACGCAGGAGAGGGCGGAGGCGGCAAAGCTGAGGCCGGCGCTTTTTTCACTGCTCTCATACAGCCCGCCCACGGCAAGAAAGAGGGAGATGCCCATTAAAAAGTAAATATCCATATGGTAGCGCTCCAAAAGATAAGGCGACCACATAATATCCAGAGCGGTAATGAGAAGCACCGTGGCGATCAGAGAAAGGGCCAAGGGAAGAAGACGGTGCTTTTTCAGGCAGCCCTGCACCGAGGGGAGAAAGAGGGCTGCGCCCAAAAGGAGGATGGGAAAATTGTAAAAGGCCCCTGCGGCGTACAGATAGGGGAAGGTCTCCGATACGCTTCCGATGGCAAAGAAATGCTCCAAGGAGCCGTTGGTGAGGCGGAGCAGGGTCTCAAGATCCAAGGTGACGCGGTATTGGGATTGATCCGCCACGGTCAATTGATAGGCCTGACCGAATTCGAAGGGGGAATCAAAGCGGGCGGCATTGTAGCTCATCAGAAGGCCGCCGATGACAAAATAGGGCAAAGCCGCCAGAAACAGCTTTCCCAAAAGGCGCAGGGTAAAGCGCCGTCCCTTACAAAACGCCCACAGCATGGGGAGAACCAAAACGTTGGCCAAGGCAATGGGCGGACGGCATCCGAAGGCAAGAGCCCCGAGAAGGGCACCGATCCCTGCCAAAAGGAGCTGAAGATTTTCCCTTTTTTCGCCCCAAACAGCCCAAACGAAGAAGAACAGGCTCCAGATCTCCACCGCAATGGCGGAGGTAATGGCGGTGCAATACAGGGCGGGCTCGGCACTGCTGTACCAAACGCTCATCACCGAGAGGGAGACCGAAAGAAGGAGATATACGCTGTAGGGCATTTTTCGGAAGAACAGACGGCAAAGAAGATGAAACAGCACGAAGATCCCCGCAATGGCCAAGGCTACGAAAATTTGCGTGGCGTGGAAGGTGGTCAGCGCTTCCCCCGTGAGGATTCGGTAGGGGAGAAACACCAAAAATACGGGAACGATCCCGAAATACATATAGTAATGGCCGTTGTAATAGGCGTGATCCCAATGATAGGAGACCTTTTCCTTCTGCCGCTCCTCGGGGTCATAGGGGTTTTCCAATTCGGCCAATTCCTCCTCGTCCCCGTAGGCAAAATCGATGCGGCCGTCCAAAATGGCCTCCGCCATCAATTCGTACTGGTTGCGGTGACCGGGGATTTCACCGTTCCAAAGGGAAAGATTATCCATGGGGAGAATGCACACCAGCGCGGTGAGGATCGCCACGGCGGCGCTGAAAAGATTTTTCCAAACGGAAGGGTCGGCCGCCACGGCGCGGTGGAGAAGAGAGGAGGGGCGCAGGGCGAACAAAAGCAGAGAAAAAAGACCGCCGTAGAGCCAAGGGGTGCCGTTTTCCGTCAAGGGGGCGGTCAAAAAGAGGATCAGGGTGACGGCAAGGATCAGAGGGTAGACCCCGTACGCGGCAAAGGGGCTTTTTTTCAGGGCGGCAAAGGACAGCCTCATTCTTTTTCCTCCTCCTGCAGCAATTTTCGGAATTCGGCGTGGGTGCGGATCAGAGTCCATTCAAAATCCTGCCGATTCTTCTGAACGGCGCTTTGTAGCTGGAGCCCCGCGAAAAAGGACAGCAGAGCGGCCACCGCCACAAAGCCGCACACGATCAGCGTGGGAAAATTGGGCACCAGACCCGTTTGAAAATAGGTGAGAAGAACGGGCAAAAAGAAGGCGGCGGACAGCAAAAGAAGCACGGCGCCGATGGCCCCGAAGAAGGAATGGGGCTTGTAATTGCGGTGAAGGGACATCACCGTGCGGAGCACCTTGGCTCCGTCCCGCAGGGTGTGAAGCTTGGAGACGCTTCCCTCGGGGCGGTCACGGTAGGGGATGACCACGTGGTCCACGTGCATATTCTTATCGAGTGCGTGAATGGTCATTTCCGTTTCGATCTCAAAGCCCTCCGCCAAAACGGGGAAGGTCTTCACAAAGGCGTAGCTGAAGGCGCGGCAGCCGGTCATAATATCCCGAACGCGGGAATGAAACAGCGTATTGATCCCGAAGCGGACCAAGCTGTTTCCGAAATTGTGAAACCGCCGCTTGTTTTCCGTAAAATAGGTGGAGGAAAGGCGGTCGCCGATGACCATATCCACACCCTTTTCCAGCACCAGATCCGCCATCTCGCGGGCCTTGTCGGCGGGGTAGGTATCGTCTCCGTCCACCATCAGATACACCCGGGCGTCGATCTCCCGAAACATACGGCGGATCACGTTGCCCTTTCCTTGGCGGTATTCATAGCGCACCACCGCGCCCGCTTCTCTTGCAAGGCGGTCGGTTCCGTCGGTGGAATTGTTGTCGTATACGTAGACCGTGGCCTCGGGCAGGGCGCTTTTCCAATCGGAAACCACCTTGGCTACGGTGAGGCTTTCGTTATAGCAGGGGATCAAAACGGCGATCTTGTCCATAATACCTCCCTCGAATGAGAAAATTTGGGGATAGCGGCCTCTTCCATTATAGAGGCAAAAAAGAAGCAAATCAATACCTTTTCCGAAAAATCCTTCAATCGGCCTGTCTCGGCGGCTTTTCGGCCTTTTTCAGATCGAATTTGCAGAGGGCGATGAGGATCGATCCCAAGGAAAGCAGATCCGTGAACATGGCCTCCCAGGTGCCGATCACGGCGTTGTAGGCGATCCAGCAAAGGCAGGAGGGCAGGGTGATCAGGCGCAAAAGCCGCTCGTTTTTCATTCCGTAGGAAACGGTGGTGATGAGCTTAGCCGCCACGGGCAAAAGGCTGACGGCGCCCTCCCAGGAAAGATAGCCCAGCACCAGGATCAAAGCGGAAAAGCCCAGGATCACGGGGAGGGTGGATTTCTTTTTTTGCACCAATTTGAAAAAGAGCAGGTTTCGTGCACCCGAGATGAGATCCATCAGGCCTCCCGAATAGGCGCCCAATAAAAAGTACTGAACGGCAAAGAGGAATTCCGATACCATTTTGCACAGCATAATGCCCTTGTGCTTTTGAAACTGAAAGGAGATCACCCCGCAGAAAAGGGCGGCGATCCCCAGGACTCTGACGACAATTTCCATCCGATACTCCCGTATTTGTAATTCTCCCTCTATTATAAAAGATAACGGGAAATTTGTCGAGAAAAACAAACGCTTCGGAATGAAAAATTTCGGTGAACGAGGGGAGAAAAACAAAAGAAAAAAATACAAAATTCCCCTTGACAGAAGAGAGCTTTCTTCTTAAGATAAAGAATGCTATTTCAAAACGAAGAAAAAAGAGGCGTGGATATGAAACGAGATCGGAGAAGCTTTTGGGATTACGGCATCATCGCGCTGGCGGCGGTTTTGCTGGCCTTCAATTACCAGCTTTTTATCGTGGAAAACGGCTTTGCTCCCGCAGGGCTCAACGGAATTGCCACCATGATCCAGTATAAAACGGGCTTCAGCATCGGCTATATGTCCCTTTTGATCAACGTTCCCCTTTGCGTGGCGGCGTATTTTCTCGTGGAACGGCGCTTTGCCCTTCGCTCCCTTCTTTTTTGTCTGACCTATTCCGTTTCCTTTTTGCTGCTGCAAAGGATCGGACTCGATGCGTTTCAGTACGTGGCCGACGGGCACGATACGATCTACCCCGTGATGCTCAGCGGTGTGATCGGCGGCTTCGTATACGGAATTTGCTTTCAATACGGCGCCTCCACGGGGGGAACGGATATCGTTTCCAAATACATCAACAAGAAAAAGCCCGAATTGAATTTCTTTTACGTGACCTTTATTCTCAATGCCGTTGTGGCGGTCTCCTCACTGTTCGTGTATGCCGCTCCCAACGCCTTCGGCGTTCCGCAATACAATTATAAGCCCATTTGCCTTTGCGTGATGTATTGCTTTATGTCCAGCTTCATCGGCAATTCCATCATCAAGGGAACCAAGCGCGCCGTGGAATTTACGGTGATCACCGCCCATCCGGATGAGATCTCGTCGGAGATCTCCCATATTCTCAAGCACGGCTGTACCCGAATCGACGGTGTGGGAAGCTTCAGCGGCGATCGGAAAACGGTGCTCATCTGTGTGGTGAATAAGCATCAGATCATGGATTTCAGAGAAATTCTGGATCGCTATGACAATACCTTCTCCTTTTATAAGACCGTTCACGAAACCTACGGAAACTTTAAAAAGATCAAATAACCCCGAAGGGTCTTCGGATCCCGACGGCAAAAAAGGGCAGAGAACCTTGTTCGTTCTCTGCCCTCTTGTTTTTTTCCTTGTTAAAGGCTTGCGGAAAAATTCCCGCGGAGGGCGGCCAAAAGATCCTCCTCGGACCAAACGGCAATGCCCAATTCTCTGGCACGGGTCAATTTGGAGCCCGCATTGTCTCCCACCACCACAAAGGAGGTTCGGGAGGAAACGGAGGAGGCGATCTTTCCGCCCTCCTTCTCGATCATGGCGGCGGCCTCCTCCCGCTTTAAGGTGGGAAGGGTCCCCGTGAGAACGAAGGTGAGACCGGAAAAGAGGGTTCCCTCTTCACCGCCGAGAAAATTCATATTCACGCCTGCCTTATTCAAGCGGCTTAAAAGGCGAGCGGTGCTCTTTTGCTCAAAAAAGGCCAAAATGCTTTCGGCGTATACGGCACCGATATCGGGAATGAGGCAGAGCTCCTCGCGGGTGGCTTGACGGAGATTTTCCATGGTTTGAAACTTCCTTGCCAGGGTGGCGGCGCCCTTTTCTCCGATACCGCGGATGCCGAGCGCGTAGATCAGGCGGGAAAGACAGTTCTTCTTGGAGCGCTCCAGCGCCTCCTTCAGCTTTTCCACGCTTTTTTCGCCCATTCCCTCCAGGGCGGCGGCCTTCGCTTCGTCAAAGGAATACAGATCCGCAATGGAGGTGATGATCTCGTTTTCCAAAAAGGCGTCCACCACTGCGGGGCCCATTCCCTCAATGTCCATGGCGCCCTTGGAGGCGAAATGCAAAATGGCACGGGAAAGCTGGGCGGGGCAAGCGGGATTGGTGCAGCGAATGGCGGCGGCGCTTTCATCCCGATGGACGCGCTTTCCGCAGGAGGGGCAGTTTTTGGGGAACTGATAGGGGACGGCCTTCTCGGGGCGGTCCTCCTTCACCACGCGCAAAACCTCGGGAATGATCTCTCCCGCCTTACGGATGACCACCATATCCCCGATGCGGATGTCCTTTTCCCGAATGAAGCCCTCGTTGTGCAGCGTGGCGCGGGAAACGGTGCTTCCCGCCAGCATCACGGGGGATAATTCCGCGGTGGGGGTGAGAACCCCCGTGCGGCCCACCTGAACGGTGATGCCCCGCAGACGGGTGGCCTTTTCCTCGGGGGGATATTTATAGGCAACGGCCCACTTGGGCGCGTGGGGCAGCTCGCCGATCTTTTGCCGCTGATCCAATTCGTTCAGCTTGACCACGGCACCGTCGATATCAAAGGGGAGAAAGACCCGCTGGCGGTCGCGGCGCAGGATCTCCTCGTAAATCTCCCGATTGTCAGAAAGCTGTACGCAGGGGGAAACGGGGAAGCCCAGAGAGCGGAGCCAAGCCAGGCTCTCGGTATGGGTCTTGAAGCTTTTTCCCGTAACGGACTGAACGTTGAAAACGAGAATATCCAATTTCCGTTGGGCGGTGACGGCGCTGGAAAGCTGGCGCAGGGATCCTGCCGCGGCGTTTCTCGGATTGGCAAAGAGGGCCTCTCCCGCCTCCTCCCGCCGACGGTTCAGCTGCTGAAAGTTCTGCTTGGGCATAAATACCTCTCCCCGCACCACAAGACGGGGGACTCTTTCGTTCAGCACCAAGGGAATGGAGGGGATGGTTTTTAAATTCTCCGTCACGTCCTCCCCGATCTTGCCGTCTCCTCGGGTGGCGCCGCGGAGAAAGCGGCCCTTTTCGTATTCCAGGGAAACGCTGAGCCCGTCGATCTTATATTCCACGGCAAAGCTCGGATCGGGAACGGCGGCGCGGATCCCGTCCAGATAATCGAACAGCTCCTCCTTGGAGAACACGTTGGACAGACTTTTTAAGGGAACGCGATGGGTGACCTTTTCAAATTTTTCCAAAACGGCCCCGCCCACGCGAACCGTGGGAGAGAGGGGGTCGTAGCTTTCGGGATACTGCTTTTCCAAGGCTTCCAATTCCTTGTAAAGAGCATCGTATTCGTGATCGGGAACGCTGGGGTTATCCAAAACGTAATATTCGTAGGCGAGGCGCGAAAGGGTTTCCCGCAGGATGCGGATTCTTTGCAGAGCTTCTTCGTTGGTATTCACGGATCGATTCTCCTTTTGCTTTCTTCCCTTCTATTATAACTGCCTTTTTTTCCGAAGTCAACGAAAGAATGAAAAGAAATTTTACCCCTTGACAAAAAATGCCTCTTGTGATAATATTATAAACTGCGCTATTATCACGGCGGTTTGAAAGTTTTCAGCTTCATTTGTAAAACGTGTGTAACAAATTGAAAAAAATCTGTAAACTTTTGCTGTGGTGAAATGTAAAATTTTCATTGGATCCGAAGCCCTCGGAGACAGGGGAGGCCTCGGATCGGAGAGAAAAAACAAAAAAGAAGACAACGCTGAGACGTAATACGAAAGAAGGAGTGGTTTCTTTTATGATGACACGCCCAATACAGTGCGGAACCGGAATTCGGTGGAGCTTCGCGAAAAACGAGGAGCTCTTGGAGCTTCCGAATCTGATCGAGATTCAGAGAAATTCCTTTGAATGGTTCCTGAACGAAGGTCTGATGGAGGTTCTTCGGGATATTTCCCCCATTGTGGACTATTCGGGCAATCTTCTCATCGATTTTGTGGATTACACGGTGGAGAAGACCCCCAAGCATTCCATTGAGGAGTGCAAGGAAAGGGACGTGAACTACGCGGCTCCCTTGCGCGTCAGAGTTCGCCTGACCAACAAGCTCACGGGTGAGATCAAGGAGCAGGAAATCTTTATGGGCGATTTCCCCCTGATGACCGAGAACGGCACCTTTTTGATCAACGGTGCGGAGAGAGTCATCGTTTCCCAGATCGTCCGTTCCCCCGGTATCTATTATCAGAAAATGCAGGAAAAGAGTGACAAGGTCACCTTCTCCACCACCGTGATCCCCTATCGCGGTGCCTGGCTGGAATACGAAACGGATCAAAACGATATCTTCTACGTTCGTATCGATAAGAACCGCAAAATGCCCGTGACCATTCTGGTGCGTGCCTTGGGCGTTTCCACCGATGCGGAATTGAAGGAGATGTTCGGCGATGAATCCATCCTTCTTCTGACCATGGATAAGGATATGATCACCGCCGCCGCCGAGAATAACAACACCACCGCCTACGAGGAGGCTCTCAAGGAGCTTTACAGAAGACTTCGTCCCGGCGATCCGCCCTTGGTGGAGAGCGCCGAGATTCTGGTGAACAACCTCTTCTTCGATCCCAAGAGATACGATATCTCCGCTGTGGGCCGTTATAAATACAATAAGAAGCTTTCCCTTGCCAAGCGTGTGACGGGGCTGACCCTGGCCGCGCCCGCCGTTTCCGTTCTCACCGGTGAGGTGATCTACGAGAAGGGCGAGGTCCTCACCCGCGAGAAGGCCGAGGCGCTGGATGAAAACGGCGTGGTCTCTCTGGTCGTGGTGGCTGAGGACGGCAAGGAGGTCAAGGTCTTCTCCAACGGTATGGTTCCCATGACCAAGTTCCTCTCTGCCGAGGCCTGTGCCAAGACCGGCATCAAGGAAATGGTAAAATTGACCGTTCTGGGTGAGATCCTTGCCGAAACCCAGGATGAGGAGGAAAGAATTCGTCTGATCGTGGAAAGAAAGGACGAATTGGTTCCCAAGCACATCACCCGCGACGATATTTATTCCTCCGTCAACTATTTATTCGCGCTGTCTCATCATATCGGCACCGACGACGACATCGACCATCTGGGCAACAGAAGACTGCGCTGCGTGGGCGAGCTTTTGCAGAATCAGCTCCGCATCGGCTTTTCCAGAATGGACAAGATCGTCAAGGAAAGAATGACCATTCAGGATACCGAATCCGTTACCCCTCAGGTTCTGATCAACGTGCGTCCCGTGATCTCCGCCATTAAGGAGTTCTTCGGCTCATCGCCCTTGTCTCAGTTTATGGATCAGAACAACCCCCTGTCGGAATTGACCCACAAGCGCCGTCTTTCCGCCTTGGGACCCGGCGGTCTTTCCAGAGACCGTGCTTCCTTCGAGGTGCGTGACGTTCACTATACTCGGTACGGCAGAATGTGTCCCGTTGAGACCCCCGAAGGTCCCAACATCGGCTTGATCTCCTACCTTTCCACCTATGCCAAGATCAGCGAATTCGGCTTTATCATGGCGCCCTACCGCAGAGTGGATAAGGAAACGGGCATCGTCACCGACGAGGTCCGCTATATGACCGCCGACGAGGAGGACGAGTTTACCGTTGCCCAGGCAAACGAGCCCTTGGATGAGGAGCATCGCTTTGTCAACAAGAAGGTAACCGCCCGCAGAAGAGAAGAGATTCTGGAGGTTCCCCGCGAGGAGATCGACTATATGGACGTTTCTCCCAAAATGGTGGTCTCCGTTTCCGCCTCTCACATTCCCTTCCTGGAGAACGACGATAACACCCGTGCCCTTATGGGCTCCAACATGCAGAAGCAGGCGGTACCGCTGATGGTCAGCGAGGCTCCCATGATCGGTACCGGTATCGAATACAAATCCGGTACGGATTCCGGCGTTTGCGTTCTTGCCAAGGAGGCCGGCTACGTTCAGTACGTTACCGCTGATGAGATCCGCGTCAAGCGTGACGACGGCACGGTGGACGCTTATCATCTGATCAAGTTCAAGAGAACCAACCAAGGCACCTGTATCAACCAGAAGCCCTACGTGGAAAAGGATCAAAGGGTGGAAAAGGGTCAGGTTCTGGCAGACGGCACCGCCACCCGGGGCGGTGAAATGGCGCTGGGTAAGAATATGCTCATCGGCTTTATGACCTGGGAGGGTTATAACTACGAGGACGCCGTTCTGCTCAACGAGAGATTGGTTCGGGAGGATATTTACACCTCCATTCATATTGAAGAATATTCTCACGAGGCCAGAGATACCAAGCTCGGGCCGGAGGAGATCACCCGTGACATTCCTTCTGTGGGCGAGGATGCCCTGAAGGATCTGAATGCGGACGGTGTGATCCGCAAGGGTGCCGAGGTGCACGCGGGAGACATTCTGGTGGGTAAGGTAACGCCCAAGGGCGAGACCGAATTGACCGCTGAGGAGCGGCTTCTCCGCGCCATCTTCGGAGAAAAGGCAAGAGAGGTTCGCGATACCTCCCTGAGATTGCCTCACGGTGAGAGCGGTATCGTTGTGGAGGTGCGTACCTTCACCCGTGAAAACGGCGACGAGCTCCCCGCAGGCGTGAACAAGGTGGTTCGCGTATACGTAGCCCAGAAGAGAAAGATCTCCGTGGGCGATAAAATGGCAGGCCGCCACGGTAACAAGGGTGTTATTTCCCGCATTCTTCCCCCCGAGGATATGCCCTTCCTGCCCGACGGTACTCCCCTGGATATCGTTTTGAACCCCTTGGGCGTGCCTTCCCGTATGAACATCGGTCAGGTGCTGGAGGTTCATTTGGGTCTTGCCGCCAAGAAATTGGGCAAGCACTTTATGACCCCCGTATTCGACGGTGCAAACGAGCAGGACATTCAGGACCTTCTGGTGGAGGCCGGATGCGATCCCGACGGTAAGACCGTTCTGTACGACGGACGCACGGGCGAGCCCTTCGATAACCGCGTTACCGTGGGTTATATGTATTATCTCAAGCTCCACCATCTGGTGGACGATAAGATCCACGCCCGTTCCACCGGTCCCTACTCTCTGGTGACCCAGCAGCCTCTGGGCGGTAAAGCTCAGTTCGGCGGACAGAGATTCGGTGAAATGGAGGTTTGGGCGCTGGAGGCATACGGCGCGGCTTACACCCTGCAGGAGATCCTCACGGTGAAGTCGGACGACGTGATCGGAAGAGTCAAGACCTTTGAGGCCATTGTGAAGGGTCTGAACATCCCCGCACCCAGCGTGCCCGAATCCTTTAAGGTTTTGATGCGCGAATTGCAGGCACTGGGATTGAACGTGGAGGTGCTGGACCGCGAGGGCGAGGTCGTGACCCTCAAGGAGATCAGCGAGGAGGAGAGCGGCGGCATTCAGACCATCGATGCTTCCGAGCTTGGCGAGCAGATCTACGACGCCGAGGATCCCCTCTTTGACGATGAAGAAGGAACCACCGAGCCGATTCCCGAGGAAGAGGAGGACCTTTCCGACTATATGGGAAGCGAATCCGTTTACGAAGAATCGGAATCGATTGATGACTGAGGAAGGAGGAGAAGAAAATGGAACACATTGATTTTGATAAAATTAGAATTAGTCTGGCTTCTCCTGATACCATCCGTAAGTGGTCTTACGGCGAAGTCAAGAAGCCCGAAACCATCAACTACAGAACCTTGAAGCCCGAAAGAGAGGGTATGTTCTGCGAGCGCATTTTCGGACCCACCAAGGACTGGGAATGCCATTGCGGCAAGTATAAGAAGGTCAGATACGTGGGCAAGGTGTGCGAAAAGTGCGGCGTGGAGATCACCACCAGCAAGGTTCGCCGCGAAAGAATGGGCCACATTGAGCTTGCGGCTCCCGTTTCCCACATCTGGTATTTCCGCGCCATTCCCTCCAAAATGGGCATCCTTTTGGATATCTCTCCCCGTCTTTTGGAGAAGGTGCTGTATTTTGCACAGTATATCGTAACCGATCCCGGCTCCACCCCCTTGGCCAAGCAGCAGCTTCTGACCGAGCAGGAATACCGCTCCGCCAGAGAAAAGTATGAAAACGACTTTGAGGCCGGTATGGGTGCCGAGGCGGTGAAGAAGCTTCTGCAGGAATTGGATCTGGATAAGCTTTCCGCCGAATTGCGGGAGGAGATGGAATCCTCCAACGGGCAGAAGAGACTGCGCCTTGCCAAGCGCCTTGAGATCGTGGAGGATTTCCGCCTTTCCGGCAATAAGCCCGAATGGATGATCCTGGAGGTGCTTCCCGTGCTGCCTCCCGAGATCCGCCCCTTGGTACAGCTGGACGGCGGCCGCTTTGCCACCTCCGATATCAACGATCTGTACCGCAGAGTGATCAACCGCAACAACCGTCTGAAAAGACTCATGGAGCTCCACGCTCCCGAGATCATCATCCGCAACGAAAAGAGAATGCTGCAGGAGGCTGTGGACGCTCTCATTGACAACGGCAGAAGAGGAAGACCCGTAACCGGCCCCAGCAACCGTCCTCTGAAATCCCTTTCCGAAATGCTTCGCGGTAAGCAGGGAAGATTCCGTCAGAACCTTCTGGGTAAGCGTGTGGACTATTCCGGCCGTTCCGTTATCGTTGTCGGCCCCGAATTAAAGCTGTATCAGTGCGGCCTTCCCAAGGAAATGGCCATCGAGCTCTTCAAGCCCTTCGTCATGAAGAGACTTGTGGAGACCGGCAAGGCCACCAACATCAAGGACGCCAAGAAGAAGGTCGAGCGTATGACCAACGAGGTGTGGGATGCGCTGGAATTCGTCATCAAGGAGCACCCCGTTCTGTTGAACCGTGCGCCTACCCTGCACCGTCTTTCCATTCAGGCCTTCGAGCCCGTTCTGGTAGAGGGCAGAGCCATCAAGCTCCATCCGCTGGTATGTACCGCCTTTAACGCAGACTTCGACGGAGACCAGATGCCCGTACACGTGCCCCTGTCTCCCGAGGCGCAGGCAGAAGCCAGATTTTTGATGCTTTCCGCCAACAACCTCTTGAAGCCCGTTTCCGGTAAGGCCGTTACCGTGCCCACGCAGGATATGGTGCTGGGCTCCTATTGGCTGACCTACGTGCGCGAATTTGAGGACGAGACCCCCACCTTCCGCCCCGACGAGGTGGGCGAAGGCAAGATCTTCCGTGATTTTGATGAAGCCGTGATGGCGTATGAAAACAAGGATCTGGGCATCCACGCCAAGATCAAGGTTCGCCAGACCCACGTGGTTGACGGCGAGGAAATTACCGAATTGGTGGATACCACCTACGGAAGAATGATCTTCAACAGCGTGATCCCTCAGAAGCTTCACTTTGTGGATCGCAGCGATCCCAAGAACCGCTTTAAGCCCGAGATTGATTTTGTCGTTACCGTAAAGGAATTGGGCAAGATCATCGACCGCGCCATCAAGTACTGCGGCTCCACCGAAACCGTGGAAATGCTGGATAAGATCAAGGCGCTGGGTTATAAATATTCCACCAAGGCCGCCCTCACCGTTTCCGTTTCGGATATGACCGTTCCGCCTCAGAAGCAGGAGATCATCGCCGCCGCGGACAAGAAGGTGGATGAGGTGACCCGTCACTTCCGCCGCGGTCTTTTGACCGACGAGGAAAGATACCGCAGAGTCATTTCCATTTGGGAGGAATGTACCAAGGACGTGACCACCGCTCTGCAGAAGAACCTGCGCAAGGATAACCCCATCAATATGATGGCGGTCTCCGGTGCCCGTGGTTCTATGAAGCAGATGCGTCAGCTTGCCGGTATGCGAGGCCTGATGGCCACCGCAACGGGCCGTACCGTGGAATTGCCTATTAAGGCAAACTTCCGCGAGGGCTTGAACGTGCTGGAATACTTCATCGCTGCCCGTGGCTCCCGTAAGGGACTTGCGGATATGGCACTGCGTACCGCAGACTCCGGTTATCTGACCAGAAGACTTGTGGACGTTGCTCAGGACGTGATCATCCGCGAGGAGGATTGCGGTACCACCGAGGGTATCTGGGTTGAGGATATTATGGAAGGCAAGGAAATGATCGAAAAGCTTGCCGACCGTATTCTGGGCCGCTTCTCCGCGGAGGACGTGATCCATCCCGAAACCGGAGAGGTTCTGGTTCAAAAGGGCGAAATGATCAGCGAAAGCGCCACCGACGCCATTGTGAATGCCGGCATCCGCAGAGTTTACGTCAGAAGCGTGCTCAACTGTAAGTGCCGCCACGGCGTTTGTGCCCATTGCTACGGCTCCGACCTTGCCAACGGTATGAAGGTCAACATCGGCGAGGCCGTGGGTATCATTGCCGCACAGTCCATCGGTGAGCCCGGTACTCAGCTGACCATGAGAACCTTCCACACCGGCGGTATTGCCGGAGGCGATATCACCCAGGGTCTTCCCCGAGTGGAGGAGCTCTTCGAGGCGCGCAGCCCCAAAAAGCCCTCGATTCTGGCAGACTTTGACGGTACCGTCAGAATCGACGATACCAAGAAGAACCGCCACGTGATCGTAACCAGTGCCGACGGCAGCGAGGAGAAGAATTATCTGATCCCCTACGGTCTCAGACTCATTGTGGAGGAGGGACAGGCCGTGGTTCGCGGTCAGGCTCTCACCGAGGGTCTTCGCAAGCCCACGGATATCATCCGTATTGACGGAACCGACGCCGCCTACGAATACATCGTCAAGGAGATCCAGAAGGTTTACCGTCTGCAGGCAGTGGAAATCAACGATAAGCACGTGGAGGTCATTGCCAGACAGATGACCCGCAAGGTCCGTGTGGAGAATCCCGGTTCTACCAAGCTCCTGCCCGGTGCTATGGTGGAGGTGAAGGATTTCGAGGATGCCAACGCCGCCGTTCGGGAAAGAATGGCTCAAGGCGAGGCCGTCCTGGAGGCCACCGCAACGCCCTTGCTTCTCGGTATCACCAAGGCCGCTCTGTCCACCGAATCCTTCCTGTCCGCCGCTTCCTTCCAGGAAACCACCAAGGTTCTCACCGAAGCTGCCATTAAGGGCAAGGTCGATCCTCTGATGGGTCTGAAGGAAAACGTCATCATCGGTAAGCTGATTCCCGCCGGTACCGGTATGGAACTGTACCGCAAGGTGGAGATCGCACAGCACGAGGAAGAGGAGCCGGAGGAGGCTCCCGCCGAAGAGGCGTAAAACCATCGTCAATTTCACCAAAGAATTTGCTGAGTTTTATTCGGAAGTTGTGCAAAGTGCAGAAATGCATTTTGCACCCTCCGATGGTGTTGCATTTTTTTGAAAAGTGTGATACGATAAAACGAATATTGAAGAAGGAGGTGCAATATGCCAACATTCAACCAATTGGTAAGATTTGGTCGTGAAAAGGTGAGCTATAAGTCCAAGGCTCCCGCTTTGCAGGTCGGCATCAACTCTCTGAAAAAAGAGACCGTTGATATTTCCTGCCCTCAGAAGCGCGGTGTCTGCACGAAGGTTTCCACCAAGACTCCGAAGAAGCCGAACTCGGCTCTCCGTAAAATTGCAAGAGTCAGACTGACCAACGGTAACGAAGTGACTGCTTATATCCCCGGTATCGGTCATAACCTTCAGGAACACTCTGTCGTTATGATCCGCGGCGGAAGAGTCAAGGACCTTCCCGGTGTCCGTTACCACATCATCCGCGGCACGCTGGATACCCAGGGCGTGAACGGAAGAAACCAGGGTCGTTCCAAGTACGGAGCGAAGAGAGCAAAAGCTTCCAAGTAAAAGCTCTCGGTTGTGCTTAGCATATTGAATCATCTTTTTATATATGATCGATGCCAAGCACTTCACCGATAGGACAGACCTATCGGAGTACCAAAGATATCATACTATATTATGAAGGAGGGAAGTTCTAGTGCCACGCAGAGGTCAGATTTCCAAAAGAGACGTCCTGCCGGATCCTATCTACGGATCTAAGCTTGTTACCAAACTGGTAAACAACAT
>JAFWBD010000017.1 GCA_017507325.1 Clostridia bacterium | reverse complement strand
GATCTGTGCGGTTGTGGATTGGATCTCGATGACGAGCTCTGCGTCCTCAGCCCAATCGTTTTTTTCAGCTGCTGCATCGAGCGCTGCTTGCAGTGTGCCGTATTTGTTGTCAGCGCCGGTTGCACCGTCAACAACGGTCCATTTGATTTCGGCTGCATTGGCACTGAAAATGAGCATACCCGCAACACAGGTACACAAGAGAACCAGTGCGACAACAACCGATAAAAGTTTTTTGCTTTGCATGGTTTTCCTCCTGAATAAAATAATATAGAATTGTATTTTCTATAAAAATACAGATATAGTATACTCAGAATTTGAGTATTTGTCAATACTCATTTTCTGAGTGTTTTAAAATGGTACAAGTAAAAGAAAGGAACGTACCATGGATTACAGAACCAGAATCAGAAATATGCGGGAGGATCACGATCTGACCCAGGCCGAGCTGGGCAAGCTTTTACATAAGAGCCAGCAGGGCTATAACCATATTGAAACAGGCAGAGCGGAGCTAAAGATCGAGGACTTGGTGTTTTTGTGCCGCTTGTATCGGGTTTCGGCGGATTATCTCATCGGCCTTGTGGACGAGCCCGTCCCTTACGGCTACCATTCCCGCAAAAAATAATATTTTATTTCTTCTTGTTCAAACCGTTCCTTTTGCGGTTTTTTCTTTTGCCCATCGAAAAGGCTCGGCAGAGTTTTCTCTGTCGAGCCTTTTTGATCATACCAAATGAATATATATGTAGTTAATTTTCTAAGCTTATTTGGAAAGATAGCGGTCGATGGCTTGGGCGACGTTCTTTCCCGCACCCATGGCGGAAATCACGGTGGCGGCACCGGTAACGGCATCGCCCCCCGCAAATACGGCGCTGCGGGAGCTGAGCCCTTCTTCGTTGACGATGATACCGCCGCGGGCATTGACCTCCAGCCCCTCGGTGGTGCTCTTGATCAAGGGATTCGGGGTGGTGCCGATGGCAATGATAACGGTATCCACCCGAAGGGAAACGTCTTCTCCCGGAATGGGAATCGGTCGGCGGCGGCCTCTTTCATCGGGCTCACCCAATTGCATTTTGTGGCAACGCATTTCCGTAACGAATCCGTTTTTGGGATCGCGGGGATCCTCGGGATTTTGGTAGCCGAGAATTTCTGCGGGGTCGTGGAGAAGCATAAATTCCACACCCTCCTCAGCGGCGTGCTCCACCTCTTCCTTGCGGGCGGGCAATTCCTCCATGGAACGGCGATAGACCACCATAACCTTTTCGGCACCCAAGCGAAGAGCGGTTCTGGCGGCATCCATAGCCACGTTTCCGCCGCCCACTACGGCAACCCTGCCTCCCTTCATAATGGGGGTTTGGGAATTGGGTAAATAAGCCTTCATCAAATTACTGCGGGTTAAATATTCGTTGGCGGAATAAACGCCCTTCAAGGATTCCCCGGGAATCCCGAGGAAGGAGGGGAGACCCGCGCCGGAGCCGATGAAGACCGCTTCAAAGCCGTCCTCAAACAATTCGTCCACCGTCAGCGTTTTCCCGATGACCACGTTGGTCTGAAATTTCACGTTGAGCGCTCGAAGCCCTTCCACCTCCTTGGCAACGATGGATTTGGGAAGGCGGAATTCGGGAATTCCGTATACCAAAACGCCGCCGGGGGTGTGGAGCGCCTCAAAAACGGTAACGTCGTAGCCTTTCTTGGCCAATTCGCCTGCGCAGGCAAGGCCGGAGGGACCCGAACCGATCACCGCCACGCGGTGTCCGTTGGAGGCGGGAGCCTTGGGCGGCTCGGTCATATGGGCGTTGTGCCAATCGGCAACAAAGCGCTCTAAGCGACCGATTCCCACGGATTCACCCTTGATACCGCGAATACATTTGGATTCGCATTGGTTCTCCTGCGGGCACACTCTGCCGCACACAGCGGGCAGGGAAGAGGATTCGGCGATCACCTGATAGGCGGCCTCCCAATCGCCCTCCTTCATTTTGGCAATGAATTCGGGAATTCGGATCTTTACGGGACAGCCCGAAACACAGGGCATATTTTTGCAGTTCAGACAGCGCATAGCCTCATCCAAAGCGGCCTCTTCGCTGTAGCCCAAAGCCACCTCCTCAAAATTATTTCTGCGGAGCTCGGCGGGCTGGGAGGGCATGGGATTTCGTTTGGGATTCATATTGGGCTTTTGCATTTATTCCACCTCCCGATTCAAAAGATTGCAGGTTTCTTCGTAAGCGTGGCGCTCAAAATCACTGTAGGTTCTGCCGCGGCTCATCGCCTCGTCAAAATCGATTTCGTATCCGTCAAAATCGGGTCCGTCCACGCAGGCAAAGCGGGTGATCCTTTCGCCGTTGCGATGCAAGGTCAGGCGGCAACCGCCGCACATACCGGTTCCGTCGATCATAATGGGGTTCATGGAAACGGTTACGGGGGTGCCGAAGGGCTTGGCGGTCAGCACCACGAATTTCATCATAATCAAGGGGCCGATGGTGATGATTCTGTCAAAATGCTCGCCCGAGGAGAGCATTTCCTTCAAGGGAACGGTAACGTTCCCCTGTCTGCCGTAGGAGCCGTCGTCTGTGGTGACGATCAAGCGGTCGGACATGGCTCGGAATTCATCCTCCAGAATGAGAATGTCCTTACTGCGAAAGCCGATGATGGAGGTAACCTCGGCACCGCTTTCGTGCAGAGCCTTGGCGATGGGAAGTGCAATGGCACATCCAACGCCGCCGCCGATGATGCAAACCCTTTTAAGGCCGCAAAGATCGGTCGGTGTGCCCAAGGGGCCGACAAAATCGGCAAGATATTCGCCCTCTTTTTTGGCGGCAAGGCGACGGGTGGTGCTTCCCACAAGCTGGAAAATGATCTTAACCGTTCCGTTTTTGCGGTCGCAATCGGAGACCGTCAAGGGGATGCGCTCACCGTCTTCATCCACTCGTAAAATAATAAATTGCCCGGGAAGAGCCTTTTTCGCAACCAACGGGGCAAGAATATGCATTTCCATAACGGAGTCATTGAGATATCGCGTTTTTTGAATCTGATACATACGTTTCTCCATCAAAATCTGTCGCATAACAACGATGCGAAAAAATGAATATTTGCTATTATACCATATAAAAAAATGTAATGCAAGTTGTGAACGAAAATTTATTTCGAGGTGCTGTTTTTCTTGAAAATACTTTGTAATTTTTACGATATTCGATAAAATACCTGTGAATGTTAAGAATAGGAGGCGCTTTTCTTACGAAAAGAAAGCGTTCATGGATGAAAAAGCGGAATTTCATCGAAAATTCAAAGTTTTTTCAAATTCAAAGAAAAAATCGACCGAAAATAACACTTTTCATCTGTACAAATCTTGAAAACTGTGATACAATCGATCTGTAGCAGAATATATTTTCCCGTATGAAGGCGCTTGCCGGGATGTTCGGAGGGGAATATGAATACGGAGTATTTGGAAGAAAGAGAGCTGTTTTTCCGCGGAGAGTCCCATCGGGCCTACGAGTTTTTGGGGGTTCATCCCTCGGAACACGGCGGATTTGTGTTCCGCGTTTGGGCTCCGAGAGCGAAAAGTGTTCACCTTGTGGGCGATTTTAACTTCTGGAATACCGAGGAATTGAATATGCAGCGCTCGGAAAAGGGCGTTTGGGAGATCGTTTCGCGCCACGCCAAAATCGGCGACCGCTATCAATATTATATTGAAGGCTGCGGCGGAAATTTCGTGTATAAAAACGATCCCTATGCCCTTCGTTTTGCCCCTTTGCCCGACGTTTGCAGTCTTGTGTGGCTGCGTGAGGACTATCCGTGGGGGGACGGGGCCTATCGCAAAAGGAAAAATCGGGAGAACGCCCTTTGCCGCCCCGTCAATATTTACGAGGTACATCTTGGCTCTTGGCGCCGCCGCGGAGACGGAAGCGTGCCCACGGTTTTGGAAACGGCAAGGGAATTGATTCCTTACGTAAAGAAAATGGGCTATACTCACGTGGAGTTTCTTCCGATCACCGAGTTTCCCTACGAGGGCTCCTGGGGCTATCAGGTAACGGGGTATTTTGCCCCCTCTCACCGCTACGGTACTCCCCTTGAATTCAAGGAAGCCATCGATCTGTTTCACCGTTCGGGGATCGGCGTGATTTTGGATTGGGTTCCCGCACATTTTCCCAAGGATGAATATGGGCTGTATGAGTTCGACGGATCCTTTTGCTATGAGAGCGCGGATCCGAAAATGAACGAGCATCGGGAGTGGGGAACGAGAATTTTTGATTATTCCCGTTTTGAGGTGGCATCCTTTTTGATGTCCTCGGCGTTGTTCTGGATTCGGGAATACCACGTGGACGGACTTCGCGTGGATGCCGTGGCTTCTATGCTGTATTTGGATTACTGCCGTACGGATTTTACGCCCAATCGGGAGGGCGGTAACGTTCGTTTGGAGGCAGTGGAGTTTTTTCGAAAGCTGAATCGAGCCGCCTTTGCCGAGTTGCCCTCCGTTTTGATGATCGCCGAGGAGTCCACAGCTTTTCCTAAGGTCACCGCGCCCGGGGAATACGGCGGTCTCGGCTTTCTTTTGAAATGGAATATGGGCTGGATGAACGATATCCTCCGCTTTATGAAGCTGGATCCGCTGTTTCGAAAAGGAAGCCACAATCAAATGACCTTCTCTCTCTCGTATGCCTTTGCGGAAAACTATATTTTACCGCTGTCTCACGACGAGGTGGTTCACCTGAAAAAATCGGTGCTGGGAAAAATGCCAGGCTCCTACGACGACCGTTTTGCCAATGCAAGGCTTCTTTACGGCTTTATGATGGCTCATCCCGGGAAAAAGCTGAATTTTATGGGAAATGAATTCGGGCAGTTCACCGAATGGGATGAAAAGAAGGAATTGGATTGGATGGTCTTGGATTTCGAAAAGCATCGGATGCTGCAGACCTATCTTTCCGAATTGAATTCGTTCTACCGAGGGTGCAGGGCTCTCTGGGATCGGGAAAACAGCGCAAGCTGCTTTTCCTGGATCAGTGCCGATGACCGAGACAACGGTGTCATCGCCTTCCGACGCATTGCCGAAAACGGGGATGAACTGATTGCGGTTTTGAATTTCTGTCCCGTTTTGAGAAAGAATTACCGAATCGGTCTCCCGCGAAACGGCATTTACCGCGCAGTCTTTTCATCGGATCGGCGCCGCTTCGGCGGCACGGGGGAGAGGCTTCCTTCGGTTTTGGCAGAGGAGATTCCTCTGCATGGGCTCTCGTTTTCCGGTAGCTTTACCGTTCCGCCGCTGTCGGCGACCTATTATAAATTGGTTTTGAAAAAACAAAAGGAGGCTTCGTTATGAGTTTTCGAAAGAAAGAATGCATTGCTATGATTCTGGCGGGAGGACAAGGGAGCCGCTTGAAGGTTTTGACCGAGAATACCGCAAAGCCTGCCGTTCCTTTTGGAGGAAAGTACCGTCTGATCGATTTCCCCCTTTCCAACTGCGTCAATTCCGGCATCGATACCGTGGGCATCCTTACCCAGTACCAGCCCTTGCAGTTGAATGAGTACATCGGCAACGGCCTGCCGTGGGGATTAAACAGCGCCAACGGCGGAATCCACGTGCTCTCTCCTTATTCCAAAAGTGCCAATTCCGAATGGTATAAGGGAACTGCCAATGCCATTTTTCAGAACCTTTCTTTTATCGACCGATACCGTCCCGAGCACGTTTTGATTCTTTCGGGAGACCATATCTATAAAATGAATTACGCCGAAATGATTTCGGCCCACGTGAAAAACCGTGCGGATTGCACCATTGCGGTGCTGGACGTACCTTTGGAGGAGGCCTCCCGCTTCGGCATTATGAATGCCGATGATCAGGGAAGGATCTTTGAGTTTCAGGAGAAGCCCAAGGAGCCCAAAAGCACCAAGGCGTCCATGGGGGTTTACGTTTTCCGTTGGGAGATTCTGAGAAAATACTTGATCATGGATAACGAGGATCCCACCTCCAGCAACGATTTCGGAAAAAACATCATACCAAAGCTTTTGAACGACGGGCATCGGCTGTTTACCTATGAATTCAGCGGCTATTGGAAGGACGTTGGGACCATTTTCAGTCTTTGGCAGTCCAATATGGACATTTTGGGCGAAGAGCCCCTTTTGGATATGAAGGATAAGAATAACCGCATTTATGCCAGAAACTATGCCAATCCCAGCAGCTTCATTGCCGATTCCTCACAGATTGTGGATTCGTACGTGGCGGAGGGAAGTCAGGTTTACGGCAAGGTGTATCATTCTATCATTTCCACGGGCTGCGTCATTGAGCCGGGAGCTGAAATATATAACAGCTTTGTGATGCCCAATGCCGTGATCGAAAAATCCTCTGTGATCCGATATGCCATTATCGGTGAGGATTCCGTGGTACACGCCAATGCGAGAATCGGTGATTCTCCCGAGTTTTACGATAAGCACAAGTGGGATATTGCCGTCGTGGGAAAAGATAAGGTAGTAGAACAGAATATGATCCTGCTGCCGAAGGAAGTTTATTGAGGAGGGAATCAAGATGAAAGCAATGGGTATTGTATTTTCCAATATTTACGACAGCTCCTTGGGAGAATTGACCAACGAGAGAACCGTTGCCTCCTTGCCCTTTGGCGGAAGATACCGTCAGATCGATTTTGTACTGTCCAATATGTCCAATTCCGGCATTTACAACATCGGCATCATTACCAAATACAATTACCGTTCCCTGATGGATCATTTGGGTTCCTGTGCCGATTGGGATTTGAGCAGGAAAAACGAGGGTGTGGTCATTTTGCCGCCCTTTGCCCAAGGAAATACGGGAATTTACAAGGGAAAACTTGAAGCACTGTATTCGGCCGTGCATTTTATTGACCATCCCGATTACGATTACGTGGTCATCAGCGATTCCACCGTTCTTTGCAATATGGATTATCGACTTGCCATTCGAAAGCATATTTCCTCCGGTGCCGACGTGACGGTGGTGGTAAACCGCGAAACGGAGAAGAACAAGAAAAAACATCCTCTGATCGTAAAGTGCAATCGAAACGATACGGTGACGGAAATGATGATCGACAGCTTTGTCCGTCCGGGGACGCTTGTGGGAATGGGGATGTTTATCATCAGCCGTAAGCTTCTGGTCAATGCCATTCGCGAGGCTTATTCCAAGGGAATGGTGCATTTTGAGCGGGATTATCTTCAGAAGCAGTTCAATGAAAATAAATTGAAGCTTTCTGTTTTTCGCTTTGACGGCGTGGTTCTGCGCAATGAGGATATCCGCAGCTATTTTGCCAATAATATGGCGCTTCTGGATGAAAAGGTGAGAAACGGATTGTTCCGTAAGGATACCCCCATCTACACCAAGGTTCGGGATGAAGCGCCCACCTACTACGGAGAGGGATCGGTTGTGAAAAGCTGTATTATGGCGGACGGTTGCTCAGTTTACGGTAACATCGAGGAAAGCGTGCTGTTCCGCGGAGTAAGAGTGGAAAAGGGCGCACACGTTTCCTCCTGCGTTGTGATGCAGGGCTCAAAAATAGGGGAAAATGCCAATCTGAAGTGCGTGATTCTGGATAAAAACGTCACCGTTTCCGAGGGCGCGGTGCTGGTGGGAACGCCTCAGCATCCCGTGATCATTCGCAAAGGAGAAACGGTATGAAAATTGTTTTTGCGGCCTCCGAGGCAGCGCCTCTGGTAAAAACCGGCGGCTTGGGGGACGTTGCGAGGGATCTTCCCTTGGCTTTGAGCGCTCATCCCGATACCGAGGTTTCTGTTTTTCTTCCGTTTTACGGATCCATCAAGGAAAAATCGGATGTTAAGACCGAACGGATCGGGGAGTTTTACGTGGATCTTTCCTGGCGGCATCAATACGTGGGGCTATACCGCCTTTGCACGCAGGACGATCGGTTGCGGATCTATTTGATCGATCATGAATATTATTTTAAACGGGAAAGGCTCTACGGTTATGACGATGACGGGGAGCGCTTTGCCTATTTTTCCAAAGCAATTTTGGAATCCTTGGTGTTCCTAAAGGAGTGCCCCGATCTGATCCATTGTAACGATTGGCAGACCGCTCTGCTTCCGATCCTTTTGCGTGCCTTCTACGGGGAGGTTCTCGGAGGAGCCAAAACGGTCTTTACCATCCATAACATCGAATATCAAGGCTGGGCCGGACCCGATTTTCTCGGAGACGTTTTGGGCCTTGGGGAAGAATATCGGAATACGCTGGAGTTCTCGGGATGCTTAAACTTTATGAAGGGAGCCATTTTGTCGGCTGATGCCTTTACGACGGTTTCCGAGACTTATGCCAAGCAAATTTGCGATGCGAAATATGCTCACGGCTTGGAGCAGATCATCGCGGAGCACGCCTTTAAATTGACCGGGATCGTAAACGGAATCGATCCGAATTCCAATTCGCCCGAGTACGACAAAAGCATTCCTTGTTCCTATGGAGCATCGGATGTTTCAAAGGGGAAAAAAGCCTGCAAGGAGGAGCTTCAGAAGCGTCTCGGCCTTGCGGTCTCCGCGGATACTCCCCTTGTGGGACTGATTTCCCGCCTGGTTTCCCATAAGGGCTTCGATTTGCTTTGCGCTGCTGCTGAGGATCTTTTGCGGGAGGACGTACAGATCGTTCTTTTGGGAACGGGAGAGGAGAGATTCGAAGCGTTTTTCCGGGAGCTTGCTTGCCGCGCTCCCGAACGGGTTTCGGCCAATCTTCTTTTCAGCCGCGAGTTTGCCTCTTGCATTTACGCTGCCTCCGATTTGTTTTTGATGCCCTCCTACAGTGAGCCCTGCGGACTCTCGCAATTGATTGCCATGCGTTTTGGCAGTGTTCCGATCGTTCACGCAACGGGAGGCTTAAAGGATACGGTTTTGCCTTATTCGGACGTAACGGGAGAGGGCGTCGGCTTTTCCTTTGATGCCTATGAGACAAACAGTATGATGGGCTGCTTGAAAAACGCCCTTTCCCTCTATCGCGGGAACAAAGATGCTTGGAATCGGATCGTTCAAAACGGTATGACAGCCGACGTTTCCTGGAATCGTTCCGCTGAGCGTTATCGCAAGCTGTTTTCTCGGTTAATTTCACCCTCAAAAGAATCGTAAGGAGATTTATATGTACAGCAAAAATGAAATCATTCGAAAGCTCAATGAAACCTCAATCCGTCTTTATTCCTGCGCTCTTTGTGAAACCACGGAAAAGCAGGCGTATAAGGTGGTTTGCACCTTGCTGCGGGAAATGCTCGCCATGAAGCGCAAGGAATATACCGATTCCGTTGATCCCAAAACGAAAAAACAGGTATATTATATGTCAATGGAGTTTCTTGTGGGCACCTCGCTTCGCAACAACCTTTTCAATCTCGGTGCGGAAAAGACCTTCCGTGAGGTGCTGGAAGAAGAGGGCTTTGATATCGAGAAGCTTTATGATCTGGATCCCGATGCAGGTCTCGGAAACGGCGGCCTCGGCCGCTTGGCTTCCTGCTATCTCGACAGTCTGACGGGGAATGATCTGCCTGCCACGGGCTTTTCGATTCGCTATGAATTCGGAATTTTCAAGCAAAAGATCATCGACGGTTGGCAGACGGAGTTTCCCGACAACTGGCTGGAACGGGGAGAGGTGTGGCTACAGCCCCGAAACGATGAAAGCTATGAGATCAAATTCGGAGGACGTGTCTCCGAATGGTACGATAACGGCGCTTTTCGCGTTGCTCAGACCGATTATCAGAGCGTTTTGGCAGTACCCTACGATATGTATATCTCGGGATACGGTGCAAAGGCCGTAAACAAATTGGTTCTGTGGAGCGCTAAGCTCCCCGGATTTGATATGCCCGCATTTTCCCGTGGAGAATACATCCGCTCCTTGGAGCAAAATACCATGGCGGAGGTGATCTCCAAGGTTCTTTATCCTGCCGATAATCACGTTGAGGGAAAGCGGCTTCGTCTGAAACAGCAGTATCTTTTGGTCAGTGCCTCTCTGCAGAGTATTCTCGCATCTCACATAAAACAACACGGGACGGTGGAGAATCTCGCGGATTATGCCGCGGTTCATATTAACGATACACACCCCGCGCTTTGCGTGCCGGAATTGATGCGCCTTTTGATGGACGAGCACGGCCTCGGTTGGGATCAGGCTTGGCAGATCTGTCAAAAGACCCTTTCCTATACCAATCATACCGTTATGAGCGAGGCATTGGAGAGATGGAGTGAGTGGCTCTTTTCGGAGCAGCTTCCTCGAATCTATGCCATTGTCAAGGAAATCGACCGCCGTTTGAAGGAGGTTTTGTACGCCTCTTTCCCCGGAGATTTCGGAAAGATTAACTATATGGCGGTGATCGGCGATGGGGAGGTTCGGATGGCCAACCTTTGCCTTGCCTGCTGTCATACGATCAACGGCGTATCCAAGCTCCATACGGAGATCCTTCAAAACAGTATCTTCCGCGATTATTATCAGATGGAGCCCTCTCGCTTTTGCAACGTGACCAACGGTATCGCCTATCGGCGCTGGCTTTGCCAGTCCAACCCGGAGTTGACCTCGTTCTTAAGTTCTCTGATCGGGGACAGCTTTTTGAAGGATGCCAATGCTCTTTCCGAGCTTCTCCGTTATCAATCCGACGTTGGTGTTCTGGAGCAATTGGCTGACATCAAGTACCGTAACAAGTGCCGTTTGGCGGATTATATCGCCGAGAAGAACGGCATACACGTGGATCCCCGTTCCCTTTTTGACGTGCAGATCAAGCGTCTTCACGAATACAAGAGACAGCTTTTGAACGTTCTTGAGATCCTTTATCTTTACCGCCGCGTCAAAAATCATCCCAACGAAGATTTTGTTCCCCGAACCTTTATTTTTGCCGCCAAGGCCTCTGCGGGGTACGATATGGCCAAGCAGATCATCAGTCTGATTTCCGCCGTATCCGATTTTATCAATTCCGATCCCGTTGTTCACGAGAAGATCAAGGTGGTGTTCGTGGAGGACTACAGAGTATCTTTGGCGGAGCTGATCATCCCTGCGGCTGAAATTTCCCAGCAGATCTCCGTTGCGGGCAAGGAAGCCTCCGGTACCGGCAATATGAAGCTGATGATCAACGGTGCCGTGACTCTCGGTACGCTGGACGGCGCCAACGTGGAGATTTTGGAACAGGTTGGAAAAGAAAATATGTTCCTCTTCGGTATGACCGTGGATGAAGTGGAGGCGCTGTGGCAAAGAGGCTACTCTCCCCAGGATTTCGTCTCTTCCGATCCGGCGCTTGCCGATGTGATCGGAATGCTGACCTCGGGTATTTTGGGAAAACGCTTCGATGATATTGCCGCATCCTTATTGACCAATCGCTTCGGTACTGCCGATCCCTATATGACCTTAGCCGATTTTGCGGATTATACGCGGGCACAGAAGGATGTGGGGAAGGCTTATGCCGATCCTGTCCGTTTTGGAAAAATGTCCCTTTGCAACATTGCCAAGGCCGGTATTTTCTCGGCGGATCGCTCGGTTCTGGAGTATGCTGACCGCATTTGGAAGCTTTAAGAATGCGCATTCTCTACAACAGTAAATGCCGAGAGGATAAAAGCCCCTTTGGTACCTTGAAGGTTGGAGAAAGCTGCTCCGTTTCCGTTCGCATTCCCGTTTCCTGCAAAACCGTTCGAGCGGAGCTTGTGTTTTTGAAGGAGGATCACGCTCCGTACGCCTCCTTTGTGATGGAGCTGTGCGAGTCGGATGAGCTCTACGAGCGCTACCGTGCGGTTTTTGCCCTGGGAAGGGAAGGACTTTATTTCTACTACTTTCGTATTCAAACGGAAAACGAAGCGTTTTCTCTCTATCGTCAGGGGTTTGATCAAACCAATATGGAAAGCGGCGATTTCTGGCAGTTGACCTGTACCCCACGCTCCTTTTCGG
>JAFWBD010000016.1 GCA_017507325.1 Clostridia bacterium | reverse complement strand
CCTCTCGGATGGAGGCCTCATTGTGCCACGGCTTTTGGCAACAGAAATAAGCAGTGGATGAAAATTTCGCCGAGATGAAAATAAATCTCAATACCAAAAGGCACCCGTGCCTTTTTCTTGCTTTCCGCCTCTCGGATGGAGGCTTTACGGAGCCACCGCTTTGAGGAATAAAATGGGCTGTGGATGAAATTTTCGCCGAGATGAAAATAAAGATCCAACGGCAATGAAAAAAGAGATCGTACGGTTTCCGTATCAGGGAAAAGCATACAGTCTCTTTTTCTTTTTGATTCCGAAAAGTTTTTGGGAGGCCCCGAACCCTTTTTTCAAAAAGGGTTCCAAGAAAAAGTCCCCTGCAAACAAAGGTTGTGATTTTTACGGTAGCAAGGGACAACAGGATTCTTTTATATTTTTTATTCTAAAAGTTTTTTGGAGGTTTGGAACCCTTTTTCCAAAAAGGGTTCCAAGAAAAAGTCCCCTGCAAAAAGTCCCCCTGCTGTTATTTGACGCTGTAGAGGATTTCGGCGTAGGTGGGGAAGGGCCAGAACTCCTTGCTTACCAGGCTTTCCAAGCGATCCACGGTCTCCCGCAGAGAGGCCAGATCCTCGAAAAGAACCTCGCGGCAGAAGCGTGCGTTTTCCAGACTTCCCTCGGCAGAGTGGCTCCGATCGGTATCCGTCTCCAATTTCTCCAAGCGGCAGAAGAGCTTTTGGGCTTCCTCGGAAACGGTCTCGGCCATTTTCTTTTCCACCGATTCCGAAAGGCCGAAGGCGCGCTTCTTCTCCAGCACCTCCAAAAGGAAGGACTGATATTTCAGCACCACGGGAAGGATCTCCTTACGGGTCATATCGATCATGGTGAGCGCCTCCACGCAAAGGCTCTTCACGTAATTCTCCAAGAGAACCTCCTGACGGGAGGCGATCTCCGCGCGGGAGAGAACCCCGTGCTTCTCGAACAGGCGGACGTTTTTCTCATCGGTGTAATGGGGCAGGGCCTCCACCGTATTGGTGAAATTGGAAAGCCCGCGGCGCTCGGCCTCACATCGCCACTCTTCGGAATAATTGTTTCCGTTGAAGATGATGCGCTTGTGGCGGATGAGGTTTTCGGAAATGAGCTTGTTCAGATCGGAATGGAAATCCTCGCTTTTTTCCAAAACGTCGGAAAATTGAGAAAGCGCGTCGGCCACAATGGTATTCATCATCATATTGGGGCAGGCGATGGAGCAGGAGGCACCGGGCATACGGAATTCGAATTTGTTGCCCGTGTAAGCAAAGGGGCTGGTACGGTTGCGGTCGGTGCTGTCGCAGGGAAGCTCGGGGAGCACCGAGGCGCCGATGTTCAGCTTGGTGCGGGGTCTGTCCTCGGGCTTTTCCCCTGCCATAATGTCCTCCAGAATGGATTCCAGATCGTCACCCAAGAAAATGGAGAGCACGGCGGGGGGCGCTTCGTTTCCGCCCAAGCGGTGATCGTTCCCCGCAGAGGCCACGCTGATGCGCAACAGATCCTGATTCTCGTCCACCGCCTTGATGATGGCGGTGAGCATCAGAAGAAACAGCGCGTTCTGGGAGGGGGTCTTGCCGGGCTTTAAGAGATTCAGCCCCGTATCCGTGGAAATGGACCAGTTGTTGTGCTTACCGCTTCCGTTGACGGAGGCGAAGGGCTTTTCGTGGAGAAGACAGGCCAGACCGTGGCGGGCGGCGATCTTCTTCATCATTTCCATGGTCAATTGGTTGTGATCGGTGGCCACGTTCACCGTGGAGAAAATGGGGGCCAATTCGTGCTGAGCGGGAGCCACCTCGTTGTGCTCGGTGTTGGCTAAAATGCCAAGCTTCCAGAGCTCCTCGTCCAATTCCTGCATAAAGGCCAGAACGCGGGGCTTGATCTGCCCGTAATAATGGTCGCCCATTTCCTGACCCTTGGGGGGACGGGCTCCGAAAAGGGTTCGGCCGCAGCAGACCAGATCGGGTCGGCGGCTCCAAACCTCGCTGTCAATGAGAAAATATTCCTGCTCGGCGCCCACCTCGGCGTGCACCTTTTTCACGTCGCTGATGCCGAACAGCTTCAGAAGGCGGCGGCACTCCCGATCAATGGCCTCCTGAGAGCGCAAGAGGGGTGTTTTTTTATCCAGGCTCTCTCCGCGGTAGGAGCAAAAGGCAGTGGGAATGCAGAGGGTGTTGTCCTTAATGAAGGCGTAGGAGGTGGGGTCCCAGGCGGAATAGCCGCGGGCCTCGAAGGTGGCGCGCAGGCCCCCCGAGGGGAAGCTGGAGGCATCGGCCTCGCCCGAAACCAGATTCTTTCCCGAAAAGGCCATAATGACCTCGCTGTCGGAAACGGGGCGGATAAAGGAATCGTGCTTTTCCGCAGTAAAGCCCGTCATAGGCTGGAACCAGTGGGTAAAATGGGTGGCGCCCATGGAGATGGCCCAGTCACGCATCCCCACCGCCACGGCATCGGCGATTTCGGCGTTCAGCTTTTCACCGCGGGTGGCGGTGCTTTTCAGGGATTCGTAGATCTCCGCGGGGAGATATTTTTTCATCATCGGGTCGTTAAAGACCTTGGTACCGAAAATTTCGGGAATATTGATCATAAAATTTCTGCCTTTCTGACGAAATAAAATCGGATTACAGGAGTAAAACGCCGTTTTCACGGCAAACGGCCTCGGTTTTCTCGTCCCACAGAGACACCTGAACCTCGCCCACGTGGCACTTTTCCAGAAGCAGCATGCAAAGGCGGGATTGGCCGATGCCGCCGCCCATGGTCAGCGGAAGCTTGTCCTCCAAAAGAAGCTTGTGGAAGGTAAATTCGCTCCGCTCGGGACAGCCCGCCTTGGAAAGCTGCTCCCGCAGAGCGCGGCTGTCCACCCGAATGCCCATGGAAGAGATCTCCAGCGAGCAGGAGAGGGCCTCGTTCCAGAAGAGCAGATCCCCGTTCAGCGACCAATCGTCGTAATCGGGGGCGCGTCCGTCGTGGGGCTTGCCGCTTTTGAGCACGTCGCCGATCTGCATCAGGAAAACGGTTTTGTATTCCTCTGTGATGCGGTTTTCCCGCTCCTTGGGGGAAAGGGTGGGGTAAAGATCCTCCAATTCCTGAGAGCGGATGAATTTTACCTTGCGGGAGAGGGTGGTTTGCAGGGTGGGGTAGAGGCTCTTGATCTCCTCTTGGGTGTCGCAAATGGCGTTGACAATGGCACCCACGGTCTTTTTCAACAGCTCCTCGCCCCGCTCCTCGGGGAGAATCACCTTTTCCCAATCCCACTGATCCACGTAAATGGAATGGAGATTGTCCATTTCCTCATCCCTGCGGATGGCGTTCATATCGGTATACAGACCCTCCCCTGCGGGAAAGCCGTATTTTTGCAGGGCCATTCTCTTCCACTTGGCCAGAGAATGCACCACCACCGCATCGCACCCCGTTTCCTTTACGTCAAAGCGAACGGGGCGCTCGATCCCGTTCAAATCGTCGTTCAGACCCGTGGCGGGATCCACGAACAGGGGCGCGGAAACGCGCTTCAAATTGAGGTTGACGCTGAGGTTCTTTTCAAAACGCCGCCGCAAAATGCCGATGGCGGCTTGGGTATCGTAAGGTCCGAGGCGGGTTTGATAGCCCTTCGGCACAAAAGATTTTGACATATTCGATCCTTTCCTCCTTGCCGGGACTTCAGTAGCCCGTTTGACCCAAGGAATCGTCGTTTTCCACCCAATCGGAAACGGAAATGACTCTGAATTTTTCCGCACTGTCACGGATGATGACCCGCTCGATGCCCGCATTGATGACCATTCTTTTGCACATTTGACAGCAGGAGGAATTTTCCACGAATTCTCCCGTTTTGGCATCCATTCCGCAAAGATACAGGGTGGCGCCGATCATCTGCTCGCGGGAGGCGTTGATGATGGCGTTTTGCTCCGCGTGGACACTGCGGCAGAGCTCGTATCGCTCGCCGCGGGGAATGTTCATCTCCTCCCGAAGGCAAAATTTTAAATCACAGCAATTCTTGCGGCCGCGGGGGGCACCCACGTAGCCGGTGGAGACGATCACGTCGTTTTTCACGATAATGGCGCCGTATTTTTTGCGCAGGCAGGTGCCGCGCTCGGCAACGGTTTGGGCAATATCCAGATAATAATTTTCCTTCGATTTTCTCTCAGCCATGGGGAAACCTCCTTCGGAAAAGCAATACAGATATGATATTATATCAAAAAAGTCGAAAAAAGTCTATAGCTTTCTTACTTTTCTTTCCGTTTGCGGAGGACTTTTTCTTGGAACCCTTTTTGGAACCCTTTTTGAAAAAAGGGTTCCAAACCTCCCAAAAACTTTCATAATGGAAAAAAGAATAAAAGGGATGTGCCATTTCCCAGCCTCCGCAAAAACCACAACCTCAGCCCATTTTTGTTGCATTTCGTAGGGGCGAGGCACTCTTCGCCCGCAAACAATCGCAAAACAAAAAAACGGGCGATTCGTGAATCGCCCCTACGAGGTCGGTCCGTTATTTCAAAGGTAATTGGATACGTTAAAATGAATGCGTCTAAAGAGATACATGGTAAGAAAAAAGGATCCGGCGGCAATGAAAAAAAGAGATCGTACGTTTTCCGTATCAGGGAAAAGCATACAGTCTCTTTTTGTGCTTTTCGATTCAGTTTAGAGTTATGAGTTATGAGTTTGCTATGGCAAACGTTTCGATATAATTGCCCGTACAATTTTCAACTTGGCGAAGCCAACCATAACGATGCGGAGCATCCCATCACTCATAACTTGCCCGAAGGGCAATCATAGTTTTAGCGTGATTTGTCCGTAACGGACAATCACGCTAAACTTTTGAAATGCCCCGCCGCGACCGTGTGAAGGCGAAATGAAAACCCCACGATAACAAGGGGCGGTGCTCTCTCTCGAACTTATGTGCTCCCAACGTCTCTCTTGAGAGGAGGTCTGCAGCCGTTTTGAGAAGCCGAGCGCCAATTTCTACTTGTAGGTTTAATATCTCCTTCATCACGGGAAGGGCAGGAAAAAAAGCTTTATTTTTCGGATCCTTCGCCGTCCAGATCGAATTCTTCCATCATTTCGTTGTCAAAGGCGTCGGCCACCTTGTCAAACTCATCGTCATCGTCAATGGTGATCAGCACCTCTTCGCCGTTTTCCTCCACGGCCTTCAAAACGATGTATTCATCCTCATCGCCATCCACCGCAACCAGGGCAAAATAGCTGTTGCCGTCCATTTCCAAGGTACCGATGATGTCGAATTCTCTTTCCACGCCCTCTTCATCGGTGAGGGTAACGCGGTCGGGCTCCAGATCGTCGATCATTTCGGGATTGTTCTCCAGCATAGTGATTACCTCCTTAAATTAGCGGTCCTTTTCTCCATTGTATTCGAAAAAGGGCGCGCCGTCAAGCATTTTTTGTTTTTTCGCCCCGCTCAGCGAAGATGAGAGAGCACGAAATCGCCCATTCGATCCCGTCCGATCACGTCCTTATGGCGCTCGGGCAGGGATTCCAATTCCGCCAAGGAGGGGGGAACGGCAAGACCCGAAACCTCGGAAAGGCGGCGGATGCGATCGAATTCGTTCCCCTCAAAATCAAGGCCGATGGCCTTCATCACGGGACCCGAGAACTTAAAGGGCGAGGCGGTGGAAAGCACCACCAAGGGGCGATCCTCCATCCGATCGCGGAAGTATTCCTCGGCACCGCCCAAGGCAACGGCGGTATGAGGATCGGCCAGATACCCCGTTTCTCGGTAGATCCTGCCCAAAACCTCCCCTGCCTTGGCATCGTCGCAGCAGTAGGCGGCAAAATCCTCCTGAAGCTTTTCCAGAAGAGCGGCGGGCACGGTGTAGACCCCATCCTCGGAAAGGCTCTTCATCCAGCCTGCCATGGCGGCATCGTCCCCGTCGGAGAGCAAGAAGAGCAGACGCTCCAAATTGCTGGAAACGAGAATATCCATGGAAGGGGATTCGGTCTGATAGAAGGGGCGGCGCTTATCGTAGGTTCCGGTGCGGATAAAGTCCGTCAGAACGTTGTTGGCGTTGGAGGCGCAGACCAATTTGCCCACGGGAAGACCCATTTTCTTGGCAAAGTAGCCCGCTAAAATGTTCCCGAAGTTGCCGGTGGGCACCACAAAATCCACCTTGTCGCCGAAGGAGAGGCGCCCCTCGCGCAAAAGATCGCCGTAGGCCTTGAAGTAGTAAACGATCTGGGGTGCGAGTCTTCCGATGTTGATGGAATTGGCGCTGGAAAGGCGGGCGCCCTTCCCCGAAAGGGTGTTTTCCGCGGCAAAGCGGGCGAAAATGTTCTTGACCCCCGTTTGGGCATCGTCGAAATTCCCCTCAATGGCGGCCACGAAGGTGTTTTCCCCGGGCTGGGTCACCATTTGGGCGCGCTGTACCGCGCTGACGCCGCCGTGGGGATAAAAGACCAGAATGCGGGTTCCCGCCACGTCCCGAAAGCCGCAGAGCGCCGCCTTGCCCGTATCGCCGCTGGTGGCGGTCAGGATCACGATCTCGTCGGTGACGCCGCACTTTTCGCGGCTTTTCACCATCAGGTGGGGCAAAACGGAAAGGGCCACGTCCTTAAAGGCGCAGGTGGGGCCGTAGAACAGTTCCAGAACGTACTTGTCGCCCACGGGCACGGTGGGGGTGAAATCGGGGGCGGAGAATTTCCCCTCGTAGGAGGCGCGAACCAGATCGGCGATCTCTTCACGGGTGAAGGAATCGAACAGCGTGTGGAGAATATCCTCGGCAATGCCGAGAAAATCCTTTTTCACCGTCTCTTCGGCCGAAAAGGCGGGAAAGACCATTTCCTTGGGAAGAAAAAGGCCGCCGTCGGGGGCGATTCCCGATAAGACCGCCTCGGGGTCCGAGGCCTGAATGGGGGAGCGTGTACTGCGATAAATCATAATTTTCCTCTTGAAAGTCAAATTTTACTTGACTTTTTCTCAATTTTGTGTTACCTATAACAATATACTATTTTTGCCGAAAATTCAAGCGTTTTTATAAATTTGTCGGGAATCCCCTTTATTTTTCCCGATTTTCCGTTTTTTTTCGGTGATATTTCGGAGGTAATCTATGGTAATCGGTCTCTTTGGTTTTGGTACCGTGGGAAAGGGCGTGTTCGATATTCTCGCACAGCGGGCGGACATGCGGGTCAAATACGTGTTGGATCTTCGTCCTCTGCCGGAGGTCACCACCGCAAAGGTTACCCGTGACTTGGAGGAGATCCTCTCGGATCCCGAGGTGGATACCGTGATCGAATTGATCGGCGGTATGAACCCCGCTTATCAGTTTGTGAAAAAATCCCTTTTGGCGGGGAAAAACGTCATCACCGCCAACAAATTGCTTCTCAGCACCCATTACGGAGAATTGGTGGGTCTGGCCAAGGAAAAGGGCGTTTCCCTTCGCTTTTCCGCTGCCGCGGGCGGCGGGATCCCCTGGCTTGTGAATCTGAGCCGCGCGGCGCGCGTCAGCCGCATCGCTTCCGTTTCGGGCATTATGAACGGCACCACCAACTACGTTTTGGATTCCATGGACGTTTTGGGCAAGGATTTTGACGAGGCCCTGGGCGAGGCACAGCGCCTTGGCTTTGCGGAGGCCGATCCCTCCTCGGATATCGACGGGCTGGATACCCGCCATAAGACCGCCCTTTCCGCCAACGTTGCCTTCGGCGTGGCCGTGGAGGACGAGGCGGTGGATGCCTTCGGCATTCGCTTTGTGAAAAAGCTCGATACGGAATACTGGAAGGAAAAGGGGTACGTGTTAAAGCTCATCGGCAAGGCCTGCCGCGTGGGAGAGAAGGGCGAGGCCGTGGCCGCATACGTGGAGCCCACCCTGATCCCCAAGGATACCCCCGAGGGGAATATCCACGGCTGTGACAACATCATTTCCTTTGAGGGTAGCCACATCGGCAAGACCCATTTCATCGGCGCGGGCGCGGGCCGCTATCCCACGGGCTATGCCGTGGTGCAGGACTGCGTGGACGTGGCCGCGGGTCTGGGCGGGCTGTATCACGAAAGCCTTGTCCCCACGCCTCTTTCCAACTGCAAGGCCGCTCACGCCTATTACCTCCGCACCGATTTTACCTCGGATCCCTTCTTCGTCCGTTTGGAGAAGACTCCTGCCGGTGAAGGCTGGCGCACCACAGCCGTCAGCGTTTCCGAAATGCACGATTTTGCCCGCCGCGCCCTGGCGCATGGCAAGGAGGTCTTCTTTGCGGGCTTTCCCGAATTCTGATTCGGGGAAGTCTTGAAGAAAAGCATTTAGAATCAAAAGAAAAAAGCCCTTGGCACGCTAAACTCATAACTCATACCTCATAACTCTGAATCAAAAAGAAAAAGAGACTGTATGCTTTTCCCTGATATGGAAAACGTACGATCTCTTTTTTTATTGCCGTTGGATCCTTTTTTTCATCTCCGCGAAAATTTCATCCAAAGCCCATTTTATTCTCCAAAGCGGTGGCATAGCGAAGCCTCCATCCGAGAGGGAGGGGGACCACGAAGTGGTGGAAGGAGCCTGCGCGACTAAAAAAGCATCGATAAAGTACGGATATCGCGCACAAATTATGGATGAATCGGGTTTAAAATCAAACCGGATTTCTGTTGCCCAATGCCGTAACACACCGGCTCCCTTGTGTAAAGGGAGCTGTCAGCGAAGCTGACTGAGGGATTGTTCAAAGATGATATCAAATGAATTTGAAAAGGTTTGAATTTTTACTGAAGATTTCAGAAGTTTTATTCTACGTT
>JAFWBD010000002.1 GCA_017507325.1 Clostridia bacterium | reverse complement strand
GGGCTTTTGACGATTCTCATTCACCAAAGTATCAGAAATTTAAGATTGATGAACTTCCCCGTATAATTTCCTACGAACAGGACTGGAAATGGAATGACCTTATTCCTTACTACGAAAAGCGAGACGGCAAAATGCCGTTTCGCTTGCCAGTCTTATTCTTCTGTTACAGAAACAGTATACTTACCGTCCAGGCCCTTGGACTTCAGGAAGGCATTAAATTCATTCTCAAGGGTAGCAGCACTTACCTCGGTTACTGCGGGTGCGGGCTTTCCCATGGCGTTTGCGCGGGCAACGGCTGCCTGTGTTTCGGCCTGAACCTTTGCGATCTGTGCGGCGGTGTTGGCAGGGGCCGCCTTGGCGCCCTTCTTGATATTTTCGATCACAAGCCGATATTTTGCTTGGATGCCCTTGGTGTGAAGGAATTCGGCAAATTGTTCGTTCACTTCGAGCATTTCCCGCTCGATTTCCTGCTGTGTTTTGGCTTTGTTTTCCATTTTTACAGCCTCCTTTTTCGCTATCTTGATTGGTTCACGATCTGATCGCTGAGAGCGATGATCTGATCGGCGTATTTCTTGCGCCGTGCGCTGAGAATGCTTTGATAAAGGGGGAAATTTACGATTGCCATAAGCATTCCGATGACCCCGATCACAATGCCGTAAAGCATGGGATGCCCAATGCCGACTTTTTCTGCAATATCGGTCATCACAAGGCTCATACCCGAGCCCATAATCAAAGCGGAGATGCTGCCGAAGACATAAGCAAAAATGCTTGCAGGGCGCTTCACCTTCGTGTCCAAGGCCTTGAGCTTATCAAGGGCGCTGTGTTCCTTTTCGGTGTACTGTGTGCGGATCTTCCGGACGAGAAATTCCCGATCGTTCTTGTTCATGGTGCAAACCTCTTTCTTCATTTGATGGCTTTATGATAGCCTGACGATGTTTTAAAAAGGTTTGAAAAATGTTTCAGTTTTATGAAAATGAAAAAATCCCGCCGATTTTTTATCGGTGGGAGGAGAAAAGAAACGACGGCGCGGCCTTTTGGCCGTACCGCCGTTTTCTCGGCGCTCTCCGAGCGGTGTTTCTTGCAAAAATTCCAAACCGCCGTAAGAAAAGCGACCGTTGGGGCGATTTACGGAGCGAACGTTGCAAACAAATTCTTTAAGCGGATGGAGGCCGCCTTCAGATCGTTTTTCTTGAAGGGGGTATCCTTTTTCAGTATCGCCTCCACGGCATCCCGCAGGGTAGGCGCGCCCTCAAGCAGCTCTTCCAGCAGAGCACTCTCGGGGGAGGAGGGAAAAGCCTCGGTTTTTTCGGTCGGGGTCTTTGGGAGCGGCATTTCCAGAATCAGGGTAAATTCGCCCTTTTCCGCATTGGGGTTCGATTCCAATTCCGCCAGAACCTTCTCGGCAGAGCCGCGGTAGAAGCGCTCATGGGTTTTGGTCAGATCGTTGCAAAGGCAAAGGGAGGCCTCGGGGAGGGCTTCGGCCAAAAAGGCGACGGTCTTCAGGATCCGCTTGGGAGATTCGTAATAAATAAAGGTGCGGGTGACACCGCTTCGGATCCGACGGCATTCCTCCTTCCGCTCGGTATTCTCCTTGGGAAAGAAGCCGCAGAACAGAAAGGAGGTCAGATCGAAGCCCGAGGCGGAAACCGCGCTGACGGCCGCACAGGCACCGGGAACGGGAACCACGGGGATCCCTTCCTCAAGGGCTCTGCGGATCAATTCGTTTCCGGGGTCGGAAATGCAGGGCGTTCCCGCGTCGGAGATCACCGCAATGCTTCTGCCGTCCTTCAAGGCGGAGAGAAAGAACTCGGTTTTGCGGTGCTCGTTGAATTTTTGGTTGGAGATCACTTCCTTGCGGATCCCCAGAATGTTGAGCAAAATATAACTGCGGCGGGTGTCCTCGGCGGCGATCAGATCCACTCCCTCCAGCACCTTGATGGCGCGGACGGAAATATCCACCACACGGCCGATGGGGGTTGCCACCACGTATAGGGTGCCGCCCGTGACGTAGACCTCTTTTTCCTTCAGAAGATCCAAAGCCTCCTCCAGATCCTCGTTTTGGGGGGCAGAACGGTTTTCACACATGCTTTGCTTCCTCTCTTAAATGCAAAAGGGTTTGACGAAAGCCGTATTGCTCCTCCATTTGAAAAAGGGGAGCCATACTTTTTTTCGGTGCATGGGGCTTTCTTTTGGCACGAATCATCAGATTCTTGGGGGAATGGGCAAAATCCACAAATTCCAGCACGTCCGTGCGGTACCCCTCGCATTCCAGAATGCGGGTGCGGAAGGCATCGGTTAAAAGGGCGCTCATCCGCTCCCGAAAGAGACCGTGATCCAAAAACAGATCCAGATCGCCTCCGCCCTTTCGAATGCTTCCTCCCACCTCGTGCTGACAGCAGGGGACGGAAAAGATATAGGGAACCTCTCGCTCCAGCGCAAAATTCAGCGCGTAATCGGTGGCGATATCGCAGGCGTGAAGGGAGATGACAAAATCAATGGGATCCTCGGAAAGGCGGTCGCGGGTCACGTCGGCCACCACAAATTTCAGACCGTGATAGCCGTAGCGCTGTGCCAAGGCGTTGCAGGAGGCCACCACGTCCTCCTTGAGGTCGTATCCGATGATGGAAACGCGCTTTTTTTGGAGAACGGAAAAATAATAATAGACGAAAAAGGTCAAATAGCTTTTGCCGCATCCGAAATCCAGAACGGAAATGCTCTCCTTGGGATAATCCTGGAAGGCGTGATCTAAAATCTCAATGAAGCGGTTGATTTGACGGAATTTATCGTATTTGGAGGAAATGACCTTATACTCCTTGGAAAAGACCCCCAAATCCACCATAAAGGGAACCCGATCCCCCTCTGCGATCCGATAGCGCTTCTGACGGTTGTGGGAAAGCGGGGCGGTCGCGGTGCTTTTCTTGTTGACGCTTCGGCTGATCTGCCCTTTTTTGGAAATACGAAAGGCGATCTCGCCCTCGGGAGAAAAGAGATTGACCTGACGGAAACGGCAGGCCTCCGCTTTTTCGGTGAGAAATGGGATCAATTCCTCCTCGGTAAGACTGTGATGAAAGGCCTTTGTTCCGATGAATTCCTCGGCAAAAAACAGGGTCCCGTTTTTGTTTTCCTCCGCCCTCGTCAAAGAGAGCTTTTCCGACAGAGCGGGGCTTTTTTTCGCGGGAGCGCTGAAGACCATTTTGACAAAAAGACGGGCGCCCTCCCGAATCTCACGTAAGATCTCTTGCATAAAAAAGCTTCCTTCGGCTCAGTTTTTCAGGCTTTGCAGGGGAGCGGGCAAGCGGCCGCCCCGATGAATGAAGACGGCGGGCGATTTTTGATTCACGGCCATCACGGGTCCCTCGCCCAAAAGTCCGCCGAAGGAGAGGGTGTCGCCCACCTTTTTGCCGATGGCGGGAATCAAGCGGCAGGCGGTGGTTTTGGAATTCACCATTCCGATGGCCGCCTCGTCGGCAATGATGGCGCTGATGACCTCGGCGGGGGTATCACCGGGGATGTTGATCATATCCAGACCCACGGAACAAACGGCGGTCATGGCCTCCAATTTTTCAAGGGTCAGCGTTCCCGAGGCGGCGGCATCGATCATACCCGCATCCTCGGTGACGGGAATAAAGGCGCCGGAAAGGCCGCCGATGTGGCTGGAGGCCATCACGCCGCCCTTCTTTACAGCGTCATTCAAGAGGGCAAGGCAAGCGGTGGTGCCGCATCCGCCGCATTGCTCCAGACCCATTTCCTCCAAAATATGGGCCACGGAATCTCCCACCGCAGGGGTGGGGGCCAGAGAAAGATCCACGATGCCGAATTTCATTCCCAAACGGGAGGAGGCCTCCTTGGCCACCAGCTGACCCATACGGGTGATCTTGAAGGCGGTTTTTTTGATTAATTCCGCCACGGCATCCACGGGAGCGTCCTTCCCCAATTTGGAGAGGGCACTGCGCACCACGCCGGGGCCCGAAACGCCCACGTTGATGACGGTATCCTCCTCGCCGACTCCGTGAAAGGCGCCCGCCATAAAGGGGTTATCCTCGGGAGCGTTGCAGAAGACCACGAGCTTGGCGGCACCGATGCATTGGCGGTCGGCGGTCAATTCCGCCGCACGGCGAACGGTTTCGCCCATCAGGCGAACCGCATCCATATTGAGCCCCGCCTTGGTGGAGCCGAGATTGACGGAGGCGCACACGTGCTCGGTACGGGCGAGGGCCTCGGGAATGCTTTCGATCAATTCCCGATCTCCTGCGGAAAAGCCCTTGTGCACCAAGGCGCTGTAGCCGCCGATGAAATTGACTCCTACGGCTGCGGCGCATTTTTCCAGCGTCAGCGCAAATTTCAAGGGGCTTTGCCCTCGGCAGGCGGCCGCCACCATGGCAATGGGGGTAACGGAGATCCGCTTGTTGATGATGGGGATCCCGTAGGTTTTTTCAATCTCTTCGCAAACGGGAACCAGATTCTTGGCCTTCTCGGTGATCTTTTGATACACCTTTTCGCAGGCGCGGTCGATATCGGGATCGATGCAGTCCAAAAGGGAAATGCCCATGGTGACGGTGCGGATATCCAGATGCTCGTCCTGGATCATGGAAACGGTTTCCAAAATATCGCGGGAATTGATGATACTCATAACGACTCCTTCAGATGCGGTGCATGGAATTGAAAAGATCTTCGTGCATCACGTGGATCTTCAAATGATTTTCTTCGCCCAATTTTTCGGCGCTGTCCACAAATTCCGAAAAGGGAGCGCTGAGAGAATCGGTCTCACAGAGCATGATCATACAAAACAGATCCTGCATAACGGTTTGGGTAACGTCAATGATATTGGCGCCGTAGGTGGCGCACAGGGCGGATACCTTGGCCAAAATGCCTACGGTATCCTTTCCGATAACGGTGATAACGGCTCTCATAAAAAAAGCCTCCTTTGCAGATGTTTTTTCTATTTTATCACAAAAAAACGAAAAAGAAAAGACCCCGAAGGGTCTTTTGAGGAAAAAGCGGCATTTTTTTAGGGGAGAACGTACTTTTTGGCGTACTTTTTCAGGTTTTCCCGATAATCGCGATTTTCCGTTCTCATTTCACGCTTGATCTCGTGAAGATTCATTTCGATCTTGTTCATTTCAAACAGGCATCCCGCAATGTTAGAGCAATGATCGGAGGTGCGCTCCAGATTGGTCAGAAGGTCGGACCAGACAAAGCCCGCCTCGATGGAGCAGTTGCCCGCTTGGAGACGCTTGATGTGCTGGGTGCGCAGGGACTCCTTCAGATCGTCGATCACCTGCTCCAGGGGCTCCACGGCGGAGGCCACCGTCAGATCCTCCTGCAAAAGAGCGCAGAGGGTGAGATCCAGAATCTCCCGCACCGCCTCCACGATGACGGAAAGCTCTTTTGCGGCCGCTTCGGTGAAATTCAGATTTTTGGCCTTCATTTCCTCGGCGGATTCCACAATGTTGACGCCGTGGTCGGAAATTCTCTCGAAATCACCGATCATTTTCAAAAGCTTGGTGACCTCGGAGCTTTCCTCCTCGCTCAATTGCTTATAGCTGAGCTTGACCAGATACGTGGCGAGAATATCCTCGTAATGGTCGGTTCTTTCCTCTCCCTCCCGAACCAATTCGCCCATTTCGGGGGTGTATTTTTCCAAGCAGTCCAATCCGCGGGAAAGGGTGATGAAGGCGGTCTGCGCCATTTCCTCCGCCAAGGCGTGGCATCTCTCCAGAGCAATGGAGGGGGTGGCCAGAAGACGCTCGTCCAATTCGGTCTGAGTTTCGGGGAGCTTGGATTCGGGGATCAAAAGCTTTGCCATTTTTTCCAGAAGGCCGCCCATAGGAAGCAAAATGAGGGTGCAGAGAACGTTGAAAAGCGAGTGGGAAACCGCAATGCCCATCAGCGTGGCGGGGGAGGCAAGGATCAGGGGACGGAAGATCCATTTGACCGCAAGGAATAAAATCAGCAGAATGACGGTTCCGATCACGTTAAAGGAAAGGTGTACCAGGGCAGCGCGCTTTGCGTTCTTGGTGGCACCGATGGAGGAGAGAATCGCCGTAATACAGGTTCCGATGTTTTGACCCATAATAATGGGGAAGGCCGCGCCGTAGCTGATCTGACCCGTGGCCGCCAAGGCCTGCAGGATACCCACGGAGGCCGAGGAGCTCTGAAGGATGGCGGTGAGAACCGCACCGGCCAAAACACCCAAAACGGGGTTTTCAAACAAAAGGAAGATCTGACGGAAGGCCTCGCTTTCCGCCAATCCCTTCACCGCACCGGACATGGTATCCATTCCGAACATCAAGGTGGCAAAGCCCAGAAGGATCATAGAGGTATCCTTTTTCTTACTGCTTTTGCCGAACATATAAAGGATAATGCCGATCAGCGCCAAAATGGGGGTAAAGGAGCTGGGCTTTAACAGCTGAACGAACAGATTCTCGCTGGAAATGCCCGCAAGGCTCAGGATCCACGCGGTGACGGTGGTACCGATATTGGCACCCATAATCACACCGATGGCCTGCCTCAGACTCATCAGTCCCGAGTTGACAAAGCCCACCACCATAACCGTGGTGGCCGAGGAGCTCTGGATCACGGCGGTGACCGCCATACCGGTCAAAAGACCGAACAGGGGATTTTCGGTTAATTTTTCCAAAATTTTACGGAGCGATCCGCCGGCTCTTCTTTCCAAGGCAGACCCCATGACGTTCATGCCGAACAAAAACAGACACAAACCTCCGATCATGGTCAGTACGTCAAACAAATCCATACTGTTACAAAACCTCCTTTGTTTTGTATTCTTACTTTTCCAATTTATCTCATCTTAATGATAGCACAAAATCCGCCCTTTGGAAGGGAATTTTGCAAAAAACGAACAAAAAAAGGAAAAGAAAGGGGAAAACCTTCGAAAAATAAAAAAGGCGGGTTGATTTCGTTTTTTGCGAAGGAAAAAAGCGGCGGAATTCTCTTTGTCTTCCGGTGCGGGAAGAAAAGAGAGTTTTTTTTCAAAAAAACTTGTCAATTCAGGGGAAAAAGACTATAATAAGGAAAAGAATAACTTCCAAAAGAAACGGAGTGACCAAAATGGATCAGGGCTTGGGAAATTGTCGGGATTGTCTTTATTTTGATTATGACGATCAAAGCGATGAGGAGATCTGCACCTTGGATCTGGATGAGGATGAAATGGAGCGTCTGGCATCGGGCCGCTACAAAACCTGTCCCTATTACCGTTTCTACGATGAATACAAATTGGTTCAGAAACAGAATTAGTGAGGAAAAAATGAGAATTGTAATCAAGGTGGGAACCTCCACACTGGCTCATTCCACGGGCAGGCTGAACATTCGCCGCGTGGAGGAATTGTGCAAGGTGATGTGCGATTTGAAAAATTTCGGGCACGAGATCATTCTGGTGACCAGCGGTGCCATCGGGATGGGCGTGGGAAAATTAAATTTGAAATCCCGCCCCAAGGATATGCCCACCAAGCAGGCCGCCGCCGCCGTGGGGCAGTGCGAATTGATGTATACCTATGACAAGCTGTTTTCCGAGTACAGCCATACCGTGGCGCAGATCCTTTTGACGGGGTATGACGTGAGAAACGAGGAAAGCTACTGCCATTTTCGCAATACCATGTTCCGCTTGCTGGAACTTGGGGTTCTGCCCATTATCAATGAAAACGATACCGTTGCCACCGAGGAAATCGTGATCGGGGATAACGATACCCTGGCCGCCATCGTGGCCAAATCCATTGAGGCGGAGCTTTTGATCCTCCTTTCCGATATCGACGGGCTGTATACCGCCGATCCCCACAGCGATCCCGAGGCCAAATTGATCCCCGTGGTGGAAAAGATCGACGACGGCGTTCTGGCACTGGGCGGCAAGGAGGGCTCGGAGTTGGGAACGGGCGGTATGGCCACCAAATTGAGAGCCGCCGTGATCGCAACGTCTGCGGGCTGTGATATGCTGATTGCCAACGGAAACGACCCGCGGATTCTGTATGAGATCGCCTCGGGCAAGCCCGTGGGAACACGCTTTTTGAAGGGAGCGGGAAAATGAAGGAAACACAAAGCATTTTAGAGGCGGCCAAAAGGGTAAGTCCCTTGGTGAATCGCCTTTCCACCGAAGAGAAAAACCGTGCTCTGGAGGCTATGGCGGAAGCTCTTTTGCAGAACAAGGAAGAAATTTTGGCGGCCAACCGCCGTGATCTGGCAGAGGCAGAGGGGAAGATCTCCCCCGTGATGCTGGATCGCCTTCGCCTGACCGAGGAGCGGATCGGGGCGATGGCAGAGGGGATCCGCACGCTTGTGGCTCTGCCCGATCCCGTAGGCAGAGTTTTGCGGGAAAGCACCCACGAAAAGGGGCTTTGCATTCGCCGCATCTCCCGTCCCTTGGGGGTGGTGGGGATCATTTACGAATCCCGCCCCAACGTTACGGCCGATGCCGCCGCCCTTTCCTTGAAAAGCGGCAACGTTTGCGTGCTTCGAGGGGGGAAGGAGGCCTTTTTGTCCTCCTATGCCATTGTGGAGAGCATTCAAAAGGGGCTTTCCTCCGTGGGGATCCCGCGGGAGGCTGTCCAGCTCATTGAGGACATCACCCGAAAGAGCTCCGTGGAAATGATGCGCGCCGAGGGGTATATTGATCTTTTGATCCCCAGAGGCGGTGCGGGGCTGATCCGCGCTTGCGTGGAAAACGCCACGGTGCCCTGCATTCAGACGGGAACGGGAATTTGCCACGTATACGTGGATGAAGGGGCGGATCTTGACAAGGCGCTGACGGTGCTGGAAAACGCCAAGTGCTCCCGCCCCTCCGTTTGCAATGCCTGCGAGGTGCTGTTGGTGCACGAGAGAATCGCCGAGGCCTTTTTGCCTCGGATGAAGGCGCTTCTTTGCGATGAAAGAAAAGAAAACCCCGTTTCGCTCCGCCTTTGTCCCGCGGCGGCAAGAATCATCGAGGGAGAAAAAGCCTCCGATGAGGATTTTGACACGGAATTTTTGGATTATATTCTGGCGGTCAAGGTGGTTTCGGGCGTGGAGGAGGCGGTGGAGCATATCCGTTGCCATTCCACGGGTCACAGCGAGGCCATTCTCACCGAGGATGAAAAGGCGGCATCGTATTTTACCTCCGCGGTGGACAGTGCGGCGGTGTACGTGAATGCCTCCACCCGCTTTACCGACGGGGGCGAATTCGGCTTGGGCTGTGAAATGGGCATTTCCACCCAAAAGCTTCACGCCAGAGGGCCTATGGGGCTGGAGGAGCTTTGTACGTATCAATATATCGTCATCGGCAACGGTACGGTAAGATAGGAGCAACTATGAAAATCGGATTTATCGGAACGGGAAATATGGGCGGGGCCTTGGCCCTTGCCGCCGCCAAGGCAGAAGGAAATCATTCGCTTTTCTTGGCGGATTTTGACAAAAAAAAGGCCGCCGAGCTGGCGGAAAGGCTGGGGGCGAGCGTATCGGAGAATCGAGAGATTCTGGAGACGTGCGATATGGTGTTTTTGGGGGTCAAGCCGCAGGTGCTCCCCGCTCTTCTGGAGGAAATCGCACCAACGGTGAAAAAAAGAGGGGACGGTCTTGTTTTGATCTCCATGGCCGCGGGGGTCTCCACGGCGCGCATTCTTTCCTTTTTGGGAGAAAAAACGCCCTTGATCCGTATGATGCCCAACACACCGGTGTCGGTGGGAGAGGGCGTGATCGTGTACCACAGCGTGAACGTGGATGCCGCTCGGGAGGCAAGCTTTTTGTCCCTGATGAAAAGGGCGGGCCTTGTGGAAAAGCTTTCGGAGGATAAGATCGATGCCGCCAGCGCTCTGCACGGCTGCGGCCCTGCCTTCGTGTATTTGTTTGTGGAGGCCTTGGCCGACGGTGCCGTTGCCTGCGGGCTCTCAAGGGATACGGCGCAGAGATTTGCCGCCGCTACGGTGGCGGGCGCGGCCAAAACGGTTTTGGAAACCAAAAAGCATCCCGGGGAATTGAAGGATGCGGTCTGCAGTCCCGGCGGAAGCACCATTGAAGGGGTGCGGGTGCTGGAGGAGGCGGCCTTCCGCAGTGCCGCCATGGATGCGGTGATCGCCGCCTTTGAAAAAACCAAGAGCCTCGGAAAATAAAAGCAAAAAAAGAGAACCGAATCCTTGCCAAAACTTCAGCGAGGATTCGGTTTTTTTGTTGTCAGCGGCGGATCTCCTTCAGCATCTCCACCATCAGGCTTGCGATCCCTTCACCCGTTCCGGGAACGAAGCGGCAGGATTCCACCTCGTATCCGCCGTTGGGGAAGGAATGGAGGGCGGGAATATAGCCGTTGCTTCCGTTGGAATAGGCGCAGATGAAGGTCATTTGATAGGGGGAATTTTCTTTCACGAAAACGCCGTTGGTATCGGCCATTTCAAAGGGGGCGGTGACAAAGGCAACGTCTCCGATGGCCATGGCGGAAAGATTCAAGGCCTTGGTGGTGGCCGTGAGATTGTTTTTTGTGCGGTAGGCCTCGTTATAGGTGGCGGTAAAATCCTTCGTGATCGCTCGGATCTTGCCGCTTTCGGACGCCTTGAGGGAGGGAAGCGCGGCCAACAGAACCTCGCCGATCTCCACGCCTCGCTTATAACAATTCCGCTCGGATACCAAATTGGAGCTCAATTTGCTGTAGGAGACCAGCGTGCCCGCCGCCCCTTGATGGAAGGAACAGAGAACATCGCCCTTTTTCTCCACGGTTTCACGGAAGGTGCTCACCCAATCCGCGGTGACGGCGGTGCTGGTGGAGGTGGAGCCTGCGGTGGGATGGCATTGCCAATTGGCCAGAACGATATCCTTTTTGGTCTTGCGATCGAATTTGATGATCTGCATGGTCTCATCGGGGTCGGTCTCGTGACGCATCAATTTGGGATCCTGCCCGAAGGAAAGATTGCTTCCGCCCGCATAGCTTCCGTCCATATAGAGATAACGGCGCACGTAATTGAGGCCTTGGGTTCGGGTGCTTCCCGTGTAGAGCTCGGCATTTTCCAGATCCCGCAGGGCGTTTTCCGCCAAACGAACGGTCAGCGGATAAAATTCCTGCAGATACCGTGCGATTCCCACCAGGGAGGAGCCGTAGTAAATGGCGGGGGAAGCGTGGGTATGGGTGGCGTTGAGAAGCACGTTTGCGGCGGGAATCCCGAAGGAACGCTCGATCATACGGGTGACCTGATTCCAAATGGAGACGGAGAAATTCAGATAATCCCCCGAATAGAGAAGGAGGGTGTTTTCCCCGTCGGAAACGGCAACGCAAGTGAGCATAATATCGTCCCGAATGATGTGGCTTTTGCGGTTTTCCGCGTTGGAATAGCCCCCCAGCGGGGTGCCGGGCTCGGGATTCAGCGCTTCACGGGCAAAGCCCGCGGAAAATCCCTCGGGAATCACAATGGGTCCCGTTTCGGGAAGGGGAGCGACTGTCTCTTTTTCTTCTTCTTCGGTGAAAATTCGATCCTCCGTGGGCGGCAAAAGGGAGGGGGCGCAGGAGACGGCGGAAAAGCAAAGGGAAAGAGCCAAAAGTAGGAGCACGGTTCTTTTCAATTTCATAGAGATCTCCTTTGGAAGGATTGTTTTTTTAAGACGCCTGCAGATCCTGCAGTGCACAAAGCAGCAGAGAAGCAATTTCTTCTCCCGTTCCCGGAACAAAACGGCAGGATTCCACCTCATATCCGCCGTTGGGGAAGGAATGAAGGGCGGGAATATAGCCGTATCTGCCGTTGGTATAGGCGCAAATGAAGGTCATTTTATAGGGGGAATTTTCTTTTACGAAAACGCCGTTGGTATCGGCCATCTCAAAGGGGGCGGTGGCAAAGGCTGCTTCTCCGATGGAAAGGACGGTGACGGTCAGATCCGTTTCGGTGGCCGAAAGGCGGTTTTCTGTTCGGTAGGCCTCACTGTAGGTGGCGGTATATTGGTGAAGGGAGGCCTTCACCTTGCCGCTTTTGATGGGAATCAGAGAATCCATGGCTCCGATCAGGGTCTCGGCCACGGCTTTCCCGCGGGCGGAAAAGTCGCGGTCAGTGATCTCTCCCTCGATTTTGCTGTAGGAAACGATGGTGCCCGCCGCCCCTTGATGGAAGGAGCACAGAACGCCAAGCTTTTTCTCCACGGTTTCGCGGAAGGAGCCGATCCAATCGGCAGAGACCATGGTGCCCGTGGCAGAGCCCGCCGCGGTGGGGTGGCATTGCCAATTGGCCAAAACGATATCCTTTTTGGTCTCTCGGTCAAATTTGAGGATCTGCAGGGTCTCATCGGGCTCGGTTTCGTGGCGGATCTTGTCCGCACCCTGAATGGCGGGCCAGTTGCCCGCATAGCTTCCGTCTGCGTAGAGATAGCGGCGAACGTAGTTTAAGCCGTCGGTCCGCGTCTTGCCTGCATACAGGGTAGCCGCCTCCAGATCGTGCATCGCCTCAAAGGCCAATTGAAGGGCTGCGGGATAAAATTCCTGCAAATACGAGCCGATCCCCGCCAGGGTGGAGCTGAGATGAATGGCGGGAGCGGTGTGGGAATGGGTGGCGTTCATCAAGACGTTTTCCTTGGGAATGCCCAGTTCCCGCGTGACGGACTTGGCCACCTGATTCCAAACGGTCTCGCTGAAGCCCAGATAATCTCCCGAATAGAACAGAAGGGTGTTTTCCCCATCGCAAACGGCAACGCAAGTGAGCATAATATCGTCCCGAATGGTGCGGCTTTTGCGGTTTTCCGCGCCGGAATAGCCGCCCAGCACCGTGCCCACGCGGGGATTGAGGACCCTTCTGGCAAAGCCTGCGGAAAAGCCTTGGGGAAGGGTGGGCATTCCCAATTCGGCCGTTACCGCCTCCTCCGAGGAAAAGGGGATCTCGTCGGTGGGAGGCAGAAGAGAGGGGGCGCAGGAGAACAGAGAAGAGAGCATAGAAAAGCAAAGACAGAAAAGAATGAGCCGTTTGATGGGGATCCCTCCTTTTTTTCTTTTATTCAGTTTAGCGTATCGCAGAGAAAATGTCAAGAAAAAAAGAGAGCCGTCGGCCAAAATGCCGAAGCTCTCTTCGTAAAAATTCAGTTGGTGTAGCCGCGGTACATGCTGTCGAAGCCGTAATAGGACTCCATGGTGATCCAATCTCCGTTGTTATAGAGCGTGGAGGCCAGGGCCTGCCCCACGTAGCGATAGTGCCAGGGCTCGTAAATATAACCGGTCTCACCGGTTTTTCCTTCGGGATAGCGGAGAATGAAGCCGTATTTGTAGGCGTTTTGATTCAGCCAATCCAGCGCCGCCTTCACCGCGGCGTTCTCTCTGGCCTCAATGGAATCGGAGGTCACCAGATCCAGACCCATACCCGTTTGATGCTCGCTGTGACCGGGACGGGCCGAATAGGTTTCGGCTTTTTCCACGCCGTCTCTGCGGACGTAGTCATTGAAGATCCAATTCTGATCGTTCCAAGAGCGATAAGCGCTCTTGACGCTGAGGGTGATGCCATCGGCCTGAGCGGCGTTTTTCATTTGATTGTAGGCGGCGGAGGTTTCGGCGGTCATCCAAGCGGAGGTGTAGGTTTTGGGAAGGGCAAAGCTCTTGTTGGCGATGACGTGACCCTCAACGCGGGCCATTCCGCCCTCCACCACGATCTGAAAGCCCTTTACGGTGGTATAAGTGCCGTCCACCAGCTTTCCGTTTTCATCAAAGGGGAGGATCAATTTCTTCACCGTGAAGGTCAAGGGCTTCTTGGCCACGTTCCCCGCCGAATCTGCGGCAACGTAGAAGACGTGGTACACGCCGGGAACGGCGGGATCGTATTCTCCGGAGATGGCCACACTGCAAACCTCGCCGCTGTCGTCCACCGCGGAAACGCCCTGCATCAGATCCACGCTCTGCCCCTCCAGGATCTCAACGGAATCGGGGGCGGTGATCACGGGCGGTGTGGTATCGGGAATAACGATCTCGTAAAAGGTGACGGTCACCGATTCCTCGTAAATGCCGCCCAAGCGGTTTTTCACCTGAATGACGGCGCGCTCGGTGCCTGCCTCGGTGCGGCAAATGCTTTCCTCACCGTTGAACAGAACGCCGTTTTGCACCTCCAGCACCAATTCCCGCACCGTAACGCTCGTTCCCACGGGAAATTTTACCTGATCCGAAAGCACGATCACAGGCTCCTGAAGCAAGAAGAGGACCGCTCCCAGGATCACCAAAAGAAAAGCGATCAAAACGGCGGGAATGAAGGGGTTTCTTCTTTTTCTGCGAACTTTTCTGTAGCGGGGATAGCTCATTTTTTCATTCCTTTTGCCGTGTAATTCCATCCGTCGCGGCACATATCTTCAATATTGTATTTTGCCTTCCAGCCCAAAACGCGGGCGGCCTTTTCGGTGTCGGCATAGCAGCTGGCAATGTCACCGGGGCGTCTTTCGGTGATCTTGTAGGGGATCTTGACACCGCTGGCCTTCTCAAAGGCGGCCACCAATTCCAAAACGCTGGTGCCGCGGCTGGTGCCGAGGTTTACGATCTCCACACCGCGGTTTGCCACGGTCCAATCCAGAGCCTTCAGGTGCCCCTCAGCCAGATCCACCACGTGGATATAATCCCGAACGCCGGTTCCGTCGGGCGTGTCGTAATCGTTGCCGAAAACGGAAAGGCAGGGGAGCGTACCCGCGGCGACCCTTGCAATATAGGGGAAAAGGTTGTTGGGGATCCCGTTGGGGTTTTCTCCGATGATGCCCGAGGGATGGGCGCCGATGGGATTGAAGTAGCGAAGCAAGACCACGCTCCATTCGGGGTCGGATACGGCAAGATCCTGCAGGATCTGCTCCAGCATCATTTTGGTCCAGCCGTAGGGGTTGGTGCAGGAGGTGGGCATATCCTCACGGAAGGGAACGGTGTTGTTCATTCCGTAAACCGTGGCGGAGGAGGAGAACACGATCCGCTTGCAGCCGCCCTTGCGCATGGCATCGCAAAGAACCAGGGTTCCCGTGATGTTGTTGTGATAATATTCCAGAGGCATCCGCACGGATTCGCCCACCGCCTTGAGCCCTGCAAAATGGATCACCGCATCGATTTTGTTTTCTGCGAAAATGCGATCCATGGCCGCCTTGTCGCGGATATCCTCCTGATAGAAGACGGGGCGGGCGTGGGTGATGGCTTGAATGTCATCCAGAACGGAGACGGAGGAGTTGCAGAGATTGTCCACGATCACCACCTCGTGGCCGCCCTCCAGAAGCTCGCAAACGGTGTGAGAGCCGATAAAGCCCATACCGCCGGTAACAAGAATTTTCATAATCAGTTCCTTTCTCAGTTGTGAAACAGCTTTTTGGTTTGATATTCGGGGTCGCAGGTCAGATTCATTCCCAATTTGCGGAAGGTTCCCGCATCCACCTCCGTTAAGATCACAGTGGAGTGCACCTCACAGCCCCGAAGATAGGGCAGCATCTCAATGGCCTTTTTGGCGTTTTCATCGTGAGCGGCACCGATGGAGAGGGCGATGAGCACCTCGTTGGTATGCAGTCTCGGGTTGTGATTGCCGAGATTTTGGATCTTCAATTCCTGAACGGGACCGATTACCTCGGGAGCGATCAGATCCACCTCCTTGGGAATTCCCGCCAGAACCTTCAGGGCGTTGAGAATCACAGCGGAGGAGGCGCCCAACAGATTGGAGGTCTTTCCCACCACCACCCTTCCGTCGGCCAATTCAATGGCGGCGGCAGGCTGACCCGTGGCTTCCTTTTTCGCTCTTGCGGCCTCGGCAAAGGCGCGGTCCTCGGGGACAATGCGAGCCTGGGTCATCAAAAGCTTTAATTTGGAAATGGAGCCGTCGGAGGGGAGGCCCTTCCGCTTGTCGCACAGGGCGGTAAAATAACGGCGGAGAATCTCGTTTTTGGAGGCCTCGCAGCAGGCCGCATCGTCGGTGATGCAAAAGCCCGCCATATTGACTCCCATATCCGTGGGCGATTTGTAGGGAGACTCACCGTAGATCTTTTCGAACATAGCCCGAACCACGGGGAAGATCTCCACGTCACGGTTGTAGTTGACCGTGGTTTTGCCGTAGGCCTCCAGATGGAAGGGGTCCAGCATATTCACGTCGTTCAGATCGGCGGTGGCGGCCTCGTAGGCCAGATTGACGGGGTGATTCAAGGGAAGATTCCAGATGGGAAAGGTCTCAAATTTGGCATAGCCCGATTTCATACCGCGGATATGCTCGTGATACAATTGGGAGAGGCAGACTGCCATTTTGCCGCTTCCGGGGCCGGGCGCGGTCACCACCACAAGGCTCTTTTCCGTTTCAATGTATTCGTTTTTGCCGTAGCCCTCGCGGCTTATGACCTTTTGAATGTCATCGGGGTAGCCCTCAATGGAATAGTGCAGATAGACCCGAATGCCCAAGGCCTCTAATTTTTGACGGAATTTGATGGCGGAGGCTTGATTGGCAAAGCGGGTCAAGACCACGCCGCCCACAAAAAGGCCGCATCCGCGGAAGGCATCGATCAGGCGCAGGGTGTCCTGCTCATAGGTGATGCCCAGATCGCCGCGCACCTTGTTTTTTTCAATGTCGTAGGCGTTGACCACCAAAAGGATCTCCGCTTCCTCCTTTAATTGAAGGAGCATACGGATCTTGCTGTCCGGCTGAAAGCCGGGCAAAACGCGGGAGGCGTGAAAATCGTCAAACAGCTTTCCGCCGAATTCCAAATAAAGCTTTCCGCCGAACCACGCGATGCGTTCCTTGATCCGTTCCGATTGGAGAGAAAGATATTGTCCGTTGTCAAAGCCCTGTTTTCCCATAGCGACGTTCCTTATCTTATTCTTGCAAATTCAACATACATTATAATACAAAAGAAAATTCTTTTCAACAGAAAAAGGGAAAAAAAGAAAGAAAAATTAAAAAAAGGGACGGAGGAAAACTCCATCCCTTTTGCGGGTAAAACAATCAGAGACCGACCTGATCCAGGGTGTTCCGAAGAACCTTGGCGCTGTTTTGCACAGCCTTCAATTCGTCGTCCTTCAAAGGGGGATCTACTTCTCTGACGATGCCCTTGGGGCCGAGAATGCAGGGCAGAGACAGACAAACGTCCTCGCGGATGCCGTAGCGGTTGTGAGCCAGGGTGGAAACCGTCAAAACGGAGTGGTTGCTGGAGAAGATGGCCTTGGCAATGGAGGAAACGCAAGCGGAAATGGCGTAATAGGTAGCGCCCTTTCTCTTGATGATCTCACCGCCGGCATCGCGAACGTCCTTTTCAATGCCGCGCAGGAACACCTCGGTCTGCTCATCGGTGTAATGCTGAATGGAACGGCAGTATTCGTGGAAATCCATACCGATGACACTGGTCACGCTCCAAGGGAAGGCGGAGGAATCGCCGTGCTCTCCGAACACGTAGGCGTGGATGTTCTTGGCGCTGATGGAAAGACGGCCTGCTACCATAGAACGGAGACGGGCGGTGTCCAGCATGGTTCCGCTGCCGATGATCTGAGAAGCGGGAAGACCCGAATATTTAATGAAAGCATAGGTCAGAACGTCAACGGGGTTGCTGACGATGATATACACGGCGTTGGGACAGTAGGAGGCGATCTTGGGAGCGATCTCCGCCATCAGATTGGCGTTGATGCTGGCCAATTCCAAACGGCTCTGGCCGGGCTTTCTGCCGATACCGGAGGTGATGATGACAATATCGGATCCGGCGGCATCGGAATAATCTCCCGCATAAATATTCAAGGGAGTGGAGAAGGGGGCACCCTGGATGATATCCATGGCCTCGCCCTCGGCCTTGGCACGGTTGATGTCGATCAGAACGATCTCGGAGGCCAAGCTGCCCTGGGTCAGGGTATAAGCGATGGTGGCACCGACGTTGCCCGCTCCGAGAATGGTAATTTTCTTGCTCATAGCAAAATCTCCTTTCAAAGGGATGCAATACAAAATGTTAAATCTTATTGTACCGAAAAAAGCGGAAAAAATCAAGGGAAAAGAGATGAATTCGGATAATTATTTTGAATGAGGGCATTTAAAAATAATTATGACAAGGCGGCGACTCTCCCAAGCTTTGACAAAAAACGAGGGGAAGAGGAGGTATAATGCCTTCGGAGGCACGGTATGAAGGAAACGATTTATCTGGACGTATATTTCATGTTGAATTTTTTGATGGATGGAGCCTCGCTTCTCACAGCAGGGCTGATCCTGTCGGAGAGGCCCCGAACCCTTTCGCTTTTGGCGGCTTCCGCCGCGGGCGCGGGCTTTTCGGTTTTGATGCTGATCCTCTTTCCGCCGCCGCCCCTTCAGCTGATTTCGGCAATGGGCATGTTCGTGCTGATGGTGCGCTTGGCTTATGGAAAAAAGAGCCCGAGGCGAATCGGAAAACTGGCTCTCTTTGCCTTTCTGGCGGCGCTCTTTTTGGGCGGAGCCTCGGAATGGATCTCCTATTACAGCTCCTGCGGAAAAGAGGCGCGCCTGACCCCCATCACCCTTGCGGCAGTGGTGCTGTTGGCCTTGGGCTGCTTTGTCGGATGGGGAAGGCATTTGAAGAAAAAGCTGGAGACCTCGGTGATCGCTCTTTCCGTTTGCCACGGAGGAAAGAGGGAGGAATTGTTCGGACTTGTGGACAGCGGATCCTTTTTGCGGGAGCCCGAGAGCGGAGCCCCCGTGATCCTGATGAAGGCGGAATACGCTTCCTCCGTGCTCAGTGCGGGAGAATTGGTTCGTCTTCGCTTGGGGGAGGGGGAGGGCGTATTTCCCATCCCGATGCGAACGGCCTCGGGAACGGGCTGTCTGTTTGCCTTTTTTCCCCAAAGAGTTCTGCTTCACGGCGGCGGGAAGAAAAAAAGCAAGGTGTTTGCGGGAACGGTTCCCGTAGCGGTGGATTTTTCGGGCGGGGGATACGGCGGCTGTCCGTGCTTGATCCCCTTGGCTTTGGTATAAAAGGAGTATCAAAATGAAAAAGCAAAGAAAAAGGCTCATCTCGCGGATCCTGGCATATTTTCGGCGCCGTCGGGAAGAGAGAAAAACACGGGATCTGTTTTACGAGGTCTATTATATCAACGGATCGGAGGAATTGCCGCCGCCCTTGGGGGAAGAGGAGGAGCGGCGCTGTATCGAACATATGGAAAAAGGGGAAAACGTCCTCTTTTGCCGTAATCTTTTGGTGGAGCACAATTTGCGCCTGGTGGTGTACATCGCACGAAAATTCGAAAGCTCCGGGGTGGGGATGGAGGATCTGATCTCCATCGGCACCATCGGTCTGATCAAGGGGATCACCAGCTTCCGATCGGAAAAAAACATCAAATTGGCCACCTACGCCTCCAAATGCATCGAAAACGAGATCTTGATGTTTCTGCGAAAGGCGGGACGGGGAAAAACAGAGATCTCCATTGACGAGCCCTTGCACGTGGACTGGGACGGCAACGAATTGCTTCTGGGGGATATTCTGGGAAGCGACGGGCAGGAGGTCCATCGGGAATTGGAGCGGCAGGAGGAAAGAAATATTTTGCTGTCCGCGGTGATGAAGCTTTCTCTTCGGGATCGCCGCATCATTGCCGCCCGCTTCGGTCTTTTCGGAGAAAAGGAAATGACCCAGAAGGAGGTGGCGGAGAAAATGGGGATCTCCCAATCCTATATTTCCCGCTTGGAAAAAAAGATCATCGCCCGTTTGAAAAAGGAAATTGCCGCGGGGATCTGATTTTTCCCGAAAAAAGTCTTTTCAGAGGCAGGGATTTGTGGTACAATAAGGGCATTAAAACAGGAGGATGCGGAAAATGGTGTGGCCTTGGGACCTTTTGATCCCCGATCTGATGTGCGAGAGCGTGTTCGACGTTCCCTTCGAGGCGTATCAAAAAAAAGGAATTGCCGCGGTGGTGTTCGATATTGATAACACCCTGGTCTCCTACGAGACCCCTTTACCCACGGAAAGGGTTGCCGCTCTTTTGAGGGAGCTTTCCGAGGCGGGGCTTTCCTTGGCACTGGTTTCCAACAATTCGCCCCAGCGGGTCGCTCTCTTTAACGAATCCCTGGGGTGTCTTGCGCTTCCCGATGCCAAAAAGCCCTTGAAAAGGGCATTGGCTCCCGTGTTGGAGCATTTTTCCCTGTCCCCCCGAGAGGTTTTGGTGGTGGGGGATCAGCTGTTGACAGACGTTTTGGCGGCCAAGCGCTGGGGGATGACGGCGGTGGCGGTTTCGCCCATCAAAAAAAAGGAAAACGCCTTTTTCCGATTCAAGCGTTTTTTGGAGATCCCCTTTATCCGATGGTACCGCAGAAGAAAAAGAAAGGAAGAAAAACAATGAAAGAATCCTTAAAATCGTTTCGGGAAGGCCTTTTGCCCGAAGAAAGCGCGGTTGTTTTCTCTTCGGTGAGCCGTCGGTATCTGACGGGCTTTGCCTCCTCCGACGGGGTTTTGTTCTGCACCCGAAACGAGGCGAGACTGTATCTGGATTCCCGTTATCTGGAAATGGCGCAGATCAAAAAGAGGGAAGGGCTTTTGCCCGAGGACCTGATCCTTTTGCCTCAGCGCTTTCGGGAGGATCTGGAGGAGGCGTACCGTCGGGGTGAATTGCCGAAGCTTCTCTTTGAGGATCGCCGTATGACGGTCCAGCAGTACCGAGCCTTGGAGGAAAAATACCCCGAGACCCGTTTTGTCCCCTTGAAGGATCGCATCGACAAAATGCGCGAGGTGAAAACAGAGGAGGAGATCGTCAAAATTGCGGCCGCGCAGGCCTTGGCTGAGGAGGCGTTTTTATATATGCTTCCGCGGCTGGAAAAGGGCAGAAGCGAAAAGAGCGTTGCCGCGGAATTGGAATACTATATGAAGCTGCACGGTGCCTCCGCCCCCAGCTTTGAGACCATTTGCGTCAGCGGACAGAGAAGCTCTCTTCCCCACGGAAAGCCCACCGACGCTCCCCTGGAGGAAAACAGCTTTTTGACGATGGATTTCGGCTGTGTGTTGGATGGCTACGCCTCCGATATGACCCGAACGGTCTGCATCGGCAAGGCGAGCGATGAAATGAAGCAAGTTTATAATACGGTACTTCGGGCACAGGAAGCGGCCCTGAAGGCGGTCAGAGCAGGGGTTTTGGGGAAGGACGTGGACGATGCCGCCAGAAGCGTGATCCATGAGGCGGGGTACGGTGCCTGCTTCGGCCACAGCACAGGTCACGGCATTGGCCTTGAGGTTCACGAGGCACCCTCCTTTTCTCCCCGCAGCGAAGGCGCGATTCCCGCGGGAGCGGTGCTTTCGGTGGAGCCGGGTATTTATCTTGAGGGCAAATTCGGAGTCCGCATTGAGGATCTGGTGGTGGTTCGGGAGGGCGGCAGTCTGAATCTGAACCGCAGCACCAAGGAGCTTTTGGAGCTGTAAAAGGGAAGTTTTGGAATTCTCGTGGGGTTTTTTGCAAATATGTCTTGCAAAATTGCAAAACAGGTTGTATAATAGCCTCGTATAACAGATTTTATTTTTTGGAGGACTTTATGGCAATTACAGCAGGCGATTTCAGAAACGGCGTTACCTTTGAGATGGACGGCGCTGCGATGCAGGTGATCGAATTTCAGCACGTAAAACCCGGAAAGGGCGCGGCTTTCGTTCGTACCAAGCTCAGAAACGTTATCACCGGTTCTGTTGTGGAAAAAACCTTTAACCCCACTGAAAAATTCACTCCCGCCTTCGTGGAGAGAAAAGAAATGCAGTATTCTTACGACGACGGTGATCTTTATCATTTCATGGATACCGAGACCTGGGAGGAAACCCTGGTTTCCCACGATCTGGTAGGGGATAACTTCAAATTCGTCAAGGAGGAAATGATCTGTAAGGTTCTTTCCTTCAAGGGCAACGTGTTCGGCGTGGAGCCTCCCATGTTCGTGGAGCTTACGGTGACCCAGACCGATCCCGGCTTCCGCGGCGACACCGCTACCGGTGCCACCAAGCCCGCAACCCTGGAGACCGGCGCACAGATCAAGGTTCCTTTGTTTATCGATGAGGGCAACGTTCTGAAGATCGATACCCGTACCGGCGAATATCTGGAAAGAGTATAATCGAAAGGAAGAATGGAAATGACCGTAACCGAAAAAGTAGCATATTTGAAGGGTCTGATGGAAGGGCTTGATTTTCAGGCCGATACCAAAGAGGGAAAGATCATCAAATTGATGGCGGATATCTTGGAGGATCTGGCGTTGGAGGTCACCGAGGCTCAGGACGATATCGACGATATCAACGAGTATCTGGAGGCGGTGGATGAGGATCTGACCACGGTGGAGGAGGAGCTCTTCGGCGAATACGATGACGACGAGGACTGCGACTGCCACTGCTGCGACGATTGCGACGGCGAGGAGTGCTACGAGGTGGTTTGTCCTCACTGCGGCGAGACCGTTTGCTTTGAGGAAGAGCCCGAAAACGGTGTGTTTCCCTGTCCCGCTTGCTCGCAGGACATTCCCTTGGATTGATGAGAGTCAAAAGTCTCCGCCTTCGGACGGAGGCTTTTTTCCGTTTTGAGAAAATGAGGAAAAACAATGAATTGCGATAAAAACGAATGCAGTGCGGTGGTTCTCCGTGCGGGAGAATTCTTTTTGCAGGGCTATAATTGCTCGCAGGCGGTTTTTGCCGCCTTTGCGCCCCTTGTGGGGGTAGAGGAGAAGGAGGCCCTCCGCTTGGCTTCTCCCTTCGGCGGCGGCTTCGGTAGAATGCGCGAGGTGTGCGGTGCCTTCAGCGGAATGATGCTGGTGATGGGTCGGGTTTTCGGCTATGATTCCGCCGATCCCGAGGAAAAAAAGAAGCTCTATGCACTGGTGCAGCTGCTTTCCGAGCGCTTCCGCGAGCGGTTCGGACACCTGGTTTGCAGAGAGCTTTTGAAAAACAAGGCCTCGGTGGGAGGCGCTCCCTCGCCGAGGACCGAAGCCTATTATCGGGAGAGACCCTGCGCCCGCTTCGTGGAGGGGGCGGCGGAAATTTTGGAGCAATATTTAAAGGAGGAGGGCGTTTTATGAAAAAGAATGCGGCCGGAATGTGGGAATTGTTTTTTTCCTTCTTCAAGATCGGCTTGTTTACTTTCGGCGGCGGATATGCCATGATCTCCGTCATGGAAAACGAGGTGGTCAGCGAGAAAAAATGGCTTTCCCACGATGAAATGATGGATATTACGGTGATTGCCGAATCGACACCGGGCCCCTTGGCCATCAATACCGCAACCTTCGTGGGGTATAAGACCCGCGGGGTGCTGGGATCTCTTTTGGCCACCACGGGGGTGGTGCTGCCTTCCTTGATGATCATCTACGCGATCGCCATGTTTTTGGAGAACTTTTTGGAGATCAAATTCGTTGCCAGTGCCTTTCGCGGGATCAAGGCGGCGGTGGCCTTTCTCATTTTCGGTGCGGGTCTGAAAATGTACCGCAAAATGAAAAAGAATCCCGTTTCCCTTTGTGTGTTCGGCGTCGCCATGGCGGTGATGCTGGCGGCCAATTTTGAATTGATCCGCTTTTCCTCCCTTTATCTCATCCTTCTCTCTGCGGCGGTGGGAATTGTGATCTATTGCGTCAATCTGGCTGTATCTCGGAAGGGAGGGGATCGGAAATGATAACCTGTCTTCGTCTGTTTTGGGAATTTTTTAAGGTGGGCTTATTTACCTTCGGCGGCGGGTACGCTGCCATTCCGCTGATCCGCGACGCGGTGCTTTCCAATCCCTGGATGGGTGTGGATGAAGAAATGTTCGCCTATATTGTGGGTGTGGCGGAATCCACCCCCGGCCCGATCATGATCAATTCCGCCACCTATATCGGCACCACCGCAGGGGGCATTTTCGGTGCCGTCTGCGCCACGGTGGGGGCGGCAACCCCCTCCTTTCTCATCATTCTCCTGATCGCCCGCTTTTTGCAGGGATTTTTGGAGAAAAAGGCAACCCGCTCCGTTCTGGATACCATCAAGCCCTGCGTGGTGGGCATCATTCTTTCGGTGGGGATCGATTTTCTTCTCTCCGGCATTCTGCCCGAGATCAACGAACTGTTTACGGGCGGCCCCTCGGCGGTGGCCCTGCCCGAATGGCGCACGCTTTTGATGTTTGGCTCGGTGTTTCTTCTGCGCTGTGCCTACCGTCTTTGGAAGAAAAAGACCATTTCCCCCATTCTCTCCATTGCCATTGCGGCGGGGCTGGGAATGCTGATTTACGGAGTGTGATGTATGGAATTTACGGATTGGCAGCGGGAGCTTCTGTCGCTTCTGGCGGAAAAGGGCTTGCCCCGTGAGGATATCTTTTCCGTGATGCTGGTTCTCACCAAGGAGGAAAAGGGCAGAAAAATGCTGTCCTTCCTGCGGGAGCGGGATTCGCTTTCTCCCGATGAGATCTGTGAGGCGGCGGGAAGCATCGCTTTTGAAGAAAACACTTGACAAGCGGGCAAAGCTTTGCTATACTGAAGAAAACCGAGGAGCAAGAGGAGTAACCGATTCCCTCTTTTTCACAGCGAGCCGCGGGCGGTGGGAGCGCGGCAGAAACGGAAGCGGAGAATGGACTTGTGAGGGCAAACCGAAATGCCGCGGGCAAATTAGGGGCGACGGTGCCGACCGTTACATCGGGAGTGTATGCTTGTACACGGTGAGTGTCGCTTCGGCGGCAGAATTTGGGTGGTACCGCGGATGTTAACAATTCGCCCCGAACGGATTTTTCGTTCGGGGTTTATTTTTTGGAGTTTATATGTTTTTGATGCGAAAGCGGCGATGGCGGCAGGAATACCGTCTCACACCGAAAAAAATGAATGAATGAATTGATATTTGAAAAGGAGTAAGAAAAAATGAAATCCTACCGTGATTTTGACCATTATTTGAAAGATTTTCCCAACCGAGAGGGGTATTTCGGTGAATACGGCGGCTCGTTTCTCCCCGAGGAATTGATTCCCGCCTTCCGCGAAGCAACGGATGCTTACGGTGCCATTTGTCAGTCGGCGCAGTTTATCAACGAATTGCGCAGAATCCGCAAGGAATTTCAAGGCAGACCCACCCCCGTTTATCACTGCGAGCGCCTGTCCCGCCTGTTCGGCAACTGCCAGATCTATTTGAAGCGCGAGGATCTGAACCATACGGGTGCCCACAAGTTGAACCACTGTATGGGCGAGGGCCTTTTGGCCAAATTTATGGGTAAGAAAAAGCTCATCGCCGAGACCGGTGCAGGTCAGCACGGCGTGGCTCTGGCTACCGCCGCCGCCTACTTCGGGATGGAATGCGATATTTATATGGGCGAGGTGGATATTGCCAAGCAGCACCCCAACGTGATCCGTATGAAAATGCTGGGTGCCAACGTGATTCCCGTCACCCACGGCCTGAAGACGTTGAAGGAAGCGGTGGACGCCGCCTTCGATGCCTATCTGAAGGAATACGACCACGCCATTTACTGCATCGGTTCGGCTCTCGGCCCCCATCCCTTCCCCATGATGGTGAGGGATTTCCAATCGGTGATCGGTATTGAGGCGAGGGATCAGTTTTGTGAAATGACGGGGCATCTGCCCGATGCGGTTTGCGCCTGCGTGGGCGGCGGCTCCAACTCTTTGGGAATGTTTACGCCCTTTTTGGCAGACCCCGTGGATATTTACGGCGTGGAGCCTTTGGGCAGAGGAACGGGTGTGGGTGATCACGCCGCCACCATGCAGTTCGGCACCAAGGGAAGGCTCCACGGCTTTGAAAGCTATCTCTTGCAGGATGAAAACGGCGAGCCCTTGCCCGTATATTCCATTGCCAGCGGCCTGGATTATCCCGGTGTCGGCCCCGAGCACGCCTATTTGAGAGATGCGGGCCGTGTCAATTACGTGACCGCCTCCGACGACGAGGCCATGGAGGCCTTCTTCCTTCTGTGCCGCAACGAGGGAATCATTCCCGCCATTGAAAGCTCTCACGCCCTGGCCTACGCCATCCGCTACGCCAAGGAAAAGCAGTTCGGCTCCATTCTGGTATGCCTTTCCGGAAGAGGGGATAAGGACATCGATTACGTATACGAGAATTACGGCTGCGGAGAGAAATATTTCCAAAAATAAAAATGCCTCGGGACAAGCCCTTTCCCGCGGCGCGATAACAAAAATCAGGACAGAGAACGGTTTTTCGTTCTCTGTCCTTTTGTCTCGTTTCATTTTTTGGATTTTTTATGCCTTTTTCTTTTCAAACAGGGCTTTGATGTCGGCCGCCGCAAAGATGCCGCAGACCAATACCACCACGGAGCAAAGCACCGTCAAGGGAGAAAGCACGCTCAGATCCCGAAGCAGTACCACGGTAAAGAGGATCGCCCAGGCAGAGTAGGTCACGTTCAGTGCCATGGCCTTGGAGGCGCCGATCTGAGAGATGGCCTTGTAATAGAACAAATACGAAACGGTGGCGAAAAGAGCGGCGAGCGCCAGCGTGGGCAGCAAAAGGGGAGCCTCCTTGAAATCAAAGAGGGAAACGGTAAAGCCCCAGCCCTTCAAAAGGGGAAGGAGCACCGCACCGTAAAAGAGGGCGGAGGTGGTTTGGCGGATCTGCAGGGCGTATTCGTCGGTCACCTCGGGATCGGTAAGGCATTTGGCCAAAATCACCGCTTCAATGCCCCAGCCGAAGGCGCACATCAAGGCACCCAGCAGTCCCAACCAGAAGTTTTGAACCTCCAGCGTGGGAGAATAGCTGAGTCCGTAAACCCCCAAAAGGGTCAGGATCAAAAAGATCCATTGATGCCATTTCATTTTCTCTTTTAAGAAGAAATAGGCCAATACACTGCCGATGGCGGGGAAAATGGCGCTGGCCACGGCACCGATGGAGGCACCCATATAGTTTACGGCCAGAACGTATCCCGTCATTCCCACAGGTCCGCCGATGATGGCGGCAAGCACCACCCATTTTCCGCTTTTGGTTTTCAGCGCACGGATCACGTTGCCGAAATTGCCTCTGACCGTGTTGTATACCAGAGACCAGAGGGCGGAAAAGGCGTCGTGGAGAAAGGTGGAAACGAAGGGAGCGAGAAAAATCGCTTCTTCGGTGGATACAAAGGGGGTCATCCCCAAGGCGATGCCGAGAATGACGGTCTCCAAGGCCCAAGTAATGCCTGCGATGATACCTGCAATCATGATCTTTCCTCCTGTACGGCAACAAATTGCTCCAGATTTGCTTTCAGTCTTGCGTAACGCTCGGTGGCCCAATCCTCCATAGGCTGTCCGTCGTAGGGGACTCTTGCCTTGGCCCAAAGGGTCCAGAGATAATCCACGTAGATCTTGTTGGCCAAAAAGTGCTTGCGGTCGGTAAGGGTGGGCTTGCGCTCCAGATATTCCTCCAAAAGGATCCGATCCTCTTTTTCGGAATAGCCCGCCTCAATGGAAACGTCGGCAACGTCCCACATACCGTCGTTCATTCCCGCGTATTCCCAGTCGATCAGATACATTTTGCCTTGGCTGAGCACCCAATTCTCGCAAAGGGGATCGTTGTGGCAGGGAACGACGGGGGCGGAAACGTCCCGATCGATCTCCCGCTTGATTTCCAGAACCCTTTGGGAGATCAAGGAATAATCCTCAAACATGGAAACCTTCATAGAGGAAATGATTCTTTCGTAGCCCTTTGCCATATCGAAGACTTCAAAGGGAACGCCCGTATTCTCCCCCGAACGGTGGAGGATCTGAAAAATGCGGGCCACGCGGCGAATGTTTTCGGCCTGCTTCAGGCGGAGGCTGTTCATGGTTTCGGCCTCGGGGAGGTAACGGGTGACCTTGGCACCGTCTTCTCCGAAATAGAGAAGGGAAGCGTCGATCCCCAAGCGGCAGGCCAGGTCGGTGCTGACCCTTTCATCCGCACGGCAGATCAATTCCTCCGTGCCCTCTCCCGGGATCCTCAGAACGTATTCGGAGCCATCCTCCCGAAGGACCCGATAGGTGTGGTTGGTGAGTCCGCCGAGGCGGGAAAGCTCGCGGTAGCTTTTGTCGGAAAACACCTTTTCCAGCAATGCCTCGATTTTGGGAACGTCTTGGGAAATGATTTCTCTCACAGCTCGATCTCTCCTAACTTGTTGGATTGGTATTCGTAGCGATAGGCTTTATCGTGAACGCGGAAGGTGAATCCCACGGCCGCGTTGTCACGCGTTTTGATGGCGGTGGCCTCCAGAATGTCCCGCTCCCCGCAGGAGAGCCTTCGGGCAAGGTCCGAAAGGATCGCGGAACGGGTGTGATCCCGATAAGAGGGGTCGAATTGCCGCAATTCATCCAAGGTATCGAATTCGAAAATGCGGGATTCGGGATATTTTCGGATCTTCATTTTCAAAACGTTCAGATTCTTGGCGAAAATGGCCTCCCACAAGAGCCCCGCCGTTTCCGGAAGGGGATAGATCCTTTCCAGAATCTCAAGAAAGCCTCGGCTGAATTCTTCGGACCAAAAGGTATGCCCCAGCATATACCAGGCGTTTTCCCCGCCGATCGTCACCGAATCGATATACCCCTCGTCGTCCTCGGTCATACACCATTCCGCGGTTTTTCCGTGGGCGTATACGGCGGCGTAATAGGAATCCTCCACTTCTCTTTCAAAGGGATTCTCGGAAAAATAATTGTCCGAGGAGCAAATATAGGAATTGGCCAATCGGTCGCGCACCGCCCAAATGCTGGAATGGTTGTTGCGGGTCAGATAAAAGGGGTTTTCCACCAATTGTACCCCGAATTTCTCCTGAAGATAAAGGAATTTTTCTTTTTGATAGCCCACCACCAGAATGATCTCGGGAACGCCCGCCTCCAAAAGCTGGCGGATCTGCCGTTCCAGAAGGATCTCTCCCTTTACCTCAATGAGAGCCTTGGGCCTTTCATAGGAGAGCGGGGCAAAGCGGCTGGCGGTTCCCGCCGCCATAATAATGGCATTGTCTACGGTTTTCATGGCTTGTCCTCCTTTAGTAGCGGGGATAGGCGTTTTCCGTGAGAACCACTGTGCGGTTTACGAAAACGCGGTTTTCCTCCAGACGCAGATCCTCGATCACGCCTACCCATTTGGAGGCGGCGAAGGTGGTGCCGTTGTTCTTGTTGGTTTCCCAATTGTGAGAAAGGGAGATGTACTGGGCGTGAGCGGTTTTCTCATCGCTGTTGATGGGCTTTCCCGTAAAGGGGTTCACGGGATTTTCCACCACGCTCTTCAAGGCGAGGGTGGGAACGTCGGCATTGGTCATAAATTCATCCGAGACCGAAAAGCCCTTGGCATCAAAATCCTTCACCATCAAAAGGGGATAAAAATTGGAGAGATCCACCCCGTTTTGATGCATTTTGGGATTTTGGTTCAGATAATAGGCGTGATCGGAAACCAAAATGATGCGGGTGTTGTCGTAAACGCCGTTTTCTCTCAGATAATCAAACCAATCCGCCAATTGCAACAGACTTGCCATATTGATGTGGTAATGGGTCATTTGAATGGTTTTGGTGACGGAAAGGGATTCTCCGTTTTCCAATTGAAAACGGTTGGGATGGGCGCTGTCGTAATCGGTATTGTCTACCTTTTCGGCGGGGAGATAATCGGGCGTTTGCAGAAGAGAGGGCTCGTGGGTGGATTCGTTGGACAAAAACAGAAAATGATTTTCCTTTTCCTCGGTCACCGAGGTGATGGCCTTCATATTCCGAAGCACCTCAAAGGAATCCAAAAAGCCCTTGCTCATTCCCTCGGCGCGGGAAAAATCCGTTACCTGCTGGCTGACGCTTTGAGACTTCGGAAGGGTGCGGTTGTAGGCGCCGCCGTCATAGATCAGATTCTGCAGAGGAAGGGGAAGGCATTTCATCACGCCGAAGCAGAAGAAATTTCTCATATTGCTTTCCACGGTCTGCTTTTTCTGATCGGTGTAGCTGAAATATCCCTTGGTAATGTAGGTGTCGGTATCGGGCAGATCATCATAAATGGATAGATCCGGAATCCAATTGTAATTGGCGTAGGGAGCGTCGCAAACGGTGATCTTGTAGCCGGCTCGGGAAAAGAGGGTGGGCATCACCTTCAGCGCTTCGTTGTGCTTATCCACCAAAAGCTCGTCGGAGCGCTTATTGATCTCCACGGGGGTGTATTCGTAGCCGCCCATCAAAGCAGGCAGGGCAATGTTGGTGTGGCCGCCGAAGGAAAGGGTGTTTTCATAGAAGGTAAAGCCGTCCAATTTTTCCTTCAATTCGGGCTTTTCCTTGAGGATATAGGGAACGTATTCCGCCGCGGCGCGGTCCAACATAATGACCACCACGTTTTGGCCGTTTCGGCTCAATTCAAAATGGGGGGTGTTATCCTTGGCAAGCTTTCCGAGACCCGAAACGGAATAGGCGATGACGATGCTTTGCACCGTAATGATCAGAGCAAAGGCGAGGGAGGCGGTGGCCAAAAGCCCCTTGGAGAAGCGTTTCCACTTCCACGCGATCAGAAAGGCTGCCGCCGTCACAAGAAGGGTGACCAAAAGGTTGATGCGAAGCTCCGAGACCTCGAAATTCATTCCGCCCTCATATTGCAGCGTGGGGGAAATGACGCCGAGAGACGTGCCGAAAAACAGATAGTTGACCGTTCCGCAAAGCGCGGCGATGAACACGATGCGCTCAAAGACCACCTTGCCCTTGGGGCCTGCCAGCCAATAAAACACGCCGAACCATACCAGAAAGAGCCCTGCGGCAAACAGACCCGAGCTGAGGAGAAACCACAAGGGGTGATGAAAATAGGTCACGTCCACGTATTCCTGGGGGGAAGCGGCAAGATAGGTGGCGGGAATGAACAGACCGACAAACAAGGTCAAAAAGAGGGTTCCCGATACGAAAAAACCGCGGTTTGGGGTGGGATCGGCGCTTTTTTTGCGGGGAAGGATCCTGCGGATCAGGGGAAGAAGGGCGGGCAGCAGGAGAATCACCCCGATCGCGCCGAGGATCGCTCCCTTGCCGAGGAAAAACAGAACCAAAAAAGCCGCGCCGCAAAGGAAAGCCAAAAGCTTCAACACCTTTTTGGGGTTTTTCAGCTTGTAGAAAACGTTCTTCACCAGAGAAAATACGTTGTTCAGGGTCCAATAAAACACAAGGCCTGCGGGAGAGGTGTACAAAAAGAACAGGAAAAACAGCGCCATGGCGTACAGCTGGATCTTGGTTTTCAAGGGGAAGCCCTTTAAATAGATGGCGCTGGAGATCACGTTGATCAGGGTCATCAGGATCGGGAGCAGATTCCAGGAGATGCCGAAGAGGGTGATGATCCCGTCGGGTCTGCCAAGATCGGCAATGGGGCCGAAGGAAACCCCGTTCAAGGCCTCCAGATGAGACAGAAACTGGTAGGCCGCCATGAAAAAGGGGATCTCCAGAAGAAGAGAGACCGAGCCCTTGAATACGTCCGTGGGCTTATAGTGATTCTGACGGTGATAGGTTTGAAGGATCATCATCCGCTCGTCGCCGCGGAAGGTTTTTTTGATATGGGCGGTGCCCTCCCGCAGCTTGTTTTCCATATCCCGCGCCTCCTCCTGCATGGCGTCTGCCCGTTTGTAGAGGGGAAGCACCAAAAAGTTCATACAGAGGCTGAGAATGATGATGGCAAAGCCCGGATTTTGCACCACGTTCAAGGCCAGATGGAAAAGAATTTCGAAAACCAATTTTAACGGGCCGATCAAAAGGGTTTCCAGCATAGAAGCCAAGGACACGATTTATTCCACCTCGTCTTTCGTTAATTCATCGTATTTTGCCAAAAGATAATCCACGGCACGGACGGCACCCTCCCCCGGATGCTGCCAGGTCTCGCCCTTGACCTCGGCAATGCCCCGCTCGAATTCGGGGCTTTCCAAGCATTCCTCAATGAGACGGCCGAGCTCGGCAAAGTTTTCCTCGGTGAGCTTTTTCCCCAGACGGGGCAGGGCGGAAACGGTCCACAGCGGATCCTTGAGCCACCAAGCGTCGTAGGGGGCGGTGTCGAAATTGGGATCGGTGTAAATAATGGGCTTTCCGTAGACCAAAGAAAAGTCGAAAATAACGCCGGAAAAATCGGAGATCAGAAGATCGGAGCGGCGAAGGACCTCAAAGTTATCCACGTCGCGGTTCCATTCCAGCCGATCGGAGGCGGGGTATTTGGCCATCAATTCCGCCATCAAATCGCCCTCGGAAAGGAAGGATTGGGGATGGGGACGCACGATGATGCGATAGCCCGTTTTCAAAAGAAGATCCAGGATTTTTCCGCCGTAAACGGAAAAAATCGCACTTTTTCCCCAAGAGGGGGCCAAAAGCACCGTTCTTTCGTGAGGGGGGAGGGGCGGTGCCTCCTCCAGACGCTTTGCCATTTTATCCATATAGGGAATGCCGATGATGGGAAGCTCCTTTTCGGGCAGAGCCCTCAATTTTTCCAGCTTGCGGATGTCCTCCCTTTGGTATTCGCCCGATAAAAGGACGGCGTCGTAATAATCGATGCCGAACATACGGTACAGCACCACCTCGCTGGCGGCGTGAAGGATGTGAACGTAGTATCCTGCGGAGGGGGAGCGCTTCCACTGGTAAACGTCCAGCCCGGGGGTGGTGGAAAGCACAACGGTGGCGTTGAGATAGTTGAGCTTGGCATACATTTTGTTGCCGCTCCCGATGAATTTCGGGGAAAGCCCCGCATAGTCACAGCCGAAAACCGGATCGTCCTCCGAGGCGGTCAGATAGACCACCTCTTTTCCCCGCTTGCTCATTTCACGGCAAATGGGCTCAAAGACCGACCAGTAGCGCTTATTGTCCGAAAAGATCACGAAGGGGGTGCGCTTTTTTTCTACGGCGACCTTTCCGCTTCCCATTTTCATGCGAAGCTTCATCCAGAGCATTTTGACGGAATACAGTGCGGCACCGAGAATGCCGATGATCACGGTCACCAGCATGCTTCCCGTTCCGGGATCAATATACATCAGAATCATATCCGATACCTCTAAGCAAGAAATGAATTTTAAAGTCTATTTTAGCACAATTGAAAGTAAAATTTGAGGATTTTTAATGCTTGATTCAGCGCGATTCGGTATAATCGAATTTTAAAATATTATATCATATTTTGTCAATAGATGCAATCATAATTGTCATAAGAAAAAAGGCGAGATTTGAAAACGAAAAAAAGCCCCTTGCGAAAAAAAGAAAAAAATTGAATTTCCCTCTTGCCAAGTTTCCTTTTTGGGTGTATGATGTCTGTCGGCTTTTGCCGAAGGAGGGATTTTTTGTGGCACTTCTTCGCTTTTCGAAGAAGAATACCGTGTTTTCGGTGGCGGCTGCGGCAGCGCTTGTGACCGCCTTTTTCGTACCGCCCGACGGGGAATATCTTTCGTATTTTGACGGGAAGACCCTTGCTTGTCTGTTTTTGACCTTGGCGGTGGTGTGCGCTCTGCGCAACATCAAGTTTTTCACCATTCTGGCGCGGCGCATTGTGGCGTTTTCGGGAAATCTTCGGGCGCTGTTTATGGTTCTGGTGGTCATCACCTTTCTGGGCTCTATGCTCATTGCCAACGATATGGCCCTCATTACCTTTTTGCCCTTGGGGTATTTTGCGCTGTCGGTTTCCGAAAACGAGGAGCATATGGCGTATTTGTTCGTTTTGCAGAACATTTCCGCCAACCTCGGCGGTATGCTTACCCCCTTCGGGAATCCCCAGAATTTGTATTTGTATTCTTATTTTCACATTCCCACGGGAGAATTCTGTGCCATTATGCTCCCGCCCTTCTTGCTGGCGGTGGCGATGCTGCTGGGGGCTTGCCTTGTGATCCGCCCCAAGCCTCTGTCCCTTGAGAGCGGCCTTTCGGAGCGGCTGAACGGAAAAAAGACCGCGCTGTATCTTACGCTGTTTTTGCTGTCTGTTCTCATTGTGTTCCGTGTGATCCCGTATCTTTGGGGGCTTGCCTTGATCCCGGCGGTGATCTTTTTTTCGGATCGGAACGCTCTTTTTGACGTGGATTATCCTCTTTTGGGGACCTTCGTGTTTTTCTTTATTTTTGCGGGGAATCTTTCCCGCATGGATTCGGTGCATCGTTTTTTTTCCGCCCTCTTGGAAGAAAACACCCTTTTGGTTTCCGTTCTTTCCTGCCAGGTCATCAGCAACGTGCCCACCTCCATTTTGCTCTCCCGCTTTACGGAAAACTATCGCGACCTGCTGTTGGGTGTGAATATCGGCGGCACGGGCACCCTCATTGCCTCATTGGCCAGCCTCATCACCTTCAGCGAATACCGCATTTTGTATCCGGGTCGGGGAAAGCATTACTTCCTTTTGTTTACCGCGGTCAATGCAATCTTTTTGGTGGTGATGACGCTGTTTTGCATGCTTCTTCCCCGATAAAAAACGGTAAAAACAAAAATGCATCTGCGAATTTCGCAGATGCATTTTGTATATTCGAACCGTCAGAACACGAAGAAATACAGCAAAACGGCACAGCCCAAGGCGATCCGATACCAGCCGAAGGCGGAAAAGGAATGCTTTTTTACGTAGGCCATCAAAAAGCGGATCACAAACAGCGAGGTCAAAAAGGCCGCCGCACAGCCCGTAAGCAAAATGAAAAGCTGATAGCCGCTGAAGGCAAGGCCGAATTTTAACAGCTTTAAGAGGGAATAGCCTGCCATAACGGGAACTGCCAAAAAGAAGGTGAATTCGGCGGCGGCTCCGCGGCTGATGCCCAAAATCAGAGCACCGATGATGGTGGAGCCGGAGCGGGAGGTGCCGGGGATGATGGAGAGCACCTGAAACAGACCGATGAGAAGGGCATCCCGATAGGTGATTTGGGAAAGAGAGGTGACCCTGCGGGGCTTGCCCTCGTTCTTCTTTTCCACAAAAATAAAGGCGAAGCCGTAAACGATCAGTGTGGCGGCAATGACCACGGTCATCAAAGAGACCGATTCGGTCACGGGGGTGTGATGGAGAAATTCCTCCAAGGGATCGTCAAACAAAAGAGTGACCACCGCACCGGGAATGCAGGCCACCACCACCTTGAACCAAAGGGAAAATACGTCAAAGCGGACCGCGCCTCTTCTTTTGGCCTCCTCTCCCAAGCGGAAGGGGAACATTTTGTTCCAAAACAGAAGGAGCACCGCTAAAATGGCACCCAATTGAATGACCACGAAGAAGACCTCCTTGAAGTCCTCGCTCTCATTCAGATTCAAAAATTCATCCACCAAAAGCATATGCCCCGTGCTGGAAATGGGAAGCCATTCGGTGATGCCCTCCACCAGACCCAGAAAGAGGACCTTGAGAAATTCGATTACGGTATCCATAGGATGATCCTTTCTTTTTTATTACTATATGAAATGCCCCGTCATTTTACCATAGGGAATGGAATTTGTCAAAAAAATATGATTTTCTTCCGCACAAAGCAAAAATGGGATTGACAAAAACGAAAAAAGACTTATAATAAAAGATAGGAACACGCGAGAAAAGAGCCGTTCTTCAGAGAGGCGGGCAAGGTGAAAGCCGCCGTTCGTGCCTTTTTATCGTACCGACCTCTCGGTCCCGCAGGAAATGGCGGCGCTCCTCGGCGAAACAGAGAAAACGAAGGGCAGACTTCGGGTCTGAATTCGGGTGGAACCGTGGGATTTTTCTCACCCCGAAAGCATATCGCTTTCACGGGGTGTTATTTTTTTGCTTCGGAAGCGAAAATTTGAGGAGGAATTTATGAAGGTTATTTGTTTTGACGGCACCGTTCGGGAGGATCTTTCTCCGGAGGAGGAGCTCCACGTGATCCGTCACACGGCCGCCCACGTTTGTGCGCAGGCCATTAAGCGCTTGTACCCCCACGCGGACTTTGCCTTTGGTCCCGCGACGGAAAAGGGCTTCTTTTACGACGTGGATCTGGGAGAGACCAAGTTGAGCGATGAGGATCTTTTGCGGATCGAAAACGAAATGAGAAAGATCGTGAAGGAAAATCTTCCCATCAAGCCCTATATTCTCCCCAGAGAAGAGGCCATTGCGCTGATGGAGGAGAGACAGGAAAAATATAAGGTGGAGCATATCGGCGATCTGGCGGAGGATGCTCCCATCAGCTTCTATCAGCAAGGGGAATATATCGATATGTGCGTGGGTCCCCACCTGATGTATACCAAGGCGCTCAAGGCCTTTAAGATCACCCAGCAATCGGGCGCTTATTGGAAAAACGACAAGAACAACAAAATGCTCACCCGTATCAACGGCATTGCCTTCCGCACCCAAGAGGAGATGGATGAATATCTGAAGCTTCTGGAGGAGGCCGAAAAGAGAGATCACCGCAGGATCGGAAAGGAAATGGGTCTGTTTATGCTCTGCGAGGAGGGCCCCGGTTTCCCCTTCTTCCTTCCCCACGGTATGGCGCTGAAGAATGCGCTGGTGGATTATTGGAGAGACATTCATTACCGTGATCATTACGTGGAGGTTTCCACCCCCTTGATCATGAACCGCGCTCTTTGGGAGACCAGCGGACATTGGGATCACTACAAGGACAATATGTATTCCACCACCATCGACGAGGAAACCTATTGCATTAAGCCCATGAACTGTCCCGGCGGCGTGATGGTATACCGCTCTTCGCCCCATTCCTACCGCGATCTTCCCTTGCGCGTGGGAGAGCTCGGCGTGGTGCACCGTCACGAATTGAAGGGTGCGCTCCACGGTTTGTTCCGCGTGCGCTGCTTTACGCAGGACGATGCTCATATTTTTATGCGCCCCGATCAGATCACCGATGAGATCATGGGCGTGGTGCACCTGATCAACGAGGTGTATACCAAGTTTGGCTTTAAGTATTTTATCGAGCTTTCGACCCGTCCCGAAAATTCCATGGGCAGTGATGAGGATTGGGAGGCCGCGACCGATGGCTTGAAGGGAGCTTTGGAGAAATTGGAGCTCCCCTATATCATCAACGAGGGCGACGGTGCCTTTTACGGTCCCAAGATCGATTTCCATCTGGAGGACAGCCTTGGCAGAAGCTGGCAGTGCGGTACCATTCAGCTGGATTTCCAGATGCCCTTGAATTTCGGCTTGGAATACGTGGATGAAACCGGCGCCAAAAAGCGTCCCATTATGATCCACCGAGTTTGCTTCGGCTCCATTGAGCGCTTCATCGGTATCATCACCGAGCATTTTGCAGGCAAGTTCCCCGCTTGGCTGGCACCGGTGCAGGTGAAGGTGCTTCCCGTTTCCGAAAAGAGCATGGAGTATTCCACGAAGGTTTACGATGCCATCCGCCTTGCGGGGATCCGCTGCGAATTGGACGACCGCAACGAAAAGATCGGCTACAAGATCCGCGAGGCGCAGGCCGTGGATCGCGTTCCCTATATGCTGATCCTCGGCGGCAAGGAGGTAGAGGAGGGAACGGTTTCCGTTCGAAACCGCGATACGGCTCAGACCGAAACCATGTCGCTGGAGGCCTTCCTTGCCAAGATCAAGGAAGAAACCGAAAAGAGAATCTGAGAAATTTCTTTCAAATGCGGTTTTGCGGCGCGATGTCCCGAGCGGGGCATCGCGCCGCTGCCTTTGAAAATGAAGAAAAATGAAGAAAAATGAAAAAAGCCCTTGCATTTTCACAAAAAGGTGCTATAATAGCCGATGGTTGATTTCTGTATGATGATTGCAGGAAATGGCGTATGCCGGCCGAAGGAGTAACACTCTCAGGCGCTCCGAAAGGAGTGGGGACTGCAATTTGACAGAACTTTGGAGAAGCTCAATGGATTGAGTGCCGAAGGGGCAAAGCACAGGGTGCTAATCTCTCAGGCAAAAGGACAAAGTGCAAACTGATTTTACCGTCTGTTTTTGGGTGCGCTTTGCTTTTGCGCGCTCTTTTTTTGTGCTTTTTTGCATTTCAAAAAACAGGAGGATTTATGGAAGGTTTTTTAACTTGGATCACCGAGTTCAACGGTGAGATCAACAATTTCGTATGGGGTGTCTTCGGATTGACCCTTCTGATCGGCACGGGCGTTTTGATGACGGTGCTGACCCGTGTTTTTCAGCTGTCCCGCTTCGGTCACTGGTGGAAAAACACCATTGGCAGTATGTTTACCAAAAAGGTTATGGGGCACACCAAGGAAAAGGGAGCCATTTCTCCCTTCCAGGCACTGTGCACGGCTCTGGCCGCCACGGTGGGAACGGGTAACATTGCCGGTGTTGCCGCCGCCATCTGCACGGGCGGTTCGGGTGCCGTTTTCTGGATGTGGGTGGCCGCCTTTTTCGGTATGATGACCAACTTCTCCGAAAACGTGCTGGGCATCTACTTCCGCCGCCGCAACAATAAGGGCGAGTGGTCGGGCGGTGCCATGTATTATTTGCAGGACGGTCTTGGTGCTTACCGTGGATTGAAAATCCCCGGTAAGGTTCTGGCCATCGTCTTTTCGGTGTTTACGCTTTTGGCCTCCTTCGGAATCGGCTCCATGGGACAGGTCAATAAGATCGTGGCCAACGTTGCCAATGCCTTTGACATCTCTTCCCTTTCCTCGATCAAGGTGATGGGTGAGGTTTCTCTTTACAACGTGCTTCTGGGTGCTTTTCTGATGATTCTCACCGCCTTGATCGTTTTGGGCGGCCTGAAGAGAATTGCCAACGTGGCGGAAAAGATCGTTCCCTTTATGGTGGTGCTGTTCGTTGCGGGCTCCCTTGTGATCGTGACTCTCAATGCGGGACAGATCCTGCCTGCCTTTCGCGCCATTTTCGTGAATGCCTTTTCGCCCATTGCCGTTTTGGGCGGCGGCGTCGGTGTGGTGGTGAAAAAGGGTTATGACCTCCGGCTTTAAGCGCGGTGTCTTCTCCAATGAGGCGGGCCTCGGCTCCTCGGTTATGGTTCACTCCAATTCCAACGTGAAGGAGCCCGTAAAGCAGGGAATGTGGGGTATTTTCGAGGTGTTCGCCGATACCATGGTGGTTTGCACCATGACCGCTCTGGTGGTTTTGACCTCCGGTGCGTACAATCTGGCAACGGGCGATATCCTTGCGGGCTATACCGATGCCACCTTGGTGGCGGGTGCCTTCAATCAGGTGTTTTCCTGGGGTGGGATCGGTGGCAAATTTATCGCCGTTGCCATGTTCCTCTTTGCCTTTACCACGGTTTTGGGGTGGTCGCATTACGGAAGCAAGGCTTGGGAATATCTGTTCGGCTCAAAGAGCGTGGTCGTGTTCAAAATCATTCACATTTGCACCATTATGATGGGCGCGGTGATGACCTCCTCCTTGGCCTGGGATATCTCGGATACCTTCAACGGAATGATGATGTTCCCGAACCTGATTGCCGTGGTGGCACTGTCTCCCCTGGTGGTGAAGATCACCAAAAACTACGTGGAGCGCAAGATCCACGGCAAAAAGATCAAGCCGATGCTGTCCTTCGATCCGAAAACCCAGGAGGAAATGGAAAAAGAGGATTGAGAAGAGCCGAGAATTTTCCGCATCAAAAAAGCCGCTTGTCAAAGCGGCTTTTTTGAAAAAACAGATTTTTTTCAAAAAGACTTCATATTCCTATGGTATCATACGTATCATAGATCGGTGAGACGGTCCGACTCTTCGGTCTGCGGATCACAAACCCCTACTCAGGCGCAGCTCAGGCTGCGCCTGAGTCTATTTATTCGGCTCAAAGCGAATGGAGGAGGCAAATTCTTCGATCTGCTCCCGAAGAGTGGGGAAGTGCTCGTCTTCGGCGGAGAATTGTACCGTGCGGAAGGCATCGGCCCCCTTGAAAAAGTACAGACGGGCGGTGACGGAAATGTCCCCCTCTTTCAAGGATAGGGTGCAGAAGAGCAGCTCGCCCTGCTTTTCCGTGGCGGCGTTCGGGTGATGGGCGGCTAAAAAGGCATCGGCAAAATCCGAAAGGGGACTGTCGGCGGAAAGCTCGGTCCCCTCCCATTCCGAAAAGGCGCTTCTGGAAAGGCTTACCGACAGAGAGGAGGAGGCAAAGGAGACGGGCGAGATCTGTCGGAAGGCGTTTGTCAAGGTGATGCTCCCGCCATCGAAGGCAAATTCCTGCGGCAGGACGGGTATTTCGCCTTGGGTGGGCAAGGCTTCCTCCCGGCAGGAGGAAAAACAAAAAAGCAGCAAAATCAAAAAGAGGGATAGGAATCGTTTCATTATTTTGATCTCCAAGGTAATAGATTCTCGAACGGGACGGTATTATTGTACTACAAAGATCGGAAAAAAACAAGAAGAAGCCGTTTTTTCAAAAAAAGACTTTTCACAAGGGAGGAAAGCGTGTATAATGGAGACAGTTCCGGAAGGAGATTGAGAAATGAAAGAATTAACGGTTTACACCGACGGTGCTTGCTCGGGAAATCCGGGGCCCGGCGGTTTTTGCGCCATTTTGGTCTATCGGGGGGTGGAAAAATGCGTCAGCGGCGGTGAAAAAAATACCACCAACAACCGAATGGAGCTTTTGGCGGTGATCTCGGCCTTGGAGGCTTTGAAGGAGCCTTGTCGGGTGAACGTGGTGAGCGATTCAAAATACGTGGTGGACGCCATGGAAAAAAAGTGGCTGCAGGCTTGGATGCGGCGAGGCTGGAAAAAGGCCGACGGGAAGCCCGTTCTCAACGTGGAGCTTTGGGTGAGGCTGTTGCAGGTTCTGGAACGCCATGAGGTCAGCTTTACCTGGATCCGAGGCCACGCAGGCCACCCCTACAACGAGCGCTGTGATGAGATCGCCGTCAGGGAAGCCAAAAAAATATCGGAGGGCTCGCTGTGAAGGAAAAGGTGTTGGTGGGCCTTTCGGGAGGCGTTGACAGCGCGGGAGCCGCAAAGCTTCTCTTGGAGGCGGGCTACGAGGTGGTGGGGGTGCATTACGTCTTCTGCCGCGGTGCAAGTCTCGAAAAGGCTAAGGCGGTTGCCGAACGGCTGGGGATCCCGCTGATTTCGGAAAATCACGAACGGATGTTTGCCCGTCGGGTGATCCGTCCCTTCGGAGAAGCGTGGAAGCAGGGGATCACCCCGAATCCTTGTGTGGAATGCAACCGAAATATGAAATTTTACTGCCTCTTGAAAACAGCGGACCGCTTGGGGATTCGTTTGGTGGCCACGGGGCATTACGCCCGTATGGAAAGGGACGGAAGCGGCCGTCATTTTTTGCGGCGGGCCGTGGATGAACAAAAGGATCAAAGCTATTTTCTCTGGAAATTGACACCGCTCCAGCGAGAACGGATCTTGTTTCCCTTGGGGGATTACACCAAGGCGGAGGTTCGGCGCCTTGCCGAGGGGCTCGTGGAGAAAAAGGAAAAGGAAAGTATGGAGATCTGCTTTGTCCCCGATGGGGATACCGCCGCCTTTTTGGAGGCCGAGGGCTACGGTCTGCCTGCGGGAGAGATCGTGGACCGAGAGGGGAAGCTTTTGGGGCACCACGGCGGCCTTCACCGCTATACGGTGGGTCAGCGGCGCGGCCTTGGCGTTGCCATGGGAACACGGTATTTTGTAACAAAGCTGGATCCGAAAAACGGGCGCGTGGTGCTGGGACCCGAGGAGGATCTGATGGTGGATCGCTTTTTCGTATCGCATCTTCGCTTCCATTCCCACACCCGCCGCACCTGCCCCACCGAGGGGCTTTCGGTGAAGGGGCGAAATCGGGGAAACGGGGTGCCGTGCCGCGTTCTTTTTGAGGACGGAGGCGCCACGGTGATCCCGTCACAGCCCGTTCGAAGGCTTGCCTGCGGACAATCGGCGTGCTTTTATCAAGGGGATCTTCTCCTGTTCGGCGGCGTAATCACGGAGAAAAAACAAAAAAATCATATGTGCAATATGTAGAAAAAACGGAATATTTTTTGTGCATTGTGCACAACGTTTTTTGTGATGTTTTGCTGAAAATTACTTTTCCAAAAAGGCGGAAAAGGGGAGGTAAAATGCTGCGAAATATATATTATAAACAAAATATTTCGTTTGCAAAAATATGCAAAAAGATAACATTTTGAAAATGGTTGGTGAAAAAAGCATTGGAATTCCGCCACATTTTTGATTTTTAAAAAATAGATGTATATTTTTAATCGAAGTTTTGTGCAATTTTGAAAAGTAAAAAATTCACGTAGCCGTCACGAAAAGACGAAATCTTCGAAAAATCGTCATCGGAAAAAGTGATAAAAAGCTTGGGATTCCGCTGATTTTGGCTTCTTGACAAAGCGTTTTCTCTGTGCTAAAATGTACACTACATACACATGACTTAGGAGGAATTTTGTATGATGAAGAAATTTCTATCAAAAACGCTTGTTTTCACGCTTGCATTTTTGATGGTATTTTCTTGCTTCGGCCCCATCGCTATGGCGGAAACCGCTTCCGCAGTGGGCGGTGCTGTGACCGGTGAAAACAAGAATAATACCAAGCTGGAGGAGATTCGCGAACTCCTCAATTCCAACGAGTACGCCGAGTACAGATTGCTTCACGCAAGTGCACCCAACGGCGTAGACGACATTGTGATCAAAGGTGCCGACTATAACAAGACCAAGTCCACCGCCACCGTTTATACCGGTAAGTATCTGGGCAGCACGGAAGACGTGGCTCTCTTTACCGAACTTGGTGACGTTACTTGGGATTTTGTGGCCGAGCATTCCGGTAATTATCACATTTCCATTACGTATGCTCCCATCGTTGATTACGACGGCGACGGCGACGGCAAAGCTGATCTGATCAGCAACGCCGCCACGATTAAGCGCGCTCTTCTGTTGGATGGATCTTATCCCTTCAAGCAGTCCCGCTATATCGAGCTTGCCCGTATTTGGAAGGACGAGCTCGGCGGAGAAGGCTCCAACGACCGTGGCTTTATCCTGGATAACGATGGCAACGAAGTGAAGCCCAACAAGGTTGAGGCTCCCGAGTGGAGAACCGTTTTTGCTTCGGATTCCACCGGCTATGTGACGGAACCCTTCCTTTATTATATAGAGGCCGGTTCTCACACCATTTCGTTGGCAGAGGTTCAGGAAACCTGTGCAATCAAAGAGATTCGCATTTACTATGACGACTCCTCTATCTCCTATGACGAATATCTGGCAAAGCACGAGGGCCTTGCCGATAATTCCTCCAAGGCAGAGATCGGTGTGATTGAAGCAGAAATTGCTCATCGTACCTCCTCCAATATCGTATATCCCGTTTACGACCGTTCCTCCGCTGCTTCTATGCCTCAGAGTGCTTATAACATTTATCTGAACTCCATCGGCGGCGAAAAGTGGCAGAACGCAGGTCAGTGGATATCCTGGCAGTTCGAAGTGAAGGAAGACGGCTTCTATAACCTCTCTCCTCGCTTCCTGCAGTCCTTTGCAGAGGGTATGTACGTAACCCGTGAATTGAAGATCGACGGCGAGACTCCCTTTGAAGAGGCCAAGCAGCTCCGCTTCAAATACGGCGAAGAGTGGCAGCTCCTCCCCTTGACCGACGGTGTGATCGATCCCGACACTCAGAAGGAAAGAGCGCTGGAGTTCTACTTCACCGCCGGAACGCACACCATTGAAATGTGGGTGGTTCTCGGCGAGATGGCTTCCGTTCTGACGGACGTTGAGCTCTCTCTTGCCAAGATCAACGAATACTATCTGCAGATCCTGATGCTCACCGGTTCCGAGCCCGATGAATACCGCGATTATCAGTTCGCCCGTTTGATGCCCGACGTGATCAAGGGTCTCGGCGCTGAGTCCAAGCGTCTTTCCGCCATCGTGAACGACCTGGTTGCCATCACCGGAACCAAGGGCTCCGATTCCATGACTCTGGAAACCATCGCAATGCTTCTTGATAAGATGTATCGCGATGAGGACGAGATCGCTCCCAACTTCTCGGAGCTTAAGGACTACATCGGTTCCTTGGGTACTTGGATTATGACGGCTCGTAACCAGCCCCTCCAGTTTGACTACATTCTGGTAACGCCCGCAGATGCCGCAAATGAGCTTGGATTCGAAAAGTATTACACCGAATCCGGCTACAAGGCTGAGGCAGGCTTTTGGCAGGCACTTGCTTATGAATTCGAGCAGTTCATTATGAGCTGGGTCAGCGACTATTCCAGCTACGGTGTTCGCACCGCCGAGGGTTCTGAGAACTACGCAAGAATCGAAGTTTGGACCACCTCCGGCCGTGACCAGTCCACCATCATTCGTTCCATTGTCAGTGACTCCTTCACCAAGCAGCACAACATCGCTGTGGATCTGAAGCTGGTTGCAGCAGGCTCCTTGATGCCCGCCACTCTGTCCGGCTCCGGCCCCGACATCAATATGTCGATGGCATCCTCCACGATCATCAACTACGCCATCCGTTCTGCAGTGCTTCCCATCAACCCCGCAGGCTACGCCTTCGAGGAGGATGATACTGCTGAGGAAAGAGCTTTCAAGGAAGAGTGCCAGAGAATCTTCTCGGATTACGATCAGGTTGTTTCCTGGTTCGATGATGCCGCAACCGTTCCTCTGGAATTGTACGGCGTTGCTTATGGCCTTCCCGAGACCGAAAGCTTCTCCATGCTGTTCTACCGCAGCGACATTCTCTTGGAGCTGGATCTTGAAATTCCCGAAACCTGGGACGACGTTTACAATATGCTTCCCACGCTTCAGACCAACAACCTGGACTTCGGTTACCACGAATCCTTGGCAGGTCTTCTGATTATGCTCTATCAGCGCGGTGAGCAGCTCTACTCCCACGCCGTTGAAGGCGATACCACCGGAAAGACCGAGGGTATGGGAATCAACCTCAGCACCAACGCAGCCCTGGAAACCTTCAAGGATATGTGCGAGCTCTACACCATGTACGGCTTCCCCTACTCCTACAACTTTGTAAACCGCTTCCGTACCGGTGAAATGCCCATCGGTGTTCAGGCTTACACCACCTACTCTCAGCTCACCATCTTCGCTCCCGAACTTCGCGGCCTTTGGGGCTTCACCGTTCTTCCCGGCACCATCAGAACCGATGAGAACGGCAAGACCTTCGTAGACCACACCGCCGATACCAACGTTGCCGGCATCGTTATGATGAACGACTGCGAGGAGATTGAGGCAGCCTGGTCCTTTATGAAGTGGTGGGTCAGCGCAGATGCACAGTCCACCTACGGTCAGGAGTATTACGCATTGCTGGGTGCATCCGGTCAGTACGCCACTGCAAACCTGGAAGCCCTTTACGCTATGAGCTGGACTGCTGACGAAAGAGCAGAAATTCAGAATCAGTTTGAGTGGCTCCAGGCAACTCCCGAAATGCCCGGCGGCTATATCGTTTCCCGTTACGTTGAATTTGCATTCCTTGCAGCTTACAACAGCGACGAGGATCCCGTTGAGTCCATGCTGGAATACATCGACTCCATCAACGCTGAGCTTACCAGAAAGCGTAGCGAGTTCGATCTTCCCACCCTGGAAAATTACGAAGAATATTTAGCAAATAACGCCTAAATCTAAAAGTAAGGAGAGTATTTTCTCATGTCTCAGAAGACCGAAACAGCAAAGAAACCTGTATCAAGAAAAGACATGACAAAATGGCAGTGGACTCTCAAAGAGATGAGCAATAACAAGACGGGTTACTTCCTTTTGGCCCCCTTCTATATCATCTTCTTCGTGTTCACGATTTTGCCTGTTATTCTGTCCATTTTCTTCAGCTTCACAGACTTTAACCTCTTGGAAACGCCGAACTTCATTTGGTTCGACAACTACATCCGTCTGTTTTTGGAAGACGACATCTTTATGCTCGCCATCAAAAACACCTTGGTGTTTGCAGCGGTAACCGGCCCCGGTTCCTACCTGATCTCTCTGTTGATGGCTTGGTTCATCAACGAATTGCCCCCCAAGATCCGTGCCGTCATGACGCTGATCTTCTATGCCCCCAGTATTTCCGGTAACGTTTACATGGTGTGGACCTACATCTTCGCCGCAGACTCCCACGGCTTCCTCAACGGTACGCTGATGGATCTGGGTGTGATCTCGACACCGATTGCCTGGCTGAAAAATGCCAGCTACATCATGCCCATCGTTATCATCGTAGCACTTTGGACCTCTCTGGGTACCTCGTTCCTTACCTTTATTGCGGGCTTCCAGATCGTTGATCGCTCCCTCTACGAGGCCGCGGCGGTGGACGGTGTTAAGAACCGTTGGCAGGAGCTTTGGTTCATTACCCTGCCTTATATGCGTCCTCAGATGCTCTTCGGTGCCGTTATGGCAATCACCGGTGCATTCGGCTTCGGCGGCGTTATTACCAACCTCGTTGGTTTCCCGTCCCCCGACTACTGTGCACACACCATCATGCACCATTTGGACGACTATGGCTCCTCCCGTTTTGAAATGGGCTACGCTTCCACCATTGCAGTCGTGCTCTTCTTTATGATGATCGGCTCCAATATGCTGGTACGCAAGATGCTCGGAAAGGTTGGTAAGTGATATGGCAAAGCTGAGAATTCGTAAATCCAACCACGCGATGAACCGTTCCTTGGGCGGCGATATCGGCATCAACTTGGTTCTTTTGGTGATGGGTGCTTTCATGTTCCTTCCGATGCTTTACACCGTTATGCAGTCCTTAAAGCCTTTGGATGAACTTTGGCAGTATCCCCCCCGTTTCTTCGTTAGAAACCCCACCCTCGGCAACTTCTCCACTCTTTTGAACCTGATGGGAAGCTCCTGGGTGCCCTTCTCCCGTTACATTTTTAACACTGCTTTCGTTTCCATCATCGGAACTGTCGGAAACGTGTTCCTGTCCTCCATGGCAGCCTACTCCATTTCCAAGATGAAGTTCCCCGGAAAGAAAATGCTCTTTAAGTTCGTTGTTTGGTCCTTGATGTTCCACACCACGGTAACCGCAATCACCAACTTCTGGACCATGAGTAAGATCGGCTTTGTTGATACTTATCTGGCAAGAATCGTACCTGCTTGTGCAACCAGTATGGGTCTCTACCTGATGAAGCAGTTTATGGATTCCAGTGTTCCCAACAGCGTTCTGGAATCCGCAAGACTTGACGGCGCCAGCGAGATCCGCGTGTTCTGGCAGATCGCAATGCCTATGGTTAAGCCCGCTTGGCTGACCCTGGTCGTGTTCTGCTTCAAGGATCTCTGGAATGCAGGCTCCTCCATCTACATTTACTCCGAGCAGTATAAGAGCTTCAACTACGCCATTCAGCAGATCGTAACCGGTGGTATTTCCCGTCAGGGTGCCGGTGCAGCTTCCACCGTTATTATGATGTTGGTACCCATTCTCGTATTCGTGATTACCCAGAGTAACATCATCGAGACCATGTCCACATCCGGTATGAAAGACTAAGAAAAGGAGAAAAGCAAATGAAAAAAGCGTTAAGATCGATTTTTCTGATTGTAATCGTTGCGGCTCTCCTTGCACCTCAGGCCTTCGCTATGGTGCCTTATGATACCTATACCTACGATATTGACGGTAAATATGTGGAGTCTCCCCACGCTTACGTTCCCGACACCTCTATCAGCTCGACCACCATCGGGCTGGAGGTGGCTCTCAAAACTCCCACTGACATCATTTCCGACAGTGACGAGAACCTTTACATTGCCGATCCGGAAAACAACCGAATCGTCATTCTCAATCCCGATTACACCCTGAATCGAATCCTTGCCCGTTTCTTGAACGCGCAGGGCGTTCCGGATGATTTCAACAAGCCCCGCGGAGTCTTCGTAAAGGATGACGAAGTTTTCGTGTGCGACACCGAAAACAACCGTATCGTTGTTTTCAAGAAGAGTGTTGAAGAAGGAAAGATTACCGACGTAGTCTTCGACCGCGTTGTGGTTCAGCCGCAAAGCACCGCCTTTACCGAGGGTGCTACCTACAAGCCGATCGCTTGTGCCGTTGATACCGCAGGCCGTATCTACGTTGTATCCTCCACCACCAACCAGGGTATCATTTCCATGAACTCTGACGGTGCCTTCCTCGGATTTTTGGGTGCACAGAAAACCGCTCCCGATGCTTGGCAGGTCTTCTGGAGAATGTTCCAGACCAAGGAGCAGAGAAAATCCCTCCAGTCCTTGGTTCCTACCGAGTACAATAACATTTCCATTGATGAATCCGGCTTTATCTACGTTACCATTTCTTCTTTGAGCAAGAGCAAAATGCTCAGTGCCATCAAGTCCAAGTCTCAGGCAGGCGACTATGCTCCTGTTAAAAAGCTGAACGCTGAGGGTACCGACGTAATGCTCCGTACCGGTTTCTGGCCCCCCTCCGGTGAGGTTCCGGTGGTCAGCTACTTCGGTGTAGGCGCCGGTGCAAAGACCGACGTTTCTCAGATCATTGACGTTGCCTTGGGCGAAGCCGGCACCTGGACCATTGTAGACGCTTCCCGTCAGAGAATGTACACCTACGATTCTCAGGGCAACCTGCTCTACATCTTCGGCGATTCCGGTCCTCAGCTGGGTAACAACACCATCATTTCCTCCATTTGCTATCAGGGAAATAAGTTCCTGGTTCTGGATAAGTCCTCCAACCAGTTCACCATCTATAAGCGCACCGCTTACGGTGAAGACCTCACCGCCGCTGTTCGTAACGTTGCGAACCGTAACTACGACCAGTCCGCTGTGTTCTGGGAAAAGGTTCTTCTCCGCAACTCCAACTTTGACGAAGCCTACATCGGTATTGCCGACAGCTACTACCGCGCCGGTGATTTCGAGAAGGCGCAGGAATATTACGCCGCAGCATACGATGCAACCGGCTATTCCAAGAGCTACTCCCGTATGCGTAAGGCATGGATCGAGGATTGGATCCTGATGATCCCCCTTGCCATTGTCGTGGTCGTTTTGGTCTGCTCCAGATTCTTTGCCTATGCCAATAAGGTCAATGAAAAGGGACAGGTCATCAAGGAGAAGAGAACCTTCAAGGAAGCGACGCTATATGCCTGTCATATTATGTTCCATCCCTTCGACGGCTTCTGGGATCTGAAGCACGAGAAGCGCGGTAATATGAAGGGTGCGATCTTCTTCATCATCCTGACCATTGCAACCTTTATTTACAACGGAATCGGCCAGTCCTTCTGGTATGATCCTCATAACCGCGGTATCAGCATGATTTCGCAGGTGACCGGCGTTCTGGTTCCCCTCGCTTTGTGGGTTGTTTCCAACTGGTGTTTCACCACGCTGTTCGAGGGTGAAGGAAGCTTGAAGGACATCTTCATTTCCACCTGCTACGCACTTCTGCCTTTGACGCTGATGATGGTTCCCGCAACCATTCTCACCCACATCTTTACCTTGGATGAGAGCGCCATCGTGTCACTCTTGACCACGATCGGATATATTTGGGTTGGCTTCCTCTTGTTCTTCGGCGTAATGGTCACCCACGACTATACCTTCTCCAAGAACCTGTTGACAGTGCTTGCAACCATTGTCGGTATGGTCATTATCATGTTCGTTGCATTGCTCTTCTCCGGTTTGGCACAGAAGATCGTTTCGTTTGTAGTCAATATTGCGACAGAGCTTTCATTTAGAGTATAGAAAGGAGGAATCAGCGTGAAAAAAAGAATTATTGCTTTTGCTTTGACCCTTGTGATGGCATGCACCACGGTTCTCTCCCTGTTTTCTGCCGCAGTAACCACTCCTCTTGGAAATCGGTTCAATGAATTTCGAGAGGTAGATTTTACAACGCTAACGTATTCCGACCCCGCAGCAAAGCTGAATACCATGACCTGTGCGGTAGAAAACGACCGCTTCAGCCTCTACATTCAGGAATATACCGCAGAGGTTTGTGTGGTTGACAGAGTCACCGGACAAATGCTTTTCACCAACCCCTATGATGTGGCTGATTCCAAGGCATCTGTCGGTATCAAAAACGAAATCCTCAGCCAGATCAAACTGACCTACTACGGCAGCACCGGCCAGCTCACCTCCTTGAACAGCTATCTCAATGCTGCCAAGGAAGAGCAGATCGTGATCAAGCTGATCCGTAACGGTATCCGCGTGGAGTACACCATCGGTGCCGCTTCCAAGAAGATTATCGTTCCCCGTCAGATCGAAAAGAGCGACTTCGAAACCAAAATTTTGAAGCCCTTCTTCGAATCGACCACCTTGGTTCCCGGAACCACCTTCGAGGAATACAACGAATTGTACATCGCAGCCGATGCGGAAGAGAAAAAGGCTCTCGAAGCAAAGTACACCATGTTCGAATATCAAAGATTGAACTCCTTCTATTCGCTTCTTGACCTGACCGATCCCACCCTGACCGCCCGTGAAAAGGCTCAGTATCTGGCAGCCTACCCCATTACGGAAAAGATGCCCATCTACCTTTTGGAGGAGACCATTGCCACCAACGAGCTTTCTCAGTGCGAAGGCTACATCCGTAACAATACCTCCTATTCCTTGGAGGATATGTTGATGGACCACGATAAGGTCGGCTACGAGCTGGAGGATTCCTCTCCCGCTGTGTTTAAGATGGCTTTGGAATACACCCTGAATGAGGATGGCTTCCAGGTTCGTCTTCCCGCCCGTGGTATCAGCTTTGACGCCGCAACCTACACCCTTGAGACCATTCAGATTCTCCCCTTTATGGGTGCAGGCAGAACCGCAAAGCAGGCCAACACCGTTCGTGACGATGAAGGCTACAACTTCATTCCCGACGGAAGCGGCGCTACCATCTCCTTTGATCAGAATACCAGACAGACCCAGATCTCCGGCACCATGTACGGCGGCGACTTCGGCTTCTACAACAGCTCCAACGCTGCCAGCGCCAGCTATCAGACTTGGCGTGTTCCCGCATACGGCACCGTGATGACCTCCAACGTCATTCGCGCCACCGAGAAGAGAGATGAAAACGGTCTCCCCGTCCTGGATGAAACCGGCGCAACCGTTTATGACCAGACCATCACCAGCACCTACAAGCAGGGCTACGTTGCCTTTATGACCGAGGGTGAAAGCTTGACCCGTATCGACGCGGTCACCGGTGGTCCCACTCATGAATACCATTCCGTATGCACCACGTTCTTTGCCCGTCAGACCGACTCTTATCCCTTGGACGGTATTACCGTTTCCGGCGGCACCGCCGTTTATACCAAGGCCATCGAGAGAAAGTACGTTGGCAATTACACCATTCAGTTCCGTATGCTCAGCGGCGATCAGGCCGATTACGTGGGTATGGCTGAGGCCTACCGCGCATACCTCTTGAAGGAAGGCATTCTTACCAAGAATCCTACCACCGAGGAAGCCATTGCCCTGTATATGGACTTTATCGGCGACATCGACACCGTTACCAAGTTCCTCGGAATGCCGGTGAACACCAAGGCTCCCCTTACCACCTTTGAGGATGCGCAGACCATTATGGCCGAGCTCAAGGAGGCCGGTATTTCCAACCAGGTGATCCGTTATCTTGGCTGGGCCAACGGCGGTATGACCGCTACGGCTCCCTCCAAGCTGAAGGTAGAAAAGGTTTTGGGCGGCGAAAAGGGTCTGAAGGATCTGGTAGCTTACGTGCAGAGCCAGAACAATGACATCTTTATGGATCTGAACTTCTCTTACGTCAATGCAACCGATATGTTCGACGGATTTGATTCCGAGCGCGACACCGCGAAGACCATTGACGGAAGACCCGCTTACTATCAGACCTATAACCCCATTGTGCAGGCCTTCAACACCAAGGTTGCCTTTGTTATCTCCTCCGGATCCATCTCCAACTTCTATGAGAGGATTTCCGCAAAGTATGCTTCCTTCTTCGGTGAGGGTGAAAAGAGCATTTCCGTCGGATCTCTCGGCTCCGCACTGAACTCCAGCCAGGATGAGAAACTTCCCATGAACCGTGAGGATTCCAAGAAGTACACCGTCGATGCTTTGGCAAAGATTGCCGAGGATTTCGACAACGTTCTCATTGAGAACGGCAACTACTACACCTGGAAGTACGTGGACACCATTCTCAACATTCCGCTGGATAGCTCCAACCGTATCACCGCAACCTACGAGGTTCCCTTCATCGGAATCGTTCTCCACGGCTATATGAAGTACACCGGTGAAGCCATCAACCTGGCCGGTGACTACGAATATAACCTTTTGAAGACCATTGAAAACGGTGCAAACCCCTACTTTGTATTGGCTTACGATAACATTTCCGAGTTGAAGACCAACGGCTACAGCGAATACTACGCCGTTGAGTACGCAACTTGGAAGGAAAGCATCATCGAAGAGTACAACAAGCTCAACGAGGTGCTTACCCCCTTGCAGAATCTCTGCATCACCGGCCATGACATTTTAGGCAACCGAGTCGTTAAGGTAACCTACGAGGATGGAACACAGATCTACCTCAACTACAACAATTTTGCCGTCCAAGCCGAAGGCCGCGACATTGCCGCAATGGACTTCGCTGTGGTAAAGGCATAAGGAAGGGAGAGGTGAAAAAATGAACAGTGCAGTAAAAACCAAAGAAAAGGCACCGATGACCAAGCCTGTGAAGCAGAAAAAGCGCAAAGCAAAGTCTCTGGACCGTATGAAAGCCAGATCCGGTTGGTTCTTTGTGGCCCCCTTCGTTCTGATCTTCTTCTTGATCTACGTACCGATCATCATTGATTCCATTACGTATTCCTTCCACACCATCTACCCGCTCTCCAGCGGTGGCTTCACCCTTGACTACGTGGGCTGGGAAAACTACAGTGACGCGCTCTTTGTAGACCCCGCATTCGTTTCCACTCTGACAAGCGGTGTTCAGCAGCTGGTGCTCGAGGTACCCGCCATTGTTGTGTTCTCTCTGTTTATGGCAGTTCTTCTGAACCAGAAAATGGTGGGACGTACCCTGTTCCGTGCAATCCTGTTTATCCCCGTTATTCTCTCCACCGGTCTGATCGACGACATTGATATGAACAACCGCTTCAACGAGTATTCCGAGGGCGGTATGAGCGAAGCCGATGGCGGCGGCGGCCCCGGTGAATCGGTCAGCAACGGCGCCGCAAACGGCATCATTTCCGCTGTTGACCTTCAGGGTCTGTTCGCAACCATGAAGATCGGTACCGGCCTTGTGGACTACGTTGTCGGCATTGTAAACGACGTGTACAATCTGGTTAACCGTTCCGGTGTACAGATGCTGATCTTCCTTTCCGGCTTGCAGTCCATCTCCCCCGCAATTTACGAGTCCTGTACCATCGACGGTGCAACCGCTTGGGAAACCTTCTGGAAGATCACCTTCCCGATGATCAGCCCGATGATTCTGGTAAATGCCATTTACACAGTCATCGACTCCTTCACCGCAGGTTCCAACCAGGTTATGAACTACATCGCCAACGTGTATGAAAGCTCTACCGTGCAGAATTCCAACGTTTTGGCAACGGCCATGTACTGGATCTACTTCAGCATCGTATTGCTTCTCATCGGCGGTGTGGCCGCATTGATGTCAACCTACGTATTCTATCAGAGAAGAGACTGAGAAAGGAGGACAATAGAATGAACGCTGACGTAAAACCCGAAAAGAAAATCAGATTCGGCAAAAAGAAGGAATTCGACGTTGAATTTGAAGATCGCACCCCGTTTTGGGAAAGAGTAAAAACCAAATACCTCTCCTTGTATTTCTTGAAGAACGTTGTTTGGGCCCTTTTCCGCTATGTCCTTTTGATCGGTATCTCCTACGTAATTCTGTATCCGTTCATCGCAAAGGTTGCCGGTTCCTTTATGAGTAAGGAGGACTTCCTTGACGTTACGGTAAAATTGATCCCCAAGTATCCCACCTTGGATACTTATCTGGCGATTATTACGGAAAACCGCTATTTCGAAGCCTTCTGGAACACCCTGGTCATCTCGCTCCTCTGTGCTGTGGTGCAGATGGTGATCACCATGTGTGTCGGATACGGCTTTGCAAAGTTCAAGTTCAAGGGTAACACGATCCTGTTCTTCTGCGTGATCTTTACCATGGTAGTTCCTCACCAGGCACTGCGCTTGGCACTGTTCCAGAAGTTCCGTTACTTCGATTTCTTCGGTTTGATCGATATGATCACCGGCGATTCCTTGAACCTGATCAACACCTATTGGCCCTTGGCCCTGCTCTCCTTTGGCGGCCTCGCCTTCAAGAACGGCTTGTATATCTTCATTATGAGACAGTTCTTCCGCGGCGTGCCCGATGAATTGGAAGAAGCAGCTTACGTGGACGGCTCCGGCGTGTTCAAGACCTTCATTCGAATCATTGTTCCGCTTTCCGTTCCTATGCTGATCACCATCTTCATCTTCGCCTTCTCTTGGCAGTGGACCGATGACTTCTACACCACGGTGTTCTTCACCAGAACCTCCACTTACCTGATGCCCAACATCGTAACGGTGCCTGCATCCTTGGGTGCCACCGGCTTCGAGGCTGCATCGGTGTACTCCTCGGCCATCGTGAACACGGCAGCACTGATGATCATCCTTCCTTTGGTGATTATGTACTGCTTCTGCCAGAAGTACATTGTGCAGGGTATCGAGCGTAGCGGTATCGTGGGTTAAGATCTCGGCGATCCCAACAGCTTTACTCTTCAAGCTGACTCCGTTTTTCGGAGTCAGCTTTTTTATCTCAATCAAAAATGTAAAAAAACAAAAAAGTATTGACAAAATATGAAGTATGGTTTATATTGGTTTTAGAGAACAGAGAAAACGAGGTAGCGATTCGGAAAAAGTAAGATTACCGTACAAAAGCCACAAAAGAAAGCGCAAGACTGCTGCAGAAAAAAAGAAGCCGATTTCCATTCGGCTCCCTGCGGACGGCGCGTCAAAAAAACAAAGCACGTTTTGAAAAATTTTCGATTTCGGATCGCTCGTAAAGGAAGGGAAAAGGTTCCCCTCTGTCTCCTTGCGATTTTTTTGATATCGAATATCATTTTTTAAGGAGGGTATTTTGATGAAACAAAGAAAACAAAGATGGATCGCCATACTGCTGTTGTTGCTGCTTTTTGCTGTATCTTCCTGCACTCCCTCGGAGCAGATCCCCCCGCATCCTAACGATCGAAATATCAATCAGTCTCTGGCTTCCGAAATCAAAACATGCTACGTGGAGAGTCGTGAGCGGTTCAATCAACCGGTGGAGCACCCCGAAGAGCTTTGCATTTGGAATCGAGGGAAATACGGAGACTGCTATATTGTGTATATGGATACGAGTCTGAACTATCCCGCAATTGACTTAGTGGACCGGGTTGCCGGCATGGTATTTGTCGATCTTCGTGACACCTTTGTATATTATGATAAGGGCATTCTCTTTAGCTTGCAAGGGGCCTATAGCCAAGGACTGCTCACCAAGGAGGATATTTTGGATTTCGGAAGGTCTCTGTCAACGGAGCCCATTTTGGGCTCAAGGTTTTATGAATCCGTGGAAGCTTATGAGGCTTCCTTGAAATCGTAAGGGGAGGGAATGATGATGAAACGAGTTTTGCTTCGGAGCTTTGCCCTTTGCTTGGTTACGCTTCTTTTGATCGGATGCTCTTTGATCGCCTGCAGTCCCAATTCCTCCAAGACGAGGGTTCCTCCCCATCCCGATGACAGCGAAGGGCTCGATCCCGCCCTTGCCTCGGAAATCAAATTGGCCTATACCGAATATATGTACAGAAAATATGAGGATGAAGAAGAGAAGCTCCGCCCCACCTTCAAGGCGGAGGATCTATCCATTGATTATTACGGAAAATACAGTGGTCTTCCCGTTTTTGAGATTAAGGGAGACGGTATGGATGAAATCCGCATCCTCAAAAAAGAACAAACCGTTTGGATCGGCGATTACGTCGGCCTAACCAAGGGCAAGGCGGTGTACGTCTATTGGGAGGGTCTCTTCATTCACCCCATGATCGCCTACGGCTACGGCCTTTTGGACGGGAAAGACGGGCAGGAGATTGTCACCCGCATTGATCCCGATGCCATTCCGCGAGAGGAATGGGATGGAACTTTGAAGTAAATTAAAAAGGGCTGTGCCGAATGGGCACGCGCGATAACGAAGTTTTAACAAAAAGCACTTATGATAACGAATCAATCGTTTGTCATAAGTGCTTTTGCGCTTTTTCAGACAAGTTTCTCCGGATCGTAATGAATGGACGCTTTGCGTCATGAATGGAAGCCTGACGGCTTCATGATTTGAAAACTTTGTTTTCATGAATTGAATTGCTATTTTTTTCATGCCGAAGGCAATTCATGAACGAAGTTCCATTCACGGCGCAAGCCAATTTATGCCATTTAGGGCAATTCATTACTTTTTTGGGGGAGGATTCGCAAAGGGGATCAGAGATTTAAAAAGTCCTTGCGGTACTTGACCTTGAAAAATTCGGCCAGCTCAACCATTTCGCTGTCGCGGATGGTGTTCACGCGGGGAAGATGGGCGGTGAGCATATAGATCTGCGCGGCCTTTTCAACGGTCTCAATGAGACCGAAGGTCTCGTCCATGGTGGTGCCGGCGCCGTAAATGCCGTGCATTCCCCATACCACCAAGCGAAATTCCTCCATTTTCTTTGCGGTGGCCTCGCCGATCTCGGCTGTGCCGCAGAGCATCCAAGGAAGGACGCCCACACCGTCGGGAAAGACCACGATGCATTCGGTGCACATCTCCCAAAGGCTGTGGGTGAATTTCTTTTCATCCAATTCGTGCACGTAATTCATGGCCAGGGTATAGGTGGGGTGGGTGTGCATAATCACGCGGTTGCGGGGCTCCACCTTCAATCGGGCAATGTGGCTCATCAGATGGGCGGGCAATTCGCTGGTGAATTTTCCGCCGTCCTTCCAGCCCCAAAGAAGCTCGGCGGTGGTGCCGTCCTCAGTGATGCGAATGATTCCCAGGTTGGTTTCGGGATCATCCTCCACGTTCTTAAAATACTTTCCCGTGCCCGTCACGATAAAGATCTTGCCGATGAGAGGAGAAGCGTCAAAGCCCGTGGGAATGGTGCGAAGAACCTTGCCGAGATCCAGGTATTCCGCAACCTCCTTTTCATCCAACAAATAGCTGATGTTGCCGCCGTTGCGCTCATCCCAGCCGAGGCGATACATATTGGCGGTGGTTTTTTTCATTTCCTCCACAAAGGGAGCATTTAAAATGTTTTTCATTTCCGTTTCTCCAAAACTTCCTTTTCGTATTTTCTGATGGCGTTGTAATAGTTTTCTTCAAGGCCCTCCCGACGGAGAAATTCATTCCAGATATCTCCCAAGGGAGCCAATTTCAATTCCTCAAACCAATACATCACCTCGGTGAAATTCCCCTCCTCCTGCAAAGCGGCCAAGCGCTCATTCGGCTGAAGGAGTGCGGCCAAAAGGGCCTTTTGCACGCTTCGAACGCCCGTTACCCAGGCAAAAATGCGGTTGATGGAGGCATCGAAGTAATCCGTTGCAATGAAAACCCGATCCAAAGCGCGGTTCCGCACGATCTCCTTTGCGATCTCACGGGTCTCGTCATCCAGAATCACCACGTGGTCGCTGTCCCAACGGACGGCGCGGGTAACGTGAAGGGCGATCTTCTCGTTGAACAGCAGAAGGGAGGAGATCTTATCGCTCACCGCTTCCGTGGGGTGGTAATGTCCGTTGTCCATCAAGGGGGTGATCTTTTTGTGATCCGAGTAGGAAAGGCAGAATTCCGCCGAGCCGACGGTGTAGCTCTCCAGACCGATGCCGAACACCTTGGATTCCAAGGTCACGTATACCTTTTTGGGATCGTAGGGGGTGGCAAGGATCTCATCCAGGCTCTCGCGGAAGCGCTTTCTGGGGCCGAGTCGATCAGCGGGAACGTCCTTGTAGCCGTCGGGGATCCAGATATTCATCACGCAGGGAACGCCCGTTTCGTCGGCAAAATATTCCGCGATCTTCAGACAAGCCTTTCCGTGATCGATCCAATAGCGGCGCACCGTATCGTCGGGGGAGGAAAGGGTCAGGTTGTTTTTGACCATGGGATGGGAAAAGAAGGTGGGGTTGAAATCGATGCCGACCTTTCTTTCCTTGGCAAATTCCACCCATTTTTGGAAGTGGCGGGGCTCCAAACGGTCTCTGCCCACCTTCTCGCCCTCCTCAAAAATGGCGTAGCTGGCGTGAAGGTTCAGCTTCTTTTTGCCGGGGATCAGAGAAAAGGCCTTGTCGTAATCCGCCATCAATTCCTCGGGCGTGGTGGCTCTTCCGGGATAATTGCCCGTGGTTTGAATGCCGCCCGAAAGGCTCTCGCGGCTGTCAAAGCCCACCACGTCGTCACCCTGCCAGCAGTGAACGGCAATGCAGGTATTTTTCAAAGCCTCCAGAGCTTCTTCCACGTCCACACCGAGATCGGCATAGATCTTTTTTGCTTTTTCAAAGCGATTCATGGGGTTACCTCCTGAATAGAAAATGATTGTTTGACGCATTCTCTTGCCTCGTCAAGAGAATGATGGGTGTCGTGCATCCATTGGGAGAGCAGATTGCCCGTGGCAGTGGCCTCGGTCAGCCCGATATAGACCCTTCTTCCCGTGATGCGGGCGACCAGACGGTTCAGATAGCGATCCTTACTGCCGCCGCCGAGAATGTGAATGCCGCCGATCTTTTTTTCGCACAGCGCCTCCATTTCCTCCACGGTTCTGAGATAGGAATGGGCCAAGGAATGATACACGCAGGAAAGCACGTCCTCTAAGGGGAGGGTGGGCTCGCCCAATTCTTTCCGAATGGCTTCGATCATATTGTCGGGCGCCAAAAAGACGGAGGAGGCGGGGTCGATGCATCGGGTAAAGCTTGAGCCTTGCGCCATTTCCATCATCTCATCATAGGAAAGGGTTTTGCCCAAATCCCGTCGAATGCTCTGAAACAGCCACATTCCCATAATGTTTTTCAAAAAGCGGAAGCGGTAATCGATCCCGCCCTCGTTGGTGAAATTGGCAAGGCGCGCCGAGGCGGTGAGAACGGGGGAAGCATTCTCCGTACCGATCAGACTCCAGGTGCCCGAGGAAATGTAAATGCTTTCCTCATCTATGGGGCAGGCGGCCACGGCGGAGGCGGTATCGTGGGAGGGGCAAAAAACGACCTCGGAGGAAAAGCCCAGCTCCGCTTCCACCTCGGGCAAGAAGGGGCCCAACACCGTGCCGGGGAGGGAGGGCTCACAAAAGAGGGAGGCGGGAATGCCCAAGCGATCCAAAATCTCGGGATCCCAGCTTTTTGTCTTCGCATTCACAAGACCCGTGGTGGTGGCGTTGGTGTATTCGTTTTGAATCACGCCCGTCAAGCAAAAGGAGAGATATTCGGGCATCATCAGAAAATGCTTGGCTTTTTCCAGCTTTCCGCTGACTTTGTCGCAATACAATTGAAAAACGGTGTTGAAATTCTGCTTTTGAATGCCCGTTTTGCGGTACAATTCCTCCTGCGGCAGAAGAGAGGCTACCTCTGCGGCACCGCGCTCGGTGCGGCTGTCGCGGTAGCTGACGGCAGGGAGAATGGGCTTTTTCTCCTCGTCCAGCAAAACGTAATCCACACCCCAGGTATCGATGGCGACGGTTTTGGGAATCTTCCCCAAATCCTTGCAACGGGCAATGCCCTGCTTGACTTGAGAAAGCAGCTCATCAATATCCCAGATCAAGGTGCCGTTTTCGTTTTTCAGCCGATTTTCAAAGCGATAGATCTCCTCGATCTGCAGCTTCCCTTGAAAAACCGATCCCAAAAGATGCCGCCCCGAGGAGGCGCCGATATCAATGGCAAGATAATAGGTCACGGGACAAATCTCCTTTCCTTTTTTCATCTCCATCCTATCACAAAAAGGTAGATTGGGAAAGGTCCGTATTTGCGGAAAAAAGTGTCCTGATTTGTGTTGATTTTTTTCGGATTCTTGGTATAATGGAAGGGGGGTGAAAATGTGATCCATGCGAATATTTTGGAAAAATTAATGCCGATTACCGAGGAAGAGAAAGCCATTCTCCAAGGCCGTAGGGAGGTTGATCCCAGGATCTATTCCGAAAAAAATGACGGGATTGTCACCGCTGCCAAGCTGATGGAGGAGGGAAAGCTCATTACCGTGCGCCCTCACACCCGATTCGTTCATTTTCCCGAGCATACCCACGATTTTGTGGAGGCGGTTTATATGTGTACGGGAAAAACGCATCATCGGATCAACGGGAATGAAATCTGCTTGCAGAAAGGGGAATTTTTGCTTTTGGGGCAAACCGCCAAGCAGGAGATTCTGCCTGCGGGAGAGGGGGATCTGGCGGTAAATTTCATCATCTTGCCGCGCTTTTTTGAAAAAACGCTGGAAATGCTGGGAGCGGAGGATACCCCCATCAAGCGGTTTTTGCTGGAATCGCTGTTTTTCGGAAAAAACAGCTCTTATTTGCATTTTCAGGTCTCCGAGGTGCTCCCCGTTCAGAATCTGATCGAAAATCTGCTTTGGATTCTGATCGGAAACGTTCCCAATCGGCGGAATCTGCTGCAAACCACCATGGGACTTTTGATTATGCAGCTGTTAAATCACACCGATACCTTGGCGTATCCCACAAAAAAAGAAGCCGCACGGATGCAGCTTCTGCGATACGTGGAGGAGCATTACCGAAACGGAAGCCTGACGGAGGCGGCAAGGCTCTTGCACTACGATTTTTATTGGCTCAGCCACGAGGTGAAGGCGGGCTTGGGAAAAACCTACACGGAGCTTGTGCAGGAGAAGCGCCTTTCCCGGGCGGCGTACTTATTGGAGAACAGTGAAATGCCCGTGGAGGAGATCGCCAAAGCGGTGGGCTATGAAAATAAAAGCTATTTCCACCGTCTGTTCCTTGGCCGCTACGGGCTGACACCGAAAAAATATCGGGATCAGCAGACGAATCGGAAGGACAGTATCGTTTTTGTTAAATGAATATCGTTTTTGCCATTGACCCGAGGGGGAATTTCTTTTATAATAAAATAAGAAATTTACAGATGAAACAGCTGATTTTCCTTGAGATATTCGGTGGGAGTAAGACCCGTCTTTTCCTTGAATGCACGGCTAAAATGAAACAGACTGGAAAAACCGCAGGCCTCCGACACCGCTGTGACGGAAAGGCCCGTATTGGATAGCATTTGCTTGGCCTTTTGAATGCGGATGCCTAAAATATACTGCTTGGGCGTGGTACCGTATTCCTCCCGAAAGATCCGCCGCAGGTAAACCTCGCTGATCCCCGCCTTTTCCGAAAGGGTGGTGTTGGAGAGGGAGGGGGAGGACAAATTGGCTTCAATGCATTGCAAAACGGGGAGCAATCGGCTGTTTTTCGGGGAATTGTCGGGGAAGATTTTTTGAAGCATTCCGTAAAAGACGCTGAAGATCTGCAAGCGATGCTCTCCAAAGAGAAACAGATTTTGCAGCTTTTTGAAATCCTGAAGACAGCCTTGGGGATTTTCCAGCGGCAGAACCAGAATTTCGGAGCAAATGGGCTTTTCGCAGAGGAAATTGATCACGGGAAAGAGCCCGTTCTCATCATCGTGAAGGGTATAGCTTCCTCCCTGAGGCAGAAGAACGGCGCAATCGGGCGTGGAGACGTAGCGGGATCCGTTCATTCGGTAGGTGATCTGCCCGCTGATGCAAAGAGAAATGCCAAAGCTCTGGCGTCGGGTCATGGTAAAAATTCTCCCTTTTTGGGAGCGGACCAGAATGGGCGGTCGAATATCTGTGACCGTAATGGGGTTTTCAAGCTTCATATTCATCACCGATCCCATCATATCAAAAAGGTCAGAATAAGTCAAGAAATTTTGGGAGTTTTGAATCGAAAACGTTAAAGATTCGGCGCAGATGCGCAGAAAGAGAGGCAGAAAATGAGTTTTATCGGTCAAACCGCGCTGGTCAGCGGAGCCGCATCCGGAATGGGGCTTTTGTTTTCCCAAAACTTTGCCGCCTTGGGCGGTAACGTGGTGATGTGCGACGTAAACGAGGAGGCTCTGATGGAGGCGGCACGGGATATCACGGAAAAGGGAGAGGGCAAGGCCGTGGGCGTTTTGTGCGACGTGCGCTCTTATGATCAGGTCTGCGCCGCCAGAGACCGTGCCGTGGCGGAATTCGGCTCGGTGGATGTGCTGGTGAATTTTGCGGGCGGTACGGCGGTTCGCGTTCTGAAGGTGCCCAAGGAATTGGAATTTCCCGATATTCCCATTGACGTATTCGATTGGGGGATCGACGTCAACCTCAAGGGCCCCTTTTATTTTGCTTATGCCTGCCTTCAGCAGATGAGAAAGCAAGGGCGGGGCTTGATTGTGAACATCGGCTCCATCACCGGTGCGGAGGGCTCCAAAAAGGGAATGGATTACGCCGTTTCCAAGGCGGGGCTGATGTACGGTCTGACCAAATCGGTGGCGCAATACGGGGCTCAATACGGCATCCGCTGTGTTTGCGTATCCCCCGGACCCGTTTTGACCCGTGCGGCCATGGCGAAGATGCAGACCCTTTTGGGCAGAGCCGCAGAGCCGCAGGAGATCGTGGATCTGATCCTTTTTATTGCTTCGGAAAAGGGGCAGTTTATCAACGGTGAAAATATTATGATCGATGGCGGTCGAAACGCCATGGGGAGAATGAAATGACGAAACGTGTTTTTTTTCAAGGAGACAGACCTCCTTTGACCGTGATTATGCAGTGTGAAACGCCCGAAGTTGTGATTCGGCGAATTCGAAACAGCCTTTGCTTGGGGGCGGAGGCCTTTGGCCTTCAGGCGGAGTCCTTGCTGGAGGAGTATCAAAATGAAGAGGTCTATCGGAAATTATTGAAGGAAATGAAGGGGCGTCCTTGCTACGCCACCTATTATCGCGGCAAGGCCAATACGGGCAAAAGCGATGAGGTTTTGGCACAGGGCATCCTCCGTTTGGCTGAGAGCGGCGTGGCTCTTTGCGACGTGATGGGTGATCTGTTTTGCCGCCATCCCGAGGAGCTTTGCGAGGATGAGGCGGCCAAGAAGAAGCAAATGGATCTGATCGATCGGATCCACGGGCTCGGTGCCAACGTTTTGATGTCCTCTCATTTGCGCAAGTTCGTTCCCGCAGAGCGGGTGCTGGAGATCGCAAGAGAGCAAAAGGCCCGCGGGGCGGACGTGGTGAAGATCGTCACCAAGGGAAACAATATGGCCGAGCAGATCGAAAATCTTCGCATTACGAACCTTTTGAAGGAGGAATTGGGGGCACCCTTCCTGTATCTTTCGGGAGGCACCTGCTCCATACACAGAAGGCTCGGCGGCCATTTGGGGAACTGTATGACCCTTTGCGTGTTTGAGCACGACGCCCTTTCCACCGCCAGTCAGCCCCTGCTTTCCACCATGAAAACCGTTCGCGACCAATTGGATTTTTAAACGAAAAGGAGATAAAATTATGAAAGCAATTTTGGTAAACGATGACCGTTCCCTCCGTTGGGACAACGTTCCCGACCCCATTCTCGGCGAGGAGGACTGCTTGGTGAAGATCGAAGCGGCCGCCTTGAACCGTGCTGATCTGATGCAGAGAGAAGGCGATTATCCTCCCCCTCCCGGCTGTCCCGAATGGATGGGCTTGGAGATCGCAGGCACCATCATCGAGGTGGGGAAGGCGGCTGCCGAAAAATCCTCCTGGAAGGTGGGCGACCGTGTTTGTGCCCTTCTGGGCGGCGGCGGATATGCCGAATACGTGAACGTAAAATACGATATGCTGATGCCCATTCCCAAGAACTGCTCGATGGTGGAGGCGGCCGCCATTCCCGAGGCCTTTGCCACTGCATACCTCAATTTGTTTATGGAGGGTAAATTGGAGGCGGGCAACACCCTTTTGATGAATGCGGGAGCCAGCGGGCTGGCCAGCGTGATCATCCCCATGGCCAAGGCCTTCGGTGCCCGTGTGATCACCACGGTTCTCACCGATGAAATCGCCGCCAGCATCACCCATTTGAAGGCCGATCGCGTGGTGGTAACGGGCAGAGAGGACATTTCCGCCGTTTTGAAGGAGGAATTGGAGGCAGGGCATCCCGTGGACGTTGCCATTGACTGTCTCGGCGGCGAGATCATGGGTAAATGCATCCATTATCTGAAGCACGGTGCCCGCTGGATTATGATTGCGGCTCTGGCCGGACAGAAGACCGAGATCGATCTGAAGAATATCTACGTGCGCAACGTTCGCATCATCGGCAGCACCCTCCGTTCCCGCACCCCCGAAACCAAGGCCCGCATTTTGGCGGAATTGGTGGAGAAGGTTTGGCCCAAGGTGGAAACGGGCGAGGTGAAGCCCACCATTTATAAGGTTTTGCCCATTCAGGAGGCCGAGGCCGCTCACGATATCCTCTATCGCGGAGAAAACGTGGGCAAGGTCGTTTTGACTCTGTAAAAAAAAACCAAACAAGAAAACAGCTCCTTCCGTTTTCGGAGGGAGCTGCTTTTGCGATTAAAAGAGGATCACGCCGCCCGTTTCGTAAACCTTGCCGCCGCCAAGGAAGCGCTTCTTCAGAGCACGCTGAAGGCTGGTGTTCTCGGGAAGATCCTCCAAGGATTCGAATTTTCCGGGGAATACGTAGCTGAAGACCGATTTTCCCGCGCTCTTTACGGGATAGCGAACGAAGCGGGAGGAAAAGGAGCTGATCTTGGCCTTGTCGCCCAGAACCTCGTTGAGAACGGGGCTCAACAGCCAGGAGCAGCAATGCATGGCCTTGAAGTTTCGCTCGGGGAAGCATCGGAGGGCCAATTCCTTTCCGATCTCCATGGAACGGGTCACGGTCTCGGGGTTGAAATCCGTTTTGAAAAAGATGTGTACGCTGAGAACGTCGTCTCCCGGCTGCAGAGCCAATTCCCATTCGGATTTGGGATAACGCTGTCTTGCGGGAGAAACGGTGTCACCGACGGTGGGATGACCGACGTATTCCTCCTCGGTTTCCTCAAAAACCGTCTCGAAGGAGCCCTCTTCCTCCTCGGCACCCGCACTGCCCAAGGGGAAGCCGCTGCGGTGAAAGACCAGATTTCCGCCGAAAACGGGAAGAAGCTCGCCCGTGGCCTTGTTCTTTAAAAAGTAGGGAGAATTCTTCGGGCTCAAGGCGGTGATCTGATAGTTCAACCCGCAAAAGCCGGGATAAAAAATGCTTCCCTTGGTAAAATAGGTCAGCCAGCTGGAAATGTTGGGGGCCAGACCCACAAAGCCCGAGCGGAAATTCTGCGTTTCCCACAGATAGATCTTATAAACCTCCATGGTGCCCATGGCCTCTTCTTCGGAAAAGCCTCGGGAAAGCAAATTCTCAAAAGCCTTTTCCACCGAGGGAAGGTGGATCAAAAAAGGCATCATATTGGAGGCGGGGGTTCCCACCGTTCCGGGGCATTTGATGGCTCGGGCCTCCTTGACGGTGCAATCCTTCAAATAAAGGCTGAGAATATCCATCAATTCCTTGCGATAGGGGTCACTCTTCAGATCCTCAAAGCCTTCCAATACGGCGGAAAAATATTCCCCGAACAGATGGAATCTTTCTTCCAGATGAAGAATCAACTCCCGTGTGCAAAGCTCTCCGCGGCGCTCCTCGGGGATGGGATAATAGGGCTCCAATTCAACGGGGTATTCCTTTAACTGCAATGCTTCGGCAATGGTTTGAAGTGTCATAAAAAAATCCTTTCCGAATTTTGAGATTGTTTCTATCATAACAGTTTTGAAAACGCAATGCAAGGCCTTGAGAAAAATTTGCGCGTCTTTTTGTGGGATTTGGAAGAAAGGAATTGAATTTTTTGAGATTTCGTGCTATGATGAAAGGCGAAGGATCCATCGGATCAAAAAAAGCGGAAAGAAGGAAGCGCAGTGAAATTAGAGGGATTGAAAATTTCTTTTTTGGGAGACAGTATTACCGAGGGTGTCGGCGTGAAAAACCCCGAGAATTTGTATCATCAGCGAATCAAAAGCACTTGCCGATTGCGGGCAGTTTGCATCGACGGGATCTCGGGCTCCCGCTTTGCCGCACAGAAAACCCCTACCGTGCAGGATCTGCGGGCCGATCGGCACTTTATCTCGCGGGTGGAAAATCTGGATGCGGATAGCGACGTGATCGTGGTTTTCGGCGGCACCAATGATTACGGCCACGGCGATGCTCCCTTGGGAGAGGAGGGGGATCGGAGCGAATATACCTTCCGCGGGGCCTGTGATCTGCTTTTTGAAAAGCTGATCGAGCGTTTTCCCGATCGCTTGATCGTGGTGATGGGACCCCTTCACCGCAGCGGGGAGGATGATCCCTGCGGAACCCCCGGCCGCAAGAGCGGTCCTGTGGGGACCTTGTATGATTATGCCGAAATCATTCGAAAAAGTGCAAGAAAATACGCCATCCCCTATCTGGATCTGATGGCCTGCAGCGGAATGACTCCGCGCATCCCCGCTCAGAAGGAACGCTATATGCCCGATGGGCTTCACCCCAACGATGCGGGACACGAAAAAATTGCAAGGCTTTTGATTGCCTTTTTGGAAAATTTAATCTGAGAGGAGAAAAAAATGATCCATTCGTTTTTATTGATCGGTCAATCCAATATGGCGGGTAGAGGGAATCCCGCGGAGGTGGAGCTCGTTTCGGATAAGCGCATTCGGATTATGCGAAACGGCCGCTGGCAGTCGATGTTCCGCCCCATCAACCCCGACAGAAGCTTTTCGGGAGTCAATCTGGCGGAAAAATTCGCTCAGCGCTATGCCGAGACCTACGACGTTTCCGTGGGACTTGTTTGCTGTGCCGACGGGGGAACCAAGCTCAGCCAATGGCAGCCGGGCAGTCTTTTGTTTGACAATGCGGTGAACAATGCCCGCTTGGCTCAGAGGACCTCCACCATTGCGGGGGTGCTGTGGCATCAGGGAGAATCGGATTGCCACGAGCATTTGTACGGAAGCTACAAGGAATCCCTTGGGGTGATTATGGAGGCCTTCCGCAAGGAATTGGATCTGTACGACGTGCCCTTCCTTTTGGGGGGCTTGGGTGATTTTCTTCCGTTTTGCGAAAAATTCTCCGAGGTGAAAAATTACCGCAAGATCAACGAGGCGCTGGCATCCTTTGCCAAGGAAAACAAGGGCTACGGCTTCGTTTCCGCCGAAGGGCTCACGGCCAATCCCGATCAGCTTCATTTCAATGCTCCCTCGCTGTATGAATTCGGCGAGCGGTATTTTGCCGAGTTCCAAAAGCTTCGGGATCCGAACAAGGTATTTGAGGAAAAATGCCATCCCGACGATGCGATTCGCAGTTCGATGGAAGCGCTTTAAAGCAGTGAGTGAAATGTCTGCGGCCAAAAAAGCGACTGTTGTGCTTTTGGCCTTGATTGTTTTGACCGTCTCGGTTTTTTCGGCCCGTTGGTGGAAAAGCGAGGTGCAGATGCCACCGAAAATGGATTTTTCCTGCTTCCTCAGCGAAGAGGACGTGGCGGTGGCCATGGACCGACTGGCGCATTTGGAAAAATTGATCGACGGGGGAAAAAACCTTGCGATCCTTTTTGAAGCGGAACAGGTCTATGAGGATTGGGAACGCATTTATCATGGCTATCTGATGGCTCAGCTGGCGTATTATGCCGATATGGAGGATCCGAGCGCCGAGGAGCACTTTCGCTTTGCGGAGGAAAGCTATACCCGCGGCCAAGCAGAATGGATGCGGGTTCTGAAAAAGCTGTATGAATCGGAGCTTTTTGCCAAAAAGATCGTGTTCCAAAATTGGAGCGCGGGAGATCTTGCGGAATTGGAGTCCTCAGACGGTGAGGTGGGAGAGCTCAATCAGGCGCAGAATGAATTGCTTCACCGCTATTTTGATTTGGAGTGGGATGCCTCTGCCTGGTCAGAGGAGGTTGCGGAGCTTTATTTGGAATTTGTTTCTAACGCCAACCGCATTGCCGCCCTTTACGGCTACGAGAATTATTACGAATATGCCTCACGGGAAATTTATCTTCGGGATTACGATGCTGAGGAACGAAAGCAATTCCGTCAAAGCGTTTTGCGGAAGCTTTTGCCTTATTATGCAAGGGTTGCCCAAAGCTACCGCTTGGCCCTTTCGAATTTGAGCGAGGAGGAAGCGGCTCTTTTGAATGTGCTCACCGAAGATCCCTGCCTTCCCGAAAACGAATATCTGAACGGATATCTGGAAAGCTATTCGGGAGAAATGAACACGGCGATGAACGCTCTCTTTGACCGCGAGGCGCTGTTTTGCGCCGAAAAGGAGAGCGCCTACGAGATCGCCTATTCCGAATATTCGGATTATCTGCAGCAGCCCTTTGTGTTTTTGGGCTATGGCTATCAGCAGATCTTGACCTTGATCCACGAATTGGGGCACTACACGGCCTATACCCATTATTTGAGCGGCGCTCTGCCCTATGATCTGGGGGAGGTGCATTCTCAAGGCAACGAGTGGCTCTTTCTGGATTATCTGGAGGAGAGGATCGAGAATGAGGCTGTCTATGAGGCGTTTCTTCTCTACCGCTTGCAAAACGGACTTTTGACGGTGGTGATGAGCACTGTGGTGGATGAATTTGAGGAAAGGGTCTATACCGCCGCAGAGGGGGGCGCCACCCCGATGCTGAGGAATATTTTGAGCGATGTTTGGGAGGGCGTGGAGGCAGAAAGCGGAATCCGTCTGCACCGTTCGGATTTTGATGCTTACGTTCAGCAGGTTACTATGGAATCCCCCGTGTATTATCTGAGCTACGCGGTCAGCGAGATCGCCGCCATGAGCCTGTATGCCGAGGCACAAACAAACGGCTATGAGGCAGCGCAGGCGATTTATACCGAGCTGTGTCTGGAGGCCGATCCCGCGCTTTCCTGCAGGGAAGCCTTGGAGGCGGCGGGTCTTCCGAATCCTCTGCTGTGGGATACCATGGCAAAGATCGGAGACGCCTACGATTCTCTTTTGTAAATCCAATACGTTTGCAAATCAAAAAGCACGGACTTCTCTTTGCATTCTTAGCGGAGAAATAGGCAGGCACAAAACTTCGGCAGAGAACTTGTTTTCTCTGCCGATTTTTGTTATAATGGGACTAACAAAAAGCCTCCCTTGTGTAAAGGGAGGTGGCAGCCGAAGGCTGACGGAGGGATTGTAAAAAAGCCCAAAATAGCAGGAAACAATCCCTCAGTCGCTAACGCGACAGCTCCCTTTACACAAGGGAGCCTTAGGAT
>JAFWBD010000015.1 GCA_017507325.1 Clostridia bacterium | reverse complement strand
GGTTCACAACGGAATCGAATACGGCGATATGCAGCTCATCTGCGAGGCTTATCAATTGATGCGCGACCTGTTGGGTCTTTCCGCCGATGAAATGCACGAAATCTTCGCCGAGTACAACAAGGGCGAATTGGACAGCTATCTGATCGAGATCACCCGCGACATTCTGGCCTACAAGGATGAAGACGGAAGCCCCATCGTGGATAAGATTTTGGATACCGCCGGTCAGAAGGGCACGGGAAAATGGACGGGAATCGCCGCTTTGGACGAGGGCGTTCCGCTGACCCTCATCGGCGAGGCTGTTTTTGCCCGTTGTCTCAGCGCCATCAAGGAGGAAAGAGTTGCCGCCTCCGAAGTGCTTTGCGGACCCAAGCCCGAATTTTCGGGAGATAAAGCCGCTTTCATTGCCGACATTCGCGACGCTCTCTTTGCCGCCAAGATCGTTTCCTACGCGCAGGGCTACACCCTGATGCGCGCCGCCGCCAAGACCTACGGCTGGAATTTGAATTACGGCGGAATCGCTCTGATGTGGAGAGGGGGATGCATCATCCGCAGCGTATTCCTCGGCAAGATCAAGGAGGCTTACGATCAGAACCCCGAATTGACCAACCTTCTTTTGGATCCCTACTTCAAGAAGGCTATGGACAAGGCTCAGGCCGGCTGGAGAAGAGTGTGCGGTGCCGCTGTGGCCAACGGAATTCCCGTTCCCGCAATGTCCGCCGCCTTGGCTTACTTTGACGGCTACCGCTGCAAGAAATTGCCCGCCAACCTTCTGCAGGCACAGAGAGACTATTTCGGTGCCCACACCTACGAGAGAGTGGATGCCCCCAGAGGCGAATTTTTCCACACCAATTGGACCGGCGAGGGCGGAGACACCGCCGCCTCCAACTATCAGGTTTAAAGAAAAGGAGATATGGCATGAAAGAGCTCAGAAAAGATTATCGCTATTCTCTGGTGGTTCCCACCAGTATGGGTGTCAGAATCACCCCCGAGAACGGTCAGCCCGTGGCCGCCTCCGATATGTTCCGTATGCAGGCCACCAGTGCCGAGACCAACGTGGCCAGCATTTCCTCTTATCTGGGTCTTCCCGTTAAGGTGTTGACCAAATTCGTCAAGGACAGCCCCATTGCCGCCTTTATCAAGGCCAATCTCCGTGCCAGAGGTATGGATTTTGAGGGGAAGGAAATCCCGCAGGGCGGCCCTTGGGGATACCGCCATCAGTTCAACATTGCCGACAGCGGCTACGGCTCCCGCGGTCCCCGCGTTCAAAACGACAGAGCAGGCGAGGTAGGCAGAACCCTCTGTGTGGATGATTTTGATACCGAGCGCATTTTCGGCAAGGAGGGCGTACAGATCCTGCATCTTTCGGGTCTGATCGCCGCCCTTTCCCCCGATACCAGCCGTTTTTGTCTGGAGCTTGCCCGCTGTGCCAAAAAATACGGCACGCTGATTTCCTTTGACTTAAACTTCCGCGCCTCCTTCTGGGAGGGCCGTGAGGAGGAGCTCCACAACGTCTTCACCGAGATTGCCTCCGTTTCCGACATTCTCATCGGCAACGAGGAGGACTTCCAGCTTTGCCTCGGCATCAAGGGTCCCGAAGCAGGCGGAAAGGACATTGCCGCCAAGATCGAAAGCTTCCAGAATATGATCCGTGAGGTAAAAAAGAGCTTCCCCGATACTTCTGTATTCGCTACCACCCTTCGTCAGGTCGTCGATACCAACGCCCATCTGTGGGGTGCCATCACCCTGGTGGATGACGAGTGGTTCATCGAGCCCGTTCGCGAGATCCGCGTTTTGGACCGTATCGGCGGCGGCGACGGCTTTGTGGGCGGTCTTCTCTATTCCATTCTGAAAAAGTGGGAGCCCGAAAAGTGGGTGAAATTCGCTTGGGCAACGGGTGCTCTGGCCACCACCTTCTTGACGGACTATGCTCAGCCTGCCGATGAGGATCAGGTTTGGTCCATTTACAACGGAAATGCAAGAGTGAAACGATAAAAGGGAGGAAAAGAACATGAAAAACGTATTGAATACCGATTTGACGGGAAAGGTTGCCGTAGTCACCGGTGCCGGCGGCGTTCTCTGCTCTCATTTTGCCAAGATTCTGGCCCGTGCCGGAGCCAAGGTCGCCCTTTTGGATCTGAACGAGGAGGCCGCCAAGGCTTTCGCGGAGGAGATCGTCAGCGAGGGCGGCATTGCCAAGGCCTACGCCTGCAACGTATTGGATGAAGAGATCTGCAAATCCGTTGCCGAGGCCGTGAAGAACGATCTGGGAACCTGCGACATTCTCATCAACGGTGCCGGCGGTAACAATCCCAAGGCCACCACCGACAAGGAATATTTCGAGCCCGCCGATCTGACGGACGGAACCAAGACCTTCTTTGATCTGGACAGCAAAGGAGTCGGCTTCGTATTCAACTTAAACTTTTTGGGAACCCTCATTCCCACCCAGGCCTTTGCCGGTCAGATGATGGGCAAGGAGGGCTGCTCCATTCTGAACATTTCCAGTATGAACGCCTTCACCCCCTTGACCAAGATCCCCGCTTATTCCGGTGCCAAGGCCGCCATTTCCAACTTTACTCAGTGGCTGGCCGTTCACTTCTGCAAGGTGGGCATTCGTGTCAACGCCATTGCCCCCGGATTTTTCTCCACCAAGCAGAACGCCGCTCTCCTGTTCAACGAGGACGGCACCCCCACCGCCAGAACGGGCAAGATTCTGGCCGCCACCCCCATGGGTCGCTTCGGCAAGACCGAGGAATTGGAGGGCGCTCTGCTCTTCCTTTTGAATTCCGAGGCCGCAAGCTTTATCACCGGTGTGGTTCTCCCCGTAGACGGCGGCTTCTCCGCCTATTCGGGCGTGTAATTCCCGATTTTTCAAGGCAGGGGCCGATCCGTCGGCCTCTGCTTTTTTGTTGGGGATCGGAAAAAATCTCCCGCAAAAGCACGATTTTCCATTGACATTTTTCTTCCCACCGTAGTATAATGACCGTGTTCAAAGAACTACAAATCTCAAAGGAGTCACTATGAAACGAATTGTCAGCTTGCTGCTCATTTTAACGCTCACCTTTTCCATGCTCTCCGCCTGCAAAAAGGAGAAGCCGACGGAAACCGATCAAACCCATACCGCAGAGGAGACCCTCAGCTCCCCCGAAAGCACCGAAAAAGGAGGAAGCGAAACCGAGACTGCCGGCGGTATGGCCTCCATGCTTCGCCCGATGATGCTGTTTCTCACGGTGGAGGACCCCGCCGCCCTTTTGACCGTGATGGGAGCGGCGGTGCCCGCAAACTTCGATATGAAACATCTTTCCCTCGGTGCCGCGATGGATTTTGATAAAATGCAGATGCTCTATGCCCTGGAGGGCTCGGTTTTGAACCAAAACGTGGATTCCAAGCTCTTTTTCACCTTGGACAAACTCATTCTCTCCTCCGAACTTTTGGATGAGAATTACAGCCTTTCCCCCCAACAGGCGAGCGGTTCCTCTCTCCCTCCCGCTACGGAAGCCTTTTTGAGTGATCCTGCCAAGGTAGAGGCGCTTTTCACCGATTATCTTTCCACACTGACTTCAAGCATTGAAAAGAATCTCTCCGCCACCAAGCAAGAGAACGCAAACGGCCAGATCCACGTTTCCTTGACCCTCACCCCCCGCGGGCTCGCCACGGTTTTGGTGGATTTGGTGGAAAAATTCTGCGCAGACGATGCCCTTTTGGACGCCGTTTTGCCGCTTTTTGATCCGAGCTTGACCAAGGAAGCCTTCCTTCAAGGCAAGCCCTCCCGCGAGGCGCTGATCCAAGATGTGGAAAGCAGTATGGCCGCACTTTCGTTAAACGGAACGGTCAGCATCACCTACGACAAAAACCAAGGAGCCTTGAACCGCCTGGATGCCAACCTGCAATACCGCGATCCGTCGCTCCACACCCTGAGCCTTGAGATCGCTCAATCCGAATCTCAATTTGACTTTACGTTCCGTCAAAGCTCTGACGTCGCGGAAAACGACCTCCTGCTGCGTTTCAAGATCACGGAGAGCGGTGCCCTTCTTGGGATCGCCGAAGGAAACGCGGCATCCGCTTACCATCAGCTTACTCTTTTGGAATTGGTGAAAAAGCCCAACGAAGCCACTCTTTCCTACGTAAGATCGGGTGCGGAAAACGCTTCCTTGGAATTCGTTCTTTCCTATACGGCAAAATCCGTTTCTCTGGACGTTTCAAGCACTGCCGATAACAAGAAGATCCGGCTCTTCTCCGCCAAGGGCAGCTATCAAAGCAGCGTCCTTCGACTGGATCTCACCCTTTACGGGGAGAATCAAGCGGCCGAAACGATCTCGGTTTTGTTCAATGTATCCTTGGAGAACGGCGTCACACTGACCCTGGATAAGATCATCGGCGGTCCCAATCAGAGTATGACTCTCGATCTTTCCTCCGCGGGCTTGAAGATCGGTGTCATCACAGACTTTGCCTTCCCCGCGCTTCCCGAGGCAAAGCCTTTGGACAATGCCACTGAGGCGGAACTGAACGCCATTTTGCAAAAATTCCAAACGGATAACGCCGCCCTGATCCAATACCTCTCCACCCTCTTCGGATCCTCGGAAAGTGTCCCCGAGCAAAACGGCTCCGTTTCCCAAGTAAATCCCGCTCTTTAATCCCAAAAGCGAACGGCAAGCCCGGTCGCTTTCTTTTTTGCAAACCTTCGGTCAATATGAAAAGATATTTGACAAAAGAGGTTTTTTATACTATACTCTTGGGGTACGACACCAATTTTCTCGGAGCTTTTATGCGAATTCAACTTTCCGATCATTTTACATACCGCAAGCTTTTGCGCTTTACCCTTCCCTCCATCGGCACCATGATCTTCACCTCGATCTACGGTGTGGTGGACGGCTTTTTCGTTTCCAATTTTGCGGGAAAGACCCCCTTTGCCGCCGTCAATCTCATTATGCCCGCTTTGATGATCCTTTCCACCGTGGGCTTTATGTTCGGCACGGGCGGCTCGGCCATTGTGGCCCACTGCCTGGGGCAAAAGGATCGGGAAAAGGCAAACCGCCTCTTTTCCCTCTTCGTTTACACTTCCTTTGCCATCGGGATCTTTTTTTCCATTCTCGGCCTTCTCTTCGTTCGCCCCGTTTCGATCTTTCTGGGGGCGGAGGGGGTCCTTCTGGAGGACTGTGTGCTCTACGGCAGGATCTTGCTGATCTCGCTCCCTTTTTTCGTTCTTCAGCTTTTGTTCCAGAGTTTTTTTGTCACCGCCGAGCGGCCGAATTTGGGCCTTGCCTCCACGGTGATCTCGGGGCTGACCAATATGGTACTGGATGCGGTTTTGGTGATCCTGCTCCCCCAGCCCTTGAAATTGACGGGTGCCGCCGTGGCCAGCGCCGCAAGCCAGATCATCGGCGGTATTTTTCCCCTTTTCTATTTCGGAAGGAAAAATTCAAGTCTGATTCGCCTGCAGCGCCCGAGTTTTGACGGAAAGGCTCTGTGGAAGGCCTGCACCAACGGCTCCTCGGAATTGATGAGCAACGTTTCCATGAGTCTTGTGGGAATCCTTTACAATTGGCAGCTGATCCGCTATGCGGGGGAAAACGGCATTGCCGCCTACGGGGTGATGATGTACGTCAGTATGATCTTCGCTTCGGTCTTTATCGGCTATTCCATCGGAGCGGCTCCCATCATCAGCTTTCACGACGGAAGCGGGAACAGCAGCGAATGCAAGGCTCTGTTGAAAAAAAGCCTCTGCCTCATTTTGCTCTTCTCCGTGGGGATGACCCTATTTGCCGAGCTTCTCGCCTCGCCCCTTTCCCTGCTCTTCGTTGGATACGATCCGGATCTCCTCAGCTTAACCGTAAGAGGCTTTCGCATCTTTTCCTTTTCCTTTTTGTTTATGGGGCTTGCCATTTTCGGCTCGGGCTTTTTCACCGCTTTAAACGACGGGCTGACCTCCGCTCTGATCTCCTTTTTGCGAACGCTCATTTTTCAAGTGCTGGCGGTTCTCACCCTGCCCCTTCTTTTCAAAATTGACGGCGTTTGGTTTTCCATCATTGTGGCGGAAGGAGCCGCCGCGGCCCTGACTGCCGTTTTTCTGAAAGCAAAGCAAAAGAAATACCGTTACTGATCGAACCAAAAGGCTCTTGAGCCTTAAAAAATCGGCCCCATCGGCCAACGAAAACGGGAGGAATTATGAAGCTCAATTTTCAGCAGATCCAATCCATCACCCTCGGTGCCGCCTACCTCTCCTCTGAGGAGGACGGAATCCATTTCCACCGCTTTACCCCCGAGGAAGAAGAGATCTACCGCAAAAAGGGGGACGGTGTTCCCACCAAGCAGATCTTTGCCACCTCGGGAATTTGCCTCTCGTTCAAAACCGACAGCAAGCGTCTGGGGCTGAAGATCTCCGCAGAGACGGCCTCCTCCACCCGTCGGTATTTTTCCGTGGACGTTTTTCAAAACGGAAAATTTTTGGGCAGCATTCAAAATTTTGACGAGGCCCTTTTGCCGAGAAAATATACCCACACCGAGCTTCCCTTCGGAGATTTTTCCGAGGAATTTGATTTGAAGGAGGGCGAAAAGGAGATCACCGTGGTGTTCCCCGCTCTGCAGAAGGTGGTTTTGCAGGAAATTTCTCTTTCCGACGGGGCTGATCTTACCCCGATCAAAAAGGAGAAGAAGCTTCTCTGCTACGGCGATTCCATCACCCAAGGGTATGACGCGCTCCACGCTCACCGCCGCTATACCGCCCGCCTGGCGGATGCATTGGGAATGGAGGAATTCAACAAGGCCATCGGCGGGGAAAAATTCTTTCCCGAGCTCAGTGCCGCAAAGCCCTCGTTCCGCCCCGATCTGATCACCGTCGCCTACGGAACCAACGATTGGAGCGGCCGTCCCCGCGAGGTTTTCGAAAAAACCTGCATCGGCTTTTTCGAAAATTTGGTCAAAAGCTATCCCGACACTCCCATCCTCGCCATTACCCCTCTGTGGCGGAAGATCTGGCAGAGAGAAAAGCCCTGCGGTCCTTTTTTGGGGATCGATGCCTTCATCCGCAAGGTTTGCGGTGCCTATCCCAACGTTACCGTGCTGTCGGGCTTTGATCTGATCCCCCACGATGCAGATTATTTTGCCGATTTCACCCTGCACCCCAACGCCGTGGGCTATGATCGCTACGCGGAAGGGATTCTGAAATTCTTGGAGGAAAATCCCTTTCTGCTCCCATAAGAAAATGAAAAAAGCACGGATGCAAGTCCGTGCAAACTTAGCGGAAAATTGACATGACACGCGGTAGGGGCGAACTATATCGCCCGCGGGCATTCAAAGAACGCCCCTACGGATAAGCAAAATTTGATACGCAGAAAGCAAAGAGATAACCCCGATAGATTTATGGAGTCTGTCGGGGTTATTATTTTGTTCGATAATTTGAAATTTAGTGAATGATTTTACTCAAAACGGGAGATTGGTTGTCAAACAATTTTTGAAACAATCGCTAAACATATATTTACAATAGACCACACCGCACTAACGGGCAATAATATTGCAATATATTTTAGGCAACTCGTTTGGTATGTGTTTTCTTTGTCATGATTCCTTAAATAATGCCAACGAATGATATGCATATTAAATAGCCGTCCAAATTTTGCGCCGCTAACATTTGATATTGCATATATAGCAATCATAAAACTTAAAAATGATGAAATACATACTGCAGACGAATAGCCAAGAACTAAAATAAATGCAGTAACATTCAATACTGAAATCAAAATCAAGATTATCAAGCACTTCTTTAGATTGTTATTTATTAGCGTTAAAATACTTTTCTTCATGTTGCTGCTCTCCTTTCAAATATTTATTTATCGCTTTGTTTTATCGCCGGTTTCGCCTTTGTATTACAGCGTTGCAAAAGGCGCGGGCATCGGGCAAAGCCCACACCCCTAAGGTTGCGCGTATCCTAAGGCTCCCTTGTGTAAAGGGAGCTGTCGCGTTAGCGACTGAGGGATTGTTTCCTGCTATTTTGGGCTTTTTTACAATCCCTCCGTCAGCCTTCGGCTGCCACCTCCCTTTACACAAGGGAGGCTTTTTGTTAGTC
>JAFWBD010000014.1 GCA_017507325.1 Clostridia bacterium | reverse complement strand
TGAAATGAAATAAATCCACTCACGCCCGCAGGCATTTCACACGCCGCAGGCGTATTTCACGCACGAAGTGCATTTCACAAATCCCGCAGGGATTTATTTCGTTGAAAAAGACCTTGTCTTTCGACAAGGTCTTTTTCTGGTGGAGGCAAAGGGACTCGAACCCCTGACCCTTCGCACGTCAAGCGAATGCTCTACCAGCTGGGCTATACCTCCGAATTTTCGGTTTCCTTATTGTAACACGGCTTTCTCAAAAAGTCAACACCAAACGAAAAAAACTTTCAAAAAAGAAGATGAGCGGCGTTGCCGCTCATCCGAAGGATCCGATATTATTTTTTGCTTTCGTTCCAGAAGGTGATTTCCGCAAGACAAATCGTGGCATCCTCAAATTCTTTGCGGCAATAGTTTTTGCCCACGGTGCTGAGAATTTCCAGACGGGCGTAGCGCGCGCGGGTTTTGGGGAAGCGGAAGAACTCCTCCTGACCGAATCTGCGGAACATACCGCTTGAAACCACGGAAAAATCCTTGCCGTCACGGCTGAGAGAAAGACGGTAGCGGCAGGGGAATTGCTTGAAGATCTGATGGTTCTCAATGCCTGCGGCACGGGTCTCGGCATTGGAGAAAAATCTGGGATAGTGGCTGAAGGCGCAAACGTCCTGCTGCTTTTTCAGATCGATCAGAAGGCTTGCGGTGGTTTCCTCGGAGAACCAAAGACGGGTGGGATCGTCGCAAATAAGCTCGGAGGCATCCTTGCCGCTGATCTCATCTTTCGCTTTGACTCCGAGCTTCGGCAGGGGAGACAGAGGTGCTTCGATTTTCTTTTCGAAGGCTTTTCCCGTCCATACGGGGCAGGACCAGGTCTTTCTGCCTTCCTCGTCAATGAAGATGAGGTAGAAATAGTGAGCATCGGGCGCATAAAGGGTAAAGTCAACGGAGGAGGGCAGGGAATCCATTTCCAAAAGGGTTCTGCCTCCATCGGAAATCACCTGCATCCGCTTGGGGGCGGTGCTTTCGTCAAAGCGGAAAAAGCCCGTTTCCACGTGGAAGCGGTATTCGCCCTCATCTTGCAGGGTGCAGGGAGCCGCCTTGCCGTTGACCGAATAATAAACCTTTACGTTACCCGTGGTGGAGGCGTACATACGGTTATTCAGTATCGCATCGTAAAAGGCTTCTTTGCTGCGCTCGGGTGCCATAATAATGGTTTTGCCGGGGAAGCGATAAAAACCGTATTTTTTACCGTGAGAGTCGCTGGCGCAGGTGGGAGAAACACGGAATCCGTGGTCCAGCGCAACGGAATATACGTATTCCTGAACGATGTTGGCACTGCGGTTGGAGCCGTCGCCCATTTCCACAAAGCGGAAGAGCTTTTTGTGCTGATCGGTATCAATGAGATCAAAATTGAAATCCCAAACACCGGGAACGGAGTGGCCGACGATCTGCGGGTGAGGGAAGCCGAAGAAGGCATAGGGACTGCGAGAAAACTTTTGAAACATTTCCTCCCAGCTGCGCGCGGAGGCGCAGGTATCCGCATTGAACATCAGCACCTCGCCGCCGTTCATATGCTCCGCACCGTAGCGGTCGGTCATGCGAATGGTAAGCTGCCCCTCCGCGCCGCAGAAGTAGACCTGATTTAACGGTCCTGCCTCCTCTACCTCGGCATAACCGCGGAAGAATTCCGTTTTAGTCAGGCAGGAGGCGTGATCCGAAATGACACCGAAATCCATCAAGCCCTCATCCCGAATGTAATTGACGTAATCAATGGGGAAGCGCTCGGTTCGCACGGAAAAGGCATCCAGCTTGTGAATGGAGCAGGTATGATCGTGCATATCACCGATGAAATAGAACATGTCGCGGCCGGATTCAAAATGCCGTCTCTCCCGCACCTCCACCTTACAGCTGTAGCGCTTTCCTTCAAAATCGGCGTGAACCTCCGTTTCGCCCACAGCCAATAATGTTAACAGGATACCGTCCGTAAAATCGCCGTATTCGTCACCGGCAAAGCTCGTGATCTGAACCAAATCCTCGTTTTCGCACGTCCAGCGGATCTCTTCCGTGGAATAGGGGGTCCCTCCCAGTAAACGAAGGGGGAGCACGTCCTCCTGATAGGAGGAAATAAACTCTCTTGACAGTTTTCTTTCCATATCGGTACCTACTTTCGTCGGCGCTGCGGTTTTGAAAAAAGCAAAACCGTGCCACTAATTTTTGTAACCTTATCATACCACAACGTTAAAAATTGTCAAGGGAAATGAGATTTTTTTTGCTTTCGGGGCGTTCTCGGTTGACAAAAAGGAGAAAGATATGTATAATAAAATCGTCCTTGCGACTGACGGAAAATAGAGAACTATTGGGGAACAAGGATGCATATTGAAGCCGACCGTCTGGGCATCCTGTTTTTACGGGATGTCCTTTTGTTTTTTTGTATGAAGGAGGAGATACGATGAGTGAATGGCGTGGATTTCAATTCGGAAGCTGGAATGATCGGATTGATGTGAGAAACTTTGTTTCTTTGAATTATACCCCTTATGGGGGAGACAGCTCCTTTTTGTGTGCGCTCACCCCCAGAACCCGCTCGGTGAAGGAGGAGTTTGAACGGCTCTTGGCTCTGGAAAACGAAAAAGGCGGCGTTTTGGACGTAGATACCCAGCGAGTTTCCTCTCTTTTGACCTTTGAGCCCGGATACATCAAAAAGGATGAGGAATTGATTGTAGGTCTTCAAACGGACCGTCCCTTAAAGCGTGCGGTCAATCCCTTTGCGGGCTATCGGAATGCGGTGCAGGCTTGCCGTGCTTACGGGTACGAGATCGGCGAGAGCATTCAGAATGAATTCAAATACCGCACCACCCATAATACGGGTGTGTTTCGCGTGTATACCGATACCATGAAAAAAGCACGCCACGCAGGGGTGCTCACCGGCCTCCCCGATGCATACGCCAGAGGAAGGATCATCGGCGATTACCGCCGCGTGGCTCTTTACGGAATGGATCGCCTGATTCGGGAGAGACAGGAGGATAAAAAACGGATCAGCGAACGGGAAATGACCGATGAGACCATTCGCCTTTTGGAGGATATCGAGCGGCAATTGGAATTTATGAAGCAATTGATCACCATGGCCGAGTCCTACGGCTATGATATCTCCCGTCCCGCGCAAAACGCAAGGGAAGCTGTTCAGTGGCTGTATTTCGGTTATTTGGGGGCCGTTAAGGAGCAAAACGGTGCTGCCAACAGCATCGGAAGAATTTCTGCCTTTTTGGATATTTATTTCGAACGGGACCTGCGGGAGGGCGTATTGGACGAAGAAGGAGCGCAGGAATTGATCGACGATCTGGTCATCAAGCTTCGCGCCGTTCGCCATCTGCGTACCCCCGAGTACAACGATCTGTTTGCGGGGGATCCCGTTTGGGTCACCCTTTCCTTGGCAGGCGTTGGGGAGGACGGTCGGGCGATGGTCACCAAAACCTGCTACCGCTTTTTACAAACGCTCTATAATCTCGGCCCCTCTGCCGAGCCCAATATTACCGTTTTGTGGTCCTCGGCTCTGCCCGATCCCTTCAAGGAATTTTGCTGTAAGGTCTCCATCGATACCGATTCCATTCAGTATGAAAACGATGATTTGATGCGCCGCGATTACGGGGACGATTATTCCATCGCCTGCTGCGTTTCTGCGATGAAAACGGGAAAGCAAATGCAGTTCTTCGGTGCCAGATGCAATTTGGCCAAGGTGCTTTTGATGGCACTCAACGGCGGTAAGGATGAGATCCACGGAGAGCAGATCGCTCCCGAGGGGGAGATCTTCCCCGAGGAGCCCTTGGTGTACGAAAGGGTGCTGGAGGCCTTTTGCCGTTATGCCTCCTGGATGGCCAAGCTCTACGTCAACACGATGAACGTGATCCATTATATGCACGATCGCTATGCCTACGAGCGGCTGATGATGTCCCTGCACGACGTGGAGCCCGAACGGCTGATGGCCTTCGGAATCAGCGGCTTTTCGGTTTTGACCGATAGCCTCAGCGCCATTCGTTTTGCCAAGGTGACCCCGATAAAGGACGAAAGGGGCTTGATCGTGGATTTCGAAATCGAAGGGGATTTCCCCAAATTCGGAAACGACGATGACCGTGTGGATGACATTGCCCGCTGGGTGGCTCGCTTCTTTTACGAGGAGCTGCGTAAGACCCCTGCATACCGCGGTGCCAAGCATACCCTCTCCATTCTGACCATTACCTCCAACGTGGTATACGGTAAGAAAACGGGCTCTACTCCTGACGGAAGAAAGAAAGGGGAGCCCTTCGCTCCGGGTGCCAATCCCATGCACGGTCGGGATGCGGAGGGAGCGCTGGCCTCTCTCAATTCCGTGTCCAAGGTTCCCTTCGATTGCTGCCGCGACGGGATCTCCAATACCTTCAGCGTGACCCCTGCAGCTTTGGGCGGGGATGAAGGGGCGAGAATTCAAAATCTCAAGCAGATTCTGGACGGTTATTTTAGTCAGAATGCCCATCATTTGAACGTGAACGTACTCAATCGGGAAAAACTCATCGAGGCGATGGAGAATCCCGCCCGCTACCCCTCTCTGACCATTCGTGTCAGCGGCTATGCGGTGAATTTCAATAAATTGACCAAGGATAAGCAGTTGGAGGTCATTTCCCGCACCTTCCACGAAAAAATGTAAGATGAGGGCCGCTTTTCATTCCTTTGAAAGCCTGGCGGCAAGAGATGGCATCGGCCTTCGCTGTGTTTGCTTTTTGGCGGGCTGTCCGCTCCGCTGTGTGTTTTGCCACAATCCCGATACCTGGGTGGCGGGTGAAAAAGAAGTGGAATCGGTGGATCTGGTTCGAAAGATCTGCCGTTACCGCCCGTATTTCGGTCAAAACGGAGGGGTAACTTTTAGCGGAGGCGAGCCCTTATTGCAAGCGGATTTCCTTAAGGAGACTGCTTTGCTTTTGCAAAAGGAGGGCATCTCCTACGTGATCGATACCTCGGGCAGTGTGCCGCTTTCGGATTCGGTCCGCTTTGTGCTGAAAAACAGCCGGCAGGTCTTATTGGATCTGAAATTTTGGGATGAGGCCTCCTACCGCCGTTATACCGGAGGGAGCTTAAAGCCTGTTTTGGAAACCTTGTCCTTTTTGGATTCCATCGGGAAGGACGTGGTGCTGCGCACCGTCGTAATCCCGTCTGTGAATGATCGGGAAGAGGTCTTGAAGAAATATCTGGATCGGATCCGTTCTTTTTCGTGCATTTCTCGTTATGAATTGCTTCCTTTTCATACCATGGGCTTTTTCAAATACGAAAAATTGGGAATCCAAAATCCCTTGGCCTCTCTTCCCGCAATGGATGAATCCCGCTGTGAGGCACTATCGAAATTCGTTTGCGAAAACCGATAGAGCTCTGTACAAAAAGAGAGAACGAAACGCTTGTGCTTCGTTCTCTCTTTTGTATTTGTCATTTTTTGCCCGAAACCTTACAGCACCTTGCGGATTCCCTCCAAAAGCTCACTGTATTCCTCGAAGGCGGGAAGATTCGGGTATTCCTTGCGGATCCCCTCGGGACTGCGGAACAAAAATCCTGCTTTGCTGTTCAGGATCATTCCCAGATCGTTGTAGCTGTCTCCCGCGCAAATGGTCTCAAAGCCCACCGATTGCAGCGCCTTTACGGTAGAGAGCTTGGAGTTCTCGCAGCGCATCCGAAAATCGGTGATCTCGCCGTTTTCCGCTACGACGAGAGAATTGCAGAAAATGGTGGGACGCCCCAGCTTTTTCATCAAGGGGTCTGCAAATTGGGTGAAGGTATCGCTGAGAATGACCACTTGGGTCAATTCCCGAAGAGAATCCAAGAATTCCTTGGCACCGGGCAAGGGATCGATCCCCGCAATGGTCTCCTGAATTTCCTTCAGACCGAGACCGTGCTCTTTTAAAATACCGATGCGGTATTTCATCAATTTATCGTAATCAGGCTCCTCGCGGGTGGTGATCATCAATTCCGGAATGCCGCTGGCCTTGGAAAAGGCGATCCAGATTTCGGGAACCAATACGCCCTCCAGATCCAGGCAAACAAGATTCATATCCATTTTTTTATCCTCCGTTTTAACGTTGATCGATTATTTGGGGAAAATTTGTTCCAAAACAGGCTGAATGGCTTCTGCCATACAGAAGAAGCCGAAATCGTTTGGATGGGTGCCGTCTGCGGTCATCATCTCGGGATCGTGACGGAAAAGCATATCCTGCCCGCTGACAAAATACAGATTCCGATCTCCCCGATCGGTAAAGTAGCGCAGCGTATCCAGAATCACCTCAATGCGCCTTTTCGTCATTTCCTCACCGCCGCACAGATTGGGGCGGGAAAGGAGTAAAACAGGAAGGTCGGGGTTCTTTTCCCGAAAGATCCGAAGTCCCCTCAGGTGACTTTCCCGAAGCGCATCCGCATCCTTGGAATTGTGATCGTAATCGTATACAAAGGCCGACATGGGAAGGTCGGCAAGATACCGCATCATCTCCTCCTCCGCCTTACAGCCGGAGGAAAAGCCCAAATTGCAAAAATCAAGATTCAATCGGCGGGAAAGAATGTTCTCGTAGCTGTTGCCTGCCCGTTGTGCGCAGGAGCCTTGGGTGATGGAGGAGCCGTAAAACACGATGGGCAGCTCGTTTCGGTAGGGGGCGGGACTTTCCAAGACGGCGTCGGCATCCAGCGCGATCCATACGTTTTTCACGTAAGCGTGAGAGGGAAAATGAATGAGAATATCGCGCATTTTTCTCTCACCCAGCACCACCCTTTGCTCCATCCCGTCGGTCAGATCAAAGCTGGAAACCACACGGTCGTGCACCGCCTTTTGCAGGGGAGGGAAAAAGGGAGCCACAAATCGGGAATCGGCATACAGATCGAAAAAGAAGCTTCCGCCCACACCGATCGCAGCGGCAACGCGGGAAACGTAAGGGCGGTTTTCATACGTTACCTTGATGGCAACAAAGGAAGAGTCGGTACGGAAGCGGATTCTGCCTCCGGCGGGATTTTGACAAAGCACCGAAACCTTCGTGCTGACCTTATCTGCCACCTCCTGAGGCATTCTTCGAAAGACTCCCTCTTCTTCGGGGTGATAGAGTCCGTGAATGCGAATGGGTGCACAGCGCACGTTGAATACCCGATAATCTGTTTCGGAAAGTGCGGGAAGCTGAAAGCGAATGGACATACCAAATACCCTCCTTTGAATTTCTTGTTTATTGTACTATAAAATGCGCAAATGTTCAAGCCCCTTGGGATTCTTTTTTTCTCAAAAGCCAAAATCTTGACACCGAGATGAAAAAAGAGTAAAATAAAGAAAAAATGCGATGAAGGGGAAATGAAATGGTTTATCGGCTCTATTGGATTCTTTCTGTTTTATTGACGGCGGTTTTGGATTTTGTGTTTCCTTTTTTGCGGCCGTGGAGCGTGCCTGCCGTTTTGGCGTTTTTTATCGCTTTGACCGCCCTTTCCGTTCTCTTTCTCTTTCTTGTCAGCCTCTTTTGCTACGGAAAGAAGCCCCTTTCCCGCGATCATCGCTTTTGCAGGGTCTTGGCTTATCATACCATGGATTTCATTCTTTGCCTGTTTCGCTTCCGTGTGAAAGGGGAGAATTTGGATCGGATCCCCTCGGAGCCATGCGTTTTGGTTTGCAATCACTTGTCCCGTTTTGATCCCATGGCCATTTTCGTTTTGCAAAAGGGGCGTCGCTTGGCATTCGTCTCCAAAAAGGAGAATATGAAGATCCCCATTGCAGGACCCATCATCTCAAAGATCGGATTTGTTTCGTTGGATCGGGAAAATCCCCTTCGCGCCATGCGCGCCATCCACGCCGCTTCGAAATTGGTGTCGGAAAAGGGCTTTTCCATGGGAATCTTCCCCGAGGGGACCCGAAGCTTTGGCGGTGAGCTTTTGGAATTCAAGAGCGGTGCCTTCGTGATGGCCAAGAAGGCGGGCGTTCCTCTTGTGATCTGCCGCATTCGCGGTACCAACGAATATAAAAAGAATTTGCCTTTTGGTACCACGCCGATTTTGGTGGAGGTGCTGGAAACCATTCCCGCCGAAACCGTTAAGGAAAAAAAGGCAGAGGAATTGTCCGATTATTGCCGCGAGGCGATTTTGAAGGCGTAAACGGCGGCAAAACTCGGATCTGCCGAGTATTTTCGGAAAATCTGTTGCAAATTTTCTCGAAAGTGGTATAATATTACGGTAATTTTTCAGATTGAAAAGAAACGTTTCAAAGTAAGGATTGTATATGGAAAATCAGAATATCAGAAACATCGCCATTATTGCTCACGTTGACCACGGAAAAACCACCTTGGTGGATGCTATGCTCAAGCAAACGGGTACCTTCCGTGAAAATGAGCAGGTGGAAGAGCGCGTTATGGATTCCAACGATTTGGAAAAAGAAAGAGGCATTACCATTTTGGCCAAAAACACCTCCTTGGTATACAAGGGGGTCAAGGTCAATATTGTGGATACCCCCGGCCACGCCGATTTCGGCGGGGAGGTGGAGAGAAGCCTTTCCATGGTGGACGGTGTCATCCTTTTGGTGGATGCCTATGAGGGCTGTATGCCCCAGACCCGTACCGTTCTGAAAAAAGCGTTGGCCTTGGGCTTGGCACCGGTGATCGTGGTGAATAAGATCGACCGTCCCATGGCCCGTCCCGCCGAGGTGACCGATGAAATGTATGACCTTCTCATCGATCTGGGGGCTACCGAGGAGCAGCTGGATCTGCCCGTGATTTACGCCTCCGGAAGAGACGGCTGGGCCACAACGGATTTTAACGTAAAAACCCGTGATCTGACCTGCCTTTTTGACGTCATCATCAAGGACATCCCCCATCCCGACGTGGATGCGGAGGGTCCCTTTCAAATGATGGTATCCAATATCGATTTCAATGAATATACGGGCAGAATGGCCGTGGGAAAGATCCTCCGCGGATCCATTCGGGAAAAGAGCCCTGTTTCCGTGGTCTGTCGGGACGGAAGCGTTCGCAAAAGCAAGATCGTTGGGATTTACACCTTTGATAAGCTGAAAAAGACCGCCACCACCTTTGCGGAGGCGGGCGATATCATTTGTCTGACCGGCATTTCCGATATCGAGATCGGGGATACCATTTGCGATCCCGATCATCCCGATGGGCTTGATTTTGTGGAGATCGAGGATCCCGTTCTTTCCATGTTTTTCTCCGTTTCCACCTCGCCCTTTGCAGGCCAGGAGGGCACCTACGTCACCTCCCGTCATATTCGGGAGAGGCTGTATCGGGAATTGGAGTCCAACATCTCGCTGCGCGTGGAGGATACCGATACCACCGATACCTTGAAGGTTTCGGGAAGAGGAGAATTGCATCTTTCCGTTCTCATTGAAAATATGCGCCGCCAGGGCTATGAATTTCAGGTTTCCCGTCCTACGGTCATCACCAAGGAGATCGACGGGGAAATTTGCGAGCCCTTTGAGAATCTGTATATCGATTGTCCCGATGAATTTTCGGGTACGGTTATCGAATTGATTTCCCGCCGCAAGGGCGAGCTTTTGCAAATGGTTCCCACCGCTGCGGGCTTCAGCCGCTTGGAGTTTTTCATCACCAGCCGCGGTATGGTGGGGTGCCGTGCCGAGCTTTTGACCGCCACCAAGGGAAATGCCGTGGTCAATACCGAATTTGAGGGGTATCACCCCATGAAGGCGGGTCTTTCCGCCCGTTCCCGCGGATCTCTGATCGCTTGGGAAGACGGTGTCTCCACCTCCTACGGTATGTTCAACGCCCAGGATCGCGGAACTATGTTCATTGAGGTGCAAACCCCCGTTTACGAAGGAATGATCGTGGGTGAATCCAACGATTCCAACGATATCGTGGTCAACGTTTGCAAGAAAAAGCATTTGACCGCCATCCGCTCCTCCGGTGCGGACGAGGCCTTGCGCATTGTTCCTCCCCGTCAAATGAGTCTGGAAAAATGTATGGAATTCATTGCGGATGACGAGCTTTTGGAAGTTACCCCCAAATCTCTCCGTCTGCGCAAAAAGATCCTCAACACCGAGCTTCGCGCCAAGGCCAAGGCCAAGGAAAAGAATTCCTGATAGGGGAGCTTGAAGAATGAATATTCTGCATTTGAAATATGCGGCCGAGGTGGAAAGGACCCATTCCATTACGGGTGCCGCCGCAAATTTGTTTATGAGCCAGCCCAATCTTTCCCGTGCCATCAAGGAATTGGAGGAGAGTCTTGGCTTTGCCGTATTCAAGCGTACCTCCAAGGGAATCGTTACCACCACCCAAGGGGAAGAGTTTTTGATTCGGGCCAAAAATATCCTCCGACAGATCGATGAAATGGAGGAATTGTATCAAAAGGCAAAGGCCGAGCATCAGATCTTCAATATTTCCACCCCCCGTGCCTGCTATATCACCCGTGCCTTCACAAGCCTTGTGAATTCTTTGGATACCAAGCTGGAAATGGATCTGAACTATAAGGAGACCAATGCCCTCAGAGCCATTACCAATATTTTGCAAAACAACTACAACCTCGGTATCATCCGCTATCAAACGGTGTTTGAATCTTATTTTCTGAAAATGATGGAGGAAAAGGATTTAAAGCACGAGGATATTTGGGAATTCGAATACGTGGCGCTGATGGACCGCTCCCATCCCCTGGCCTCCAAGAAGAGCCTCTCCCGTGAGGATTTTAAAAACTGCATTGAGATCGTTCACGGCGACCCCTACGTGCCCTCCCTCCAGATCGCCTACGTCCGCAAGGCGGAGTTTTCCGAATTGACCGATAAAAGGGTCTATATTTACGAACGCGGTACCCAGTATGACCTTTTGAACGACGTTCCCATGACCTTTATGTGGGTCTCTCCTTTGCCCCAGGAGGTTTTGGATCGCCATAACGTGGTGCAAAAGAAGGTCGAGGGGCTCAGCCATAAGTATAAGGACGTTTTGATCTACCGTAACGGGTATCATCTGACCCCCATTGATCTGCATTTCATTGAGGAATTGGAAAAGGCCAAGAACGAGGCGGAGGCCTCCGTTTTGAGCTGATCCTCCCATAAAAAAATCGACGGATGCTTCCGTCGATTTTTTTGTTTTGATTTTTCAGCAGATCACGCCGTTTTTGGCCAGGAGCTCTCTTGCGGAGACCACCGAGTCAATGCCCTCTTTGTTTTTAATGGGGGCAAATTCCTTTTCCCGCTCCACCTCAAAGGAAAGGCAGGAGAGCATATCCCGAACGGTATCCACCGCAAGGTATTCAAACTTGTAGCCGTTTTCCTTTTCGGGCTTGACCAAATTGCCGCTTTCGTCCATATAGGGAATCTTCTTTTCCACAATGTGCAAAGGCATTTTTTCATCCACGATCTCATACATTCTCTTCATGCTGAACAGATAGTTGAGAATCACGCCGAAGCGGTATTTCAATTTACCGTTTTCGTCCAATTCCGCGGCCAATTCGTCGCCCATCTCATAGTATTCCACAATGGTGGGGAGCCCGTCCTTCAAGCAAAGGGCACCAACCTTTTCTCCGGGAGCATTCTTGGAAACCACCTTTGCGCCGCAGTTTGTGCCGGAAAGAATGGTAGCGCCGATGAAAACGGGGTCACAGATTCTCTGGAGCACGTTGTCCATGGAGAAAACGTTGATCCATTCCACACCGCTCTCCTTCAATTCGCGATCCAATCCCGCCTTGACCAAGGATTTAAACCAACCGCCGTTGCCGTTGGGGGAGAGAGAAAGCTGAGCCTTGCCCTCCATATAGATCTTGCCGTTGTAATCACAGCTGGGAGCCATATCCTGCACGAAAAAGCGGATCTTTTCTTCGGGATAGCCGAAATAGCCGTGCTCCTTTAAGAAGCTTCTGGTCTCCGCATCGTTTTTATCGGAGGTCATGATCACCAAGGGGAAAAAGCAATCGGCCTTGCGGCAAACGTCCAGCATGTTGTTGATCTGGGCCTGAAAAATGTAGAAATCACGGGTCACACCGATGTTATAGGAGCCTTTCGGACCGTTAAAGCCCAATCGGGTTCCCTGACCGCCGCCCAACAGCAAGGCGGCAACCTTGCCGGCGCGAATGGCCTCAAGTCCCACCTTTTCAAACTCCTCGCGCTTTTTGGCGATTTCTTCGATTTCCAGAGCGCCCAAGGGGGACAATTCTCCCGAGCTGTTATCGGAAACCTTATTTTTATCCTTTTCCTTTAATTCATCCAACAGAGTAAAATCCGCTTCGTTGATCTGGGCGATCAGACTGCTTTTTTCGTCATCGCTCAGCTCGTCGAAATAACGCAGAAGATGCTCTTGTCCGTATTCCTTCAGTTTTTCGAAATTGCTCATTTTTGTACTCCTTTGCATTTTTCATCAAAGGATATAGTACCACAAAATTTCTCCTCTGTCAATTTGAAAAATGCATCAGCCGAGAAAAGAACGCAAGGATTCCTTGGCTTCCTCCCAGATTTCAAGAATTTTAAAGCGAAATCGAAAGGGGGCTCCATCCCTTGCCACAGTCTTAACGTTGGTCTCGCTCATCCCCGCCTCCAGCAGTGCATCCTCGGCAGCCGCGGCGCTGTTGACGCATATGGGAGGAAAGAGAACGCACCACCAGTTCTGTCCCTCAGCTTTGCCGATCTTTACCTGCAAGGATAGGTATCGCCCTGCAGGCAGGGAAAGGGCTTCGTATTCTCGGGTGGGGTAGTATTCCTCCGTGAGAGAAAGGCTGACCTTCTCTTCGCTTCCGTTTTCCCGCAAAAGATTCTCGGCAAGATCGCGCATGTTATCCAAGTGCTCCGTCAACGCCTCGGCGGCCGCTTCTCTCCCGTCGGCAAAAGAAAAATGCTCTGCGGCATATGCCAAAAGCCCATCGCGAACCAAAAGCTTGCGGGCCTGATCCTCGCGGCTGTCGGAGTTTGCCAAAACGTGAATGCGGATCACGGAATCGTAAAGGCTTTCCGTTTCGGCCTTTGGGTGAAGGGACAACAAGAGGATCACAGCGAGGCTCCAAAAAAGCAATCTCAGAACCGTATCTTTTTTCATTTGCTTCATCTATGTAGCACTCCTTTTCATAAAAAATAGGCCTTGCAGAAGATCTCTGCAAAGCCTATTATGGACCGAAATCGCTTCTCTAATCACAAAAGAGTAAAAAAGTGTGCCTCGGTATTCGGGTACTCCCGAAGCTTTTCGGCGCAGGAGAGCGCCGTCTCTCGGTTGGAGAAAAGCCCGAAAACGGCACTGCCCGATCCCGTCATCATGGCGCAAGAGGCACCGAGGGAAAGGATCTGCTCCTTTAACAGGGCGATCTCGGGTCGAAGGAGAAATGCGGCAAGCTCCAGATCGTTTCTCATCAGAGAAAAGAATTTCTCGGTCCTACCGCCTTGTAAGGCGTCGATCAGATCCGCCTTTTTGGGGGCGGCACCTTTCGTGGGTGCGGCATCGTACAGCTTGTATACCTCCGCGGTTTGAAGGCCGGGGGCGTTTTTGGCCGCCACGCCGAAGAGGCGGCATTTTGCGGGAAAGGAAAGGGGAGTCAGCTTTTCCCCGATTCCCTCGCAAAAGGCGCTTTTCCCCAACAGAAAAAAGGGAACGTCCGCGCCGATGGCAAGAGCCAGAGCGGGTAGATCCACCTTGGCAGGATAAAGGCAGGACATAGCCTTTAAAACCGCCGCCGCATCCGAGCTGCCGCCGCCCATTCCCGCACCGTCCGGGATCCGCTTTTTCAGATCAATGCGAACGCCGCCCGAAAGGGAGGCCTTTTCCAAATACAGCCGAGCCGCTTTGTGGCAGAGGTTTTTTTCATCGGTGGGGATTCCCACGCGATCGCAGGAAAGAAGAATTCCCGAGGGAATGGTCTCTACCCGTACCGTGTCGGCAAGAGAGATCTCCTGCATCACGCTCTCCAAAAGGTGGTATCCGTTGGGCAGAGTGCCCACAATGGAAAGGCTGAGATTGAGCTTGGCATAAGCGGAAAGGGTGATCGTTTCCATAAAAGCTCCTTTTTATCGCCGAAAGGAAAGTTTTTTCGAAAAAGCTTACTTCTTGTCCTTGTGAATGGTAAATTTCTTTTCGGTTTTGTTTAAAAGCCGATGAATGTTGTCCTTGTGCATGGCGATCACGGAAAAGGACATAAAAATAGAAAAGACAATGTACAGGATGTTGGGCGCGTTGCCGTTAAAGGCATAAACCACCATAGGGTAGAAAAACGCCGCCGTAATGCTGGAAGCGGAAATGATCTGCGTGGCGGCAAACATCAGACCGAAGATCAGCGCCAGCGCCGCAAACACCAAGGGATCGATCAGAAGCACCGTGACAGCGCTTACGATCACACCCTTTCCTCCCTTGAAGCGGTAATATACGGGGAAAACGTGTCCCGCCATGCAAAAGAATCCGGCCACGTATTGCCCGGGACCGCCCATCAGACAAAAGCCCAGCACCACGGAAACCAGGGCCTTGAGAACGTCTCCTCCGAGTGTCAGAAAGCCGGCGGCTTTGCCAAAGGTGCGGAACATATTGGTCATACCCGCATTGCCGGAGCCGTATCCGCGAATGTCGTGACCGTATTTTTTGGTGGAGATCACAATGGCTGTATTGATACTGCCCAAAAGATAAGCGGCGGCGGCCACGACCAAAAAGGCCACGACCAGATAGATCATATAATAAGCCGGAGGAATCTTATTCTCCATAAAGTAGTTACCCAAAAATCCAAGCTGGGAAACGGGACCCGAAAAAAGATATCTCATACTTCTTCTTTTGTCCTTTCTCTGATGACAAACTGAATGGGGGTTCCCTTAAAGCCGAAGGTGTCCCGCAGACAGTTTTCAATGTACCGCAAATAGGTGAAATGGAAGAGCTTCTCACTGTTACAGAAAATCACGAATTTCGGCGGCTTTACGCTGACCTGAGTCATATAATAGATCTTCAGTCTTCTGCCCTTGTCGCTGGGAGGCTGAACTCTCGTGGTGGCATCGTTGAGCATATCGTTGAGCATACCCGTGGAAATGCGGGTGGAGGCCTGCATATGCACGTAATTGATGTGCTCGAAGATCTTATCCACCCGAAGCCCGGTCTTGGCGGAAATAAATAGCACCGGCGCGTATTGCATAAAGGGAAGAATGTCGAAAACCTTCTTGGTGGCGTTCTTGACGGAGTTATTGTCCTTCTCGGGCAGATCCCACTTGTTCATACAGATGATACAAGCCTTTCCCGCCTCGTGGGCAATTCCCGCAATGGTGGCATCCTGCGAGCTGATCCCTTCATTGGCATCTACCATAATGAGGCAAACGTCGCTTCGCTCTACCGCCAGCTTGGCACGGAGAACGCTGTATTTTTCAATGCGGTCATCCACCTTGGATTGACGGCGAATGCCGGCGGTATCAATGAAATTGTAGATGCCGTGGGCATTCTCCACGCGTGAATCCACGGCATCCCGCGTGGTACCCGCAACGGGGGAAACGATCACGCGGTTCTCTCCGAGTACGGCGTTGATGAGACTGCTTTTTCCCGAATTGGGCTTGCCGATCACAGCCACCTGGATCCGATCCTCTTCGGAATCTTCCTCCTCGGCAGGGCCAACCAAGCGGAGGACTTCATCGAGAATATCGCCGCTTCCCGTTCCGTGAACGGAGGAGAGGGCATAGGGGCCGTAGTCCATTCCCAATTCGTAGAATTCGTAGAATTCCGAGGGCAATTCACCGATGGAATCCACCTTGTTGACCGCGAGGATCACAGGCTTCTTGCTGCGCTTCAAAAGAGCGGCGATCTCACGATCGGCGGCGGTAACGCCCGAGCGGATATCCGTCATAAAAATAATCACGTCAGCGCTTTCCATAGCAAGATATGCCTGCTGTTCAATGTGATTCAAAATGTCGTCCCCGCTGCCGGGCTCGATTCCGCCCGTGTCAATGAGAACCATTTTGCGGGCGCACCATTCGGTTTCGTAATAGATGCGGTCGCGGGTTACACCGGGAACGTCATCCACAATGGAGATGCGCTCTCCGGATAGCTTGTTAAAAAAGGTGCTTTTGCCAACGTTGGGCCTTCCCACGATGGCAACAACGGGTTTTGCCATGATTACCTCCCGTAAAGTAATGATTCGACTTGGTCCAAAATATCGGCTCCGTTTTCAATGGGAATGACCGGACAGCCAAGGGCGCTTCGCACGTCCTCCAAGGTGACGTCATCCAAAAAACGGTCGCGCTCGTGACGCAGGGCCACAGCGGGAATGAAAACCGTCTTCGGAGAAAGGGGACGGAGCGTTTCCAAAAGGTCGCCTCCGCAGATCAATCCCGCAACGGTAACGCTTTCTCCGAAAAAGCGGTTCACCACGGGAACGACCCGAAAGCGAAGAAAGGGGAGAGCCTCGGAAATGCTTTGGCAGATCCGATTCATAAACTTCTCCGCCGCCACGCCCGTTGCCACGGTGATCTCTCGGGGGATTGCGGGAAAGTCCTTCCAGCCGCCCTCCCGAAGCCTCCATTCCAGCTCCTCTGAAATTTCCGTTTCGGAATTTCGCAGAAGGCCGACGCCGTTATCCAATTGGGAGAATTCCTCGTAAAATTCATCCTCGGGAATGGCAAGACCGGCGGCCAGATAAAATTCATCCGCCGCCCAAACCAGGCGGGTGCCGTAGCGCTCCTTGAATTCTTCGGCAAATTTCTCCACGGTTTGAATCAGCTCCAAGGCGGATTTGCGATCGTAGGGCTCGATCTTCGTTAAACCCTCCCGATGCTGTGTCAGCCCTGCGGGAACCACCGCAATGCTTTGCAGTGCGGGATAAAAACGCTCCAGATCCCGAAGGGTCTTTTTCAATTCCTCTCCGTCGTTGATGCCGCGGCAGGAAACGATCTGACAGTTGATGTCGATCTTGCCCTCGCTGAGAATGCGAAGCTGATCCAAAATGCGGTCCGCCTTGGGGTTTCCAAGCATTTTGATTCTCAGAGGAAGGTTGGTGGTGTGAACGGAAACGTTCACGGGACTCAATCGCATGGATACGATGCGGCAAAGCTCCTTCTCGGAAACGTTGGTCAAGGTAACGTAGTTGCCCATTAAAAAGGAAAGGCGGGTATCGTCGTCCTTGAAATAAACGGTTTTACGCATTCCCTTGGGATTTTGGTCGATAAAACAAAAAATACAGCGATTGGAGCAGCGACGCTTTTGATCCATCAGAAACGTTTCGAAATTCAGACCGATATCATCGTACTGTCCCTTGCGGATGGAAAGAGAAAAGGGAACTCCGCCGCGCTTCAGATCGAGCGTGATCTCTCGCTCCGTCAAAAAGAATCGGTAATCCAAGATGTCGCCGATGGGGTGAGAGTTGATGGCACAAAGAACGTCTCCCGCTTGAATGCCGACCTTGTCGGCGGGGGAGTTTTTGTCCACCTCGCTTATGGTAACCATTCGTCTGCTCCTTTCGTCAATCTGAAAATGAAAAAAAGATATATCCGAGGCACTTCGCCTTCCGGCTATGCCAAAGACATATCTTTCTGTGCCGTTATAGCCTTCACCGCTCTTGCGGTGAAGACTGATATACGAGCGAAACTGCAATTAGTCCTTAATCTGAATGACTTCCTTGCCGTCCTTCTGTCCACATTCGGAGCAAACTCTGTTATGCAGATTGTATGCGCCGCAGTTGGGGCACTTCTCCAGAGTGGGCTGAGACAATTTCCATACACTGGAACGTCTGGAATTCTTTCTTGCTTTGGATGTTTTGCGCTTCGGTACTGCCATCTTTCGCACCTCCCGTTTCTTTTATTACACCGATGATCGGTTTATTTAGTCTTTGAAAAAATCTGCCAAGCCTGCCAATCTGGGATCGATCTCCTTTTGAGCACAGCCGCAAGATCCCGAATTCAGATCCATTCCGCACTTGGGGCAAAGCCCCTTGCAATCCTCACGGCAAAGAAGCCGCAGGGGAAGGTGGATCAGAACCGTCTCTTGAGAGATACTCTCCGGATCGATCACCTGACCGTCCGCCGTAACGGTTTCTTCATCGGATTCGTCGGGAGCGTTTCCCACTGCACAATCCACCGCAATGGAAAAGGGCTCTTTGACCGGAGCAAGGCACCTTGCGCACGGAGCGGAATACTCCCCCGTTACAGTGCCGGAAAGTCTGACGAATTCGGAGAACCGAAACACGCGACCGGAAAAGTGAAGGGATGATACCGAAATTTCCTCCTCAAAGGGGAAGGGGATATCGGATCGATCAAAGACGATCTCATCCGTTTCGCCTGCGAGAAGCTTGGAAATATCCAGAAATTTGTTTTCGGTTTGGTTGATCATTTTTACTTTTCCTTTAGGTATCGACAGTATTTTATTATAATTGGAAAGCGATTTTTTGTCAATGGTTTTTCGCAATTTCCCAATTATTTTTCTGAATTTCGGAGAGAATCAGCTCTTTCTCGTTTTTCCATTCCTCTCCGATCACCTTTTGCAGGGCGTAAGAGAGGGCCTCCCCCAGCTGTTTTCCCGAAAGTCCGATTTTTTCCAGATCGTTTCCGTTGACGGCTAAGGTTTTCAAAGAATAGCATTCCTTGTTTTTGAGGATGGAAGAAGCCGTTTCCTGCAAATTGTGAACGTGCTGAAGGCGCCGTTTGACCGCCCATTTGCTGTGAGCTCGCGTGTCGGCCTCCATAATCGGAATCAAAAATCCGAAAAGCTCCTCTCCTACCGCCCCGAGAAGGCGCTTGACGTCGGCACGGGTGGAGGGATGGGAATCGTGATAGGAAACCAGAAGGCAGACCCGTTCGATCTCCTTTGCGGGAAATTTCAATCGGTTCATCACGTCTCTTGCGATCACGGCACTCTTTTTGGGGTGAGAATAGAAGTGACCTCGCCCCGTGCTGTCGATGCTCAGACAGTCCGGCTTTGAAATATCGTGGAAAAAAAGTGAAAGCCGCACCTCAGGCACTGCCGCTCCGTGGGCCACTGCGTGGGCGGTGTGCTGCCAAACGTCGTATTGGTGAAAGGGGGAGTGCTGGGAAAAGCCGATGGCGGGCAAAATTTCCGGAATCAAAACACCGATCACGTCGGAATATTCCGTCAGAACGTGGAGAATATTTTTGCCGCAAAGCATACGCCGAAATTCGGGCAGAATTCTCTCGGGCGCCACCGTTCGGAGCAGCTCCTTGTTGCGGTGAAGAGCTGCCTTGGTTTTTTCCTCCAAATGGAAGCCGAGTGTTGAAGCAAAGCGCAGAGCCCGCAAAATGCGAACCGCATCCTGTCGGAATCGCTCGTCGGCATTGCCGATGGCACGGATCAGTTTCTTTTTCAAGTCACGCTTGCCGCAGAAAAAATCGCGGAAGCCCTTTTGAGGGTTGTAGCAAATGGCGTTAACGGTAAAATCCCTTCGTTTCAGATCGTCGAAGAGATTTTTGGTGAAGTGCACCTTATCGGGATGGCGATGGTCGCGGTAAGCCCCCTCCTTGCGATAGGTGGTGATATCCAAGGGGACGGAGCGGTAGAACACCGTCACCGTGCCAAAGCGTTCTCCGACACAGCTCTGACTGCAATCGGAGAAGATATCCTTAATGCGTGCGGGGGGAGCGGAGGTGGTAATATCCCAATCGTTGACCTCTCTTTCAAGCAAAAGATCACGGACGCCTCCGACCAGAAAAGCCTCGTATCCGGCATCCTCCAGTCGTTCCAGTGCTTCCTTCACCTCGTCGGGTAACGGAAGTTTCATCATAGTTTTTTCTCTTTTCTTGATTTTTCTTCAAGAATCCTCTTGACAAAAAAATCCGAATGTGGTAATATAACCTCTGTTCGAAGAACACGCGTTGTTAGCTCAGTTGGATAGAGTGACTGGCTACGAACCAGTAGGTCAGGGGTTCGAGTCCCTTACAACGCGCCAGAAGACATCCGAAAGGGTGTCTTCTTTTTTTCGGTTGAATCTGAGGCCATTATAACACGTTTTTTCCTTGGTGTAAATACAAAGAGAAAAACTTTACCAAAAAGAAACAGAAATGCAAGATTTGCCTGTTGTTCTTAACGGAGTAAATGGTGCGGTATGTAACCGGAAGGCATAATGCCTTCCGGTTACTGCTGTTTTTAGGCATTTAATGCTGCCATTTGCAGTTCCATCGGTATCACCGCTATTGTGGATACTGCCGTTTTGGAGG
>JAFWBD010000013.1 GCA_017507325.1 Clostridia bacterium | reverse complement strand
CTCGTTCTTTCCCGTGGCGAAAGGCGGAACCTATTGCACGCCTGGTCCGTTTGGCGCAGGTAAGATACCGTGTAGATCTTGAACTGCTCGGTATGTCCAAAATGCTGAAAGATCTGTCCATTTTCATAAGTTACTGCAATTTTCATAATAATATTTCTCCTTTTTTGTTTATTCACTTAAAATCATTTGCGCAATATATTCAACCGTTTGTTGTATCTGCTCCTCATTCGTAATACTCGGTGTTCCGTCTCCGTCCTGCGCTCCGTACATTCCGAAATAAGCGTGGCACCCGCCCTCAATGACGATCTCCTTGAAATCTTTGGGCAAATTACTGATATTGTCGTTGTACTTTTCCCGATTGAGCACTTGATCCTCGCTACCGTATATGGAGAGAACCTCAAGTTCGTCGTCCGAAAGATCGGCAGTTGAATAGGAACCCAGCAAGATCAATCCTTCGTATTCGTCGGTATGCTTTTCAAGATACGATGCCGCCATCGAGCCACCGAGCGAATGACCACCGATGTACCAATTCTCAATCTGAGGGTATTCTTTTTGGATGCCGTCCGCCGCATTGATATCAAAAACGGCAAGGTTAAAGGGCATTTCTGCAATCATACACAAAATGCCTCTTTCCGCGCACGCTTGCATCAGCGGAATATATGCCGAATGCTCAACCTTTCCGCCGGGGTAAAAGATCAGTCCCGCCGTTGCACCGTTCGGCTCGAAAACAATGTTTCCGCCCGGCTCTTCCTTCCACGCGCTGCCTTGCGGCAGGAAAGCGCTGATGGCCTCGTTTTCCGCTCTGTAATAATCTCCGAGGTAAATTGCGCACGCTCCAACAAGAAATGCCATTACGAGAACGATGGAAGTAACGATAATCAATATTTTCCTTTTTCGTTTGTCTGCAAAAAAATTCATCATAAATCCTTTCATCCAAGAATATATCAAATATCTTCTGCGTTTTCTTCTACGTCAAACTGACTCTGATAAAGCTGATAGTAGAAGCCTTCTTGTTTCATAAGCTCTTCGTGATCTCCGCTTTCGATCACGTCACCTTCCTTCATAACAAGAATCAGATCGGCGTTCCCGCTTTTTCATATACTTTAGTAATTTGAACATTTGGGGTTATTTCTCCTTAATAATCCTATCTATATTGGCATTCATTCTGAGGAAGCAACGCTCCATCACGGCGCGATCCTCCTCGCTGATTCCTTCAAGTACCGCCTTCGCAAACCGAATCTGACGCTCCCGTCCCGCTTCAACGATCTTCTGCGCCTTTTCCGTGCATACAAGCGCATCCTTTCTTCTGTCACCGGGAACAGCACGTCTTTCAATATATCCTTCTTGCACAAGACGCTCCACGTGAGTGGAAACAATCGCGCGCTTTAAGCCTCTGAGTTCGCAAACGTCTCTTGCGGTTGCCAACTCCGGATTATTGGCAAAAAACATCAGCATACTGAGTGCTGTGTACGGGATGCCGAGCTCCTTGCTGAGAGGAGACAGCATCATTTCATAAACCAGACCGACTTTTTTAGCGTGTCCGTTCATTTCCTGAATCGTAATCATATATGGAACCTCTTATGCTTTGATATTGGATTGTTCAATATTATACAATGTATAATAAGATAATCCAATGAAGTAATTGTGAATTTTGAGTAAAAATGAAAGGTGTCGCATTGCTGCGCACCTTTCCCTTTGGTCATTATGTTACGGCAAATCACCGTTCGGTATCGGATCGGCATACTCCGAAAGTTCTTTGCCGTTGGCTGTTCTTGAGTTATCAGTCGTTAATTCTTCAGTCTTATACTTTTCAACCAATGCATTAAACTCCGCGATATATTGTTGAAGCCGTTTTTCTCCTTTCGGTAAAGCAAGTGATGGCTTTCGATATCCGCAAATCCGCACATTCATAGGGAGTTCTCCTTTATTGTACGCACACAAAGACTCACCATAAATATGGGGATATCTTGCACATATATATGCTATTTCTTCTGTTGTCAACAGCCCTGCTTCAAAATTGAATTCCATAAGATTTGGCAACGTTTTCAAAAAGCTAATATCTCTGTTGTTAAGCTTGACATTATAGAGCGTTATCGTTTCCAACGAATCCATATTCTCAAAAGCGGAAAGATCCTCCATAGAAGATTTAGAAAAAATATCACCTGCAATTTTAATATATTTTAGTTTTTTCCCTGTATTTAACAGCTTCAAATTTCGTATAATCATTTTACTGTCAAATATCGCCAAATGGGTAAGGGATTCATTTTCACTCATATCCCACAAGCCATCAGAACGAATGTTCCAAGATATTTTAACCGCCTTTAGTTTTTGCAGTTTAGACAAAGGCGAAAAATCATAAATCGATTTGCAACCGCAAAAATAGAGGTATTCATAGGTTTCTCCGTACTTTTCAATAAAATATTCAAAGCTCTCTTGATTCATATCGAAAATCTGGAGCACCTTTTCGCTTTTTTGAAATGACATTTCATAATCAACGTCAGCCGGTGACATATTACATGACGAATGCAAATATCTCTCATTTCCATTTTCACGTGTAACAAACAACCTTTTATCAGTATCATCAATACTAACTTTTTCAAACAACTCACAGTCCATTGTTATACCTCTTGAATTTTACAAGCCTTTTAAAAGTTTCTAATCATTACGTTTCGCGCCGCAAGTCCAAAATGCTTGGCGATCCTATATAAGGTTTTCATCCTTTCACCTGCAAATTGAAATGATCTAAACGTTTTCGGTGATCCACTTTTTTGCAAAGAGAAGTAAATCTGCGGACATTTCGGAAAAAGCAACCTTCCCACCGTTTTTTAAATTCAAAAAGGTATTCATAATAGCCTTTTCATCGGGAGAAGCAAGCGATAGCAATTCTTTTTGATGTTTGATATATCCTTCTGACTGCCGAAAGACGATCGCCTGCACAACGAAAGAGGCAGATTTATACAACCCTCGCAAAATGTCGTCACTCTTTTCGTGCAGCATATTGTGCACACACCCGTGATAAATGTTGCAAGCCCCGATTTTGATTGCTCGGCTAACAGCAGATTCATCAAGCACCGCAAGCAATTCATCAAGACTGCCTTGCATGGGGGTTGTGTCATAATAGAACTGAAAAAGATCGGAAGGCTCCCAATTTAAAATTTCCTTTTTTCCCGACAAAAATCCGCAGATCAGATCTCTATGCGGCAAGGTGTCCAACATTTCATTATAAGTTTGAATGTCCATAGCAGACAATTCATCCAAAATAACAACAACATCAATATCGCTTGTGTCACACGCTTCACCGCGGCCGTAACTGCCTTGCAAACCGACAAACCACACACGGTTGCCAAAGGTATCATTTAATGTCTGCAAAAAGTCATTCATCCAAACAGTAATATCGATCATCTGAGTCACCTCCGTCAAATTCTTATTCATTCATCTCATCCACGATCTTGCAGGGCTTTGCCGTCATTTCCACCCACGCGGGACGGAAACCGCTTTTGACGGCGTTGCGGACGGATCCCACGTTGCACCAGGCGGCACAGTAAAACGGCACTTTTCCGCGGTTCAAAACCTCAATGGCAAGATGACTTGTGAGCGCAGAGGCAATTCCCTGTCTGCGATACTCGGGAAGCACGTCAATGCCGATCTGCCACATAGCATCGCAATCGGCGCTGCAGCCTGCAAGACCGATTAATTTTTCCCCGTCATACGCACCCACGCCCAACACGTCAAGAGATTTTCGCTTCTCGCACAAGGCATTACCCCATTCGGGAAGATACAAGTCTGCAAAGTCGGGTTGCGTCAAGAGCCGTAATTCATAAGGACAATCCGGTGCACGCAGAGCATCCACGTCCGGCAAAAAATACTCCGCCATAAAGCAGATCTTCTGCCCTTTTTTCATCAGCGCATCGTTCAGCACGTGCAAATGCGGTGTTTCAAACAGATGTTCCACGGGATATTTGTTTATGTAATTCTTTGCAATCTCGCAAAATTCGGGCGACACCGATGCCACCACGTTTCTCCCGTATGACACGAGCTGACAGGAAAACGGGAGATTCAGATACCGTCTTGCGCCTTCGTTTTCCCGCGACGTCACGATCACGTTCTCACTCTTTTCAAAGTCCTCGGGCGTAGCGCAAAGGTCGGTGGCGGATTGCGCCATCGCGATTTTCAAGATTTCTCGGTTGGTCATCATTTTTGTTCATTTAAAAAAGATATAAAATCAAAATAATTCCTTCTCATAGTTTCATCCAAATCCTCCGGCGTTGCAAGCGTTGCAAGAGGAAGCTCAATGTGTTGATGATCGTAGAAATCATCCGAAAACCTGTGATCCCGTATTGCGGAAGAATCCAACGGAATGACATAGAATTCTACTTCCGTTCCGTCACATTCATTTGTCAAGCACAAATTCACACCGAAGCAATCTTTCCCCTTGTAATCGCAGTATTTGATTATGGCGTGGTTATGCGCAAAGCACGGGAAGCGAACCTCATCACATCTGCGAGGACAAATTTTCTTGCACTCGTGACACATAGTATCCAATTCGCAATCAGCAGGATTTTTATGATCCGATACTTCTAAAACAACTTTATTTGCACCAAGCACGCATTCTGCAAAGGCATCTTCATCAAATTTTCCGTTCTCCGAAAATACCCTTCGTTTCAAAATTTTGTATCGGGTCTTTTCCGTTTCTTTTGAAAAATCCGCATATTCTTCATAAAAACGATCGATGCAAACGAGCGCAGCATTATAAGACGAGCACAAATATTTTTCTTCATACGAATCGGGAGTTTCTTTGATGCAAAGCTCATAAACAAATCCCTCGGGAGCATCTTGAAACCGATTGAAATTGTCCTTCTCGTATTCGATATATGCCTTTGCCAATGCGGAAACATCAGGTGAGGCAATCTTCGAGAATCGCTCTAACAATGATAATCGCGCTTCAAAAGCAGGCGCATATTTGTATATAATTTGTAACAACTCTTCTTCCGCAAATTGATGATTCGTATTTTTGATCTTCGCCTTCAAATCTGCCGAAGGCAATAATTCAATAATTTCATTTGTCATATCACTTTTCCTTTTTTGAAATTCAAAAAGCATATGCCGCCAATGCTTTTTTCTTCATTGAGAAAATAATTCATAACAATTCACCCATCAATTGATCGACCGGAGATGCTTTTTACGGAGCGTGTAGTCGCTCCTTTGTTCAATTGAGATTTTCATCTACGGAGCATAATCCTTGATGATTTCCATAATATCCTTCCTATACACGTTCCCGCCGAGAACGTTGCCGTTCGGCTCGAAGGATAAACAGCGCACGTCGCGCGGATCCTCTGCATACGGATTTTCGGGCAGCGTGTCCGCAAAATACTCGGCAAGATATTTCAGCGCATTTCCTTCGGGGAAAACAATATTTCCCTCATTTGCGAAAATCTCCATATCCGCAAAGCCAGCGAGAATCTCTCTCGTCTTTTGGTTGTACGGATTGTCATCCGTCGCACTCACCAGCCACGCGGGCTGAAGACGGATCGGGAGGCCGCACGCCTTTGCCTCTGCGGCAAAGTGCTTTGCCGCATCAAGGGGAATCGTTTCCTGATGAAAGACATCTACCGACAAAAGCAGATCATTCACGCCGCACGCGGCAAGCTGCTCCGAGACCTCACGAATCTTGGCGGCGTTCTTTGAAAAACAGCCGTTGGTGATCACTTGGCGTCGCGGGATATTCAGCTCTTTGGCGGCTTTTATGATCGCATAGACCGCATCCGTATACAAAAGCGGTTCGCCGCCAAAAGCCAAAACCGTTTGGATCTCATACTCCGAAGCGATCTTTCTCACCGCATCGGCGGCAATTTTGGGGTCGATCCGCTCTCCGCGGGAGGCGTGATCTCCCTCAGAGCAATGCTTGCACCGCCCCGTGCAGGCATACGTAACGACAAATTCGATCTTGTTCAGGTGTTCAAGATGCGGATTCATTTTTGATTCCCCGTCTTTTTTCCATAGATCCATTCCTTGGCTTCCTGCTCCGGAGGAAAGAACCCGCCGATTCTTTGATAACCGAGCTTTTCATAAAATCTCCACGCATCCTCATCGGATTGGGTGCTGGTCAAAACGTACTTGTAGCCCATGACCAGCATCGTTTCTTCCCATTTGCGCATCATTTCGGTGCCGAATCCGCGATTCCGATAGGCTTTTTCGATATAAAGAAGCTCCAGAAAAGGAATCGTATGCCAAAAAAGACCGTAGCGCAAAACGCCGACCACGGGATCCTTCAAGCGGTGATTCGCCCCTCCGTTTTGAACAGAATCATCCTTCAACACGTAAATTCGGCCGTTCGCGATGCATTCTCCCAAGCGGGAAGAAGGCAGATGGCAATCAAGCTTTTCAATTTTTCGTTTGTCTTTTCCTCGGGCAAGTTCGATGATCATAGGCATTCCTCAAAATTTGCGGTTGTAATTCATTTTACCACAAAGATACCAAAACGGCAACTGTTTTTTCCGCTCTTCCTCTGCCGTGGGAAATGCTTTTCACAAGAAATACGAAAATCCGTTGACTTTTCCAATCACTTCGGATAATATAGTGACAGGAAAAGACTTTCTCGGGAAAACGTTTCCCGAGAAAAGCAAAAGAAGTAAAAAGCGGAGGAACTATGAAAAAGGAGATTTCCCGAGAAGCCCTTGCGGTCATTTTGAAAATGCAACAAAATGAATTGGATGAGAGCGTGATCTATCAAAGGATCTCAAAATTCGCCAAGGGCGCCGAGAACCGAAAGGTGCTTGAGCGTCTGTCCGCCGAGGAGCGGGCTCATTATGAGATCTGGAAAAGCTACAGCGGCGTTGAAATGAAGCCGAATCGCCTAAAGGTTTTCAAATACGTTCTGATGGCGCGCATTTTGGGCTTCACCTTTGCGGTCAAGCTGATGGAACGGGGAGAAGAGGCGGCGCAGGGCATCTACGATCGGATCACCGAGGCCGTTCCGGAGGGAGAGCAGATCAAAAAGCAGGAGGAGGAGCACGAGTCGGCCCTTCTTTCCATACTGGATGAAGAAAGGCTCCACTACGTGGGCAGTATGGTATTGGGGCTTTCCGATGCGCTTGTGGAGCTTGCGGGAAGCCTTGCGGGCTTTACCTTTGCCCTCCAAAGCACAAGGCTCGTGGCGCTTTCGGGCTTGATCGTGGGCATCTCCGCTACCTTTTCCATGGCCTCCAGTGAATTCTTATCGGCCAAAAGTGAGGGGAGGAGCGATGCCTTGAAATCCTGCTCCTATACGGGAATTGCCTATTTGTTGACGGTGGTGGCTCTGATCTTGCCATACGTTTTGATTCCCTCTCCCCTATTGGCACTGGCGGTGATGATCGGGATCATCCTTCTCATCATAGCGGGATTTACCTACTACACCTCCGTCGCGCAGGATCTGAAATTCGGAGCCCGTTTTCTGGAAATGGCGGGAATCAGCGTAGCTGTTTCCGTAATCTCCTTTGGCGTGGGCATTCTGGCCAAAAAGCTTTTGGGCGTGGATATTTAAAGCCTCCGTAAAAGCAAGTTCCCCCGAAATGAAGCAAGCATTTCGGGGGATTTTTTGTATCGGATCGCCAAAAGCTTATCCTTTCAGTCTTTTACCGTCAGAAAAGGCTTGTCCCACCACGTCGCCCAAGGCAACGTAACGGTGGCAAACGGGGTCATAGGTGATCGCGCCCAGCTTTTGCACGTCGGGAAGGCCGTCCTCCCCGCACACCGATTCCTCGGCGCTGACGTTGACGATCGTTCCGATGCAAATACCGTCCTCGTTGAATTTTAACAGTCGGCATTCCAAGGTCAAGGGAAATTCGCAGATGACCGGAGCATTGACACAAGCGGCCTATTCCCAAGTCAGCCCCGCCCGCACCATTTTATCGGGGACCCGGTTTCCCGAAACGATGCCCACGTAATCCGCCTGAACAACGTGCTTTGCATCGGCAACGCTGACGGTGAAGGCCCCGCTCTCGAGAATATTTCGGGTGGTTTTGTGGTCATCGGCAAGGCAAACCATAATTTGATCGGTATCGTAGATTCCGCCCCAAGCCGCGTTCATACAGCAGGGTACGCCGTCCTTTCCGTAGGCGGCAACGATCAGAACGGGCATGGGATAGACCCAGGTTTTGGCACCAAAGTTTTTACGCATTTTCACTTTCTCCTTTTAAATAAGCTTCGACCTCTTTTCGGTCGTTCCAAATATAAATCCTTTTGTCGCAAAAGCGCTCCAGAAGCGCCATCACCTGCGGCCTTTTTTTCTCTCGGTAGCTTTTGACGGAATCAAGGAAGGCTTCGTCCATCTCGGTTTGAACCCACGGCATATCCTCGCGGCTCTTTCCGAGACGGCTTATGACGCCCTCCAAACAGACCGAGGTGGGAAAATCCAGGAAAAAGACCGTATCGCAGACGGCCATGCGCATTTCCATGGTGGAGGCATAATCGCCGTCCAGAATCCACTCGTCTTTTTCCAAAACCTCCCGCAGGCGGCGGTCAAACAAGCTTTTTTCCACCTTTTTTCCCTCAGCATCCCAATACATCCGATCCAAATGATACAGCGGGAGGCCGCTTTTTCGGTGCAAGGCCACGGAAAAACAGCTTTTTCCGCTCCCGGGGCATCCGATCACCAAAACGCGTTTCACGATCCGTTTTTCTCCTCCACGTATTTTTGAGGGCACCCCTCTCATTTTCACAAGCGCACAAAGCGATTTTGAAGAATTTTTCCGTTCTTCAGCGACGGTTCAATTCCCATCCGCAATCCTCGTGGTAGATCATTTGCCTTGTCATCCCGCCGTCGATGCAGATGTTTTCTCCCGTGATAAAGCCCGCCATTTCCGAGCAGAGATACAGCACGGCATAGGCAATATCGGAGGGCTCCCCCACTCTTCCCACCGGCTGCTGGAGAGCATCGGCTCCGCTGTATGAAATTCCTTTGGTATCAATCCAACCGGGTGAAATGCTGTTGACCCGTACCCGACCCGCAAAGCTCATGGCCAAAGCGTGGGTCAGCGCAGAGATGCCGCCCTTGGCCGCCGTATAGCTTTCGGTTTCGGGCTGGCTCATACGGTCTCGGGAGGAAGAAATATTGACGATGCAGGCCCCCGGAGCAAAATAAGGCGAAAACAGCTTTGAAAGATAAAACGGGGCGGCAACTCCCACCCGCCAGGCGTTTTCGAAATCCTCGTAGCTTCCGCGGGTCACCCCGCACGATTTCGGTGCCGCATTGTTGATGAGAAAGTCAACGCGGCCGTATTCCGAGATCACTTTTTGGGCAAAGGCCTCCAGGGTTTTCGGATCCGCAAGATCTCCTACGAAATAATCGTTCGCCTCCCGATCGATCACGCACACCCGGGCTCCGCAAAGCTCCATCTTTTCGCAGATGCATTTGCCGATGCCTCTCGCACCGCCCGTAACCACGGCAATTTTTTCGGTAAAATCAAACACAGCGATTTTTCTCCCGTTTCTATTTGGTCATTTCCGCTTTTTCCGATCGCAGCGGATCAAAGCTATTGTACGGGCATAGGCATTTCTTGTCAAGTTTTTTCGGGAAGATTTCACCGCGGGGCGTCCCATCTCTTGACAACTGTCTGTTTTCAGAGTAAAATCGTAGCAATATCGAATTGATTGCATTCATGGAGGTTTTTATGAAAACAGTTGTCACCTTTGGCGAGATTATGCTCCGCCTTGCCCCCAACGGCTATTACCGCTTCTTCCAGAACGATCAGATGCAGGCCACCTTTGGCGGCGGCGAGGCCAACGTGGCGGTTTCTCTTGCAAATTTCGGTCTGAACAGCCGCTACGTCACCAAGCTCCCTCAGCACGCCATCGGCCAGGCAGCCGTTGATTCCCTCCGTCATTTCGGAGTGGATACCGAGAAAATCGTGCGCGGCGGCGATCGGGTTGGAATCTACTATTTGGAAAAGGGTGCTTCTCAGCGCGGCTCGGTTTGCATTTACGACCGCGCCCATTCCGCCATTGCCGAGGCCAAGAAGGAAGATTTCGATTGGGACCCCATCTTTGAGGGTGCCGACTGGTTCCATTTTACGGGGATTACCCCCGCTTTGGGTGAAAACGTGGCGGAGATCTGTCTGGAAGCTTGCCGTGCCGCCAAAGAAAGAAACATTCCGATCTCCTGCGATTTGAATTACCGCGGAAAACTTTGGACCCGCGAGGAGGCAAGAAAGGTGATGACCGAGCTTTGCCGATACGTGGACGTTTGCATTGCCAACGAGGAGGATGCCAAGGACGTTTTCGGCATTGAGGCTGAGGGCAGCGATATTTACGGAGGCAAGCTCAACCACGACGGATACCGCTCGGTGGCAAAGCAGCTGGCCGATCGATTCGGCTTCCAAAAGGTTGCCATCACCCTGCGCACCTCCCTCTCCGCCAGCGACAACGACTGGGCCGGTATGCTTTACGACAAAGAACAGTACTGCTTCTCCAAATCCTATCACCTTCACATTGTAGACCGTGTGGGAGGCGGTGATTCCTTCGGCGCGGGGCTGATCTATTCGATCCTTTCGGGTGCCTCCTCTCAGGATACCATTGAATTTGCCGTGGCGGCATCCGCACTGAAGCATTCCGTGGAGGGCGATTTCAACCGTGTCAGCGTTTCCGAGGTGAAAAAGCTTGCGGGTGGAGACGGCTCGGGACGGGTACAGCGATAATTTCTTGTTTTATATCTTCTCTGCCGACCGTAACGGTCGGCAGATTTTTCTTGACGAAAAAGCTTTGAATGGTTATAATGGAAACGGTAAATGATGAGGAGGGGAGATTTTGGCACAGTTTGCTTTGGTGTTCTTGGCGCTGGCCTCCTTTTTCTATTATGGGCTCTGTGCCGTTCTCGTAAGCCCCCGCTCCTCCGTTTTGTATTTCTGGCCTCTGCTGGGAGCCTATTTTCTGCTGTGTGCTTTTTTTCCTCTTGTGCGGCCTCTTCTCCTTTTGCCGCTTCTTATTTTCCTATTTTTGTTTTTGCTCTTTTGTGCGTTCTCTCTTTTGGAGAAGCGCGCCCCCTTTCACCCCCCCGACGTGATTTTGGTATTGGGTGTCAGAAGTGACTCCACCGTTCCCGACCGTGTTTTTCGGGGCAGGGTGGATCTGGCAAAAAAAGCGTTGCTCCGCTATCCCGAGGCGGTATGCATTCTTTCCGGCGGGAGGGTATTCGGAGAAACGGATTCGGAAGCGAGGCTCCTTTATAAGGCCCTGGAAAAGGAGGGCTTCGGGAAGAAATGCTTTTTGCTCGAAGAAAAAAGCCGCACCACCAAAGAGAATTTTCTTCTCTCCTTTCCCCTATTTCCCAAGGGCTGCTCTCACGCCTTGATTTTGACCAGCCGCTATCACTGCTTTCGTGCATCGGTCACGGCGCACTCCACCCTTCCCCCTTGCAGTCTTTCCTTTCAAGGGGCATCGGCTCCGATCTATTTTCTTCCCCATCTGTATTTGCGGGAATTTATCACCTTTTCGGTGGATCTTCTTCAAGGAAACGTTTCCATCCATCAACTTTTCAGGAGGTTTTTATGAAAAAATTACAATTCGTCCGCTCCATCGCCTCGGTATGTCACGTTCTGTTTTCCATTTTTCAGGTCTTTTCGGTGATCGCCGCCGTGTTTCTTCTGATCGCGGTGCTTCTTTTCTCTCTTCTGCCCGCCGAAACCGTGGTATTCAACAGTTTTACCGAAATTGAAGCCGACTTTAATTTCCGCAATATTTACGGAGATCTGTGGGATGAGGTCCGCACCCAAATGGAGGCTCAATTCGGCAGCATGGCGGAATTGACCGAAAACGGCTTGATTGTGCGCGAAACCGTTCCCGCCGACAAAATGACCAACCACTCCATGTCTCTTCTTTTGGTTCCCATGATGGTGGAATATCTGATCTGCTTTTTCCTGTTCCGCTTCTTTTCCCGTGCCTTCAAGGCCATCAAGGAAAATGCGTTTTCTCCCTTTTCTCAAGAGGCCGCAAACAGCTTTCGGAGTGCGGGCTACACCATGTTTTTCTTAGGGATCGCCCCTTCATTGGCAGGCTTTTTGGTGGAGCTTCTCACGGGCTTTTCTTCGGGCGTTGAAATGAATATGGATCAAATTCTCATCGGCTTCATTCTTTTGGCGGCTGCCGCCTTGTTTGAATACGCTCTCAGTCTCATTCCCGCTCCCGCCGTCGGCTCTTCCGGGCCCATTGTGCCTCCCTCCGCCCCCTCCCCGACCGAAGGATCCGATTCCGACAACGGTGCAAACGGTTCCTCCGATCAAAACGGTCCTTTTCATCCCGACGCCTTTTGACGGAATCGCCGACCGATCATCCATCATCAAGAATTTTTCATAGGAGATCATCATTATGAATGCTTTTGACCGTTATCTTGTGGAGAGCACCCACGACAAAAAGGACAGAACCGAGGAGATCGAAGCGCTACTTTTGCAAAACAAAGCCGTTTTGCTGGGGAGCGGTGCTTTCTACGTTCGCGGCATCCGCATGCCCGAGGGAAGCACGCTTGCGGGCCTTGGAGATTGCACCGAATTGATTCTGTCGGAGGAGGTGGAATCGGGCTGTACCGTCACCATGGCCAACCGCTGTACGGTAAAGGATCTGACCTTAAAGGATTCCGACAAGGAGGAATTTTCCCGTCCCGAGACCCTCGGTACCCGTCACGGAATCGGCTTTATCGGAAACGCCGTCTCCACCAAGGACAGTGATTTTCAGCCTAAGGACGGCATCGTTGACGGATGCCGTATGTACGGCTTTTCCGGCGGCGGGCTTTTCTGCCTGGACAGCGGCTATGCCACCGATTCCTCCCTTTGCGTCAACAATTGCCGCATGCGCTTTTGCGGGGCGGGAATCTACATCAGCCACTTCAGCGAATACCACAAATTCAGCAACGTACATTGCAACAAGAATCTTTACGGCTGTATCAACAACGGCGGAAACAACGTTTTCGCAGGATGCTCCTTCGATGCCAATACCTTGGGCTTTCTCATTGACAACAGCGAGGGGCAATCCAGAAACAACGCCCACGGCTCCTGCGTGGGCTGTACCTTCAACCACACCGATCACAACCAAGGCATCGGCATCAAAATTTTGAATTCCGCCCCCGGCTACGTCTTTTCCGCCTGCCAGATGTACTATTCCAAGATCGTGGTGGAGAATTCTCAGGGAATTCAAATCGCCAATTTCAATTTCGGACGCGGAGAGGAATTTTACGTCAAGGGAGGCGGCGTGGTTCGCTTCTCGGACTGTCTGTTTTCCGCCAAGCCCCAATTTTTCGTGGAGGACAATTCCCACGTTCTGGTGGACGGTTGTTACACCAAGGGCGGCGCGGCCGTTTCGTTTCCGGAGAAGATCGACGATACGGCGGCACCGTAACGAAATGATCGAGATCGGGCTGTAAAAAACCAAGGTTTTTTACAGCCTTTTCGGTACGGACCGAATTCTTGACAAAAGAATTGAAAAATGATACAATATCCGCATAGGATGACCCCTTTTTCATGCGCAAGGATTCCGATTTGAAAAAAGCCATCGGAAACAGTGGAGATATCCACGGAGCAGCAAAGCCTCTGCTACCGCGGATATTTTTTTATCCTTCGGCATAAAATGATTCGAATGAAAGAAAGGAGAAGCCTCTTTGAAAAATCACCCCTCCAGATACGGCCCCGGCATCAAGGCGGGAGCAGTGGGAATTGCCGTCAATCTGATTCTTTCCGTCGGAAAGATCGCTGTCGGAGCGCTGTTCGGCTCTATGTCCGTTACGGCAGACGGCTTCAACAATCTTTCGGATGCCGCCGCCTCTCTCATCACCTGGATCGGCTTTCGTTTTTCGGAAAAGCCCGCCGATCGGGAGCACCCCTACGGGCACGCAAGATTCGAATACCTCGCCGCGTTGACGGTTTCCGTTTTCATTCTGGTGATCGGCTTTGAGCTGCTTCGGTCGGCCGTTGATAAAATTTTCCACCCCGCGCCCGTCAGCGCCTCTCCCCTTTTGACCGCCGTTCTGCTCCTTTCCGTGGCGGCAAAGCTTTTTTTGACGTTCTTTTTCCGCTCCGTGGGCAACCAAATTCATTCCAAGGCCCTCCTGGCCTCCTCTCTTGACAGCCGAAACGACGTGATCGTCACCTCGGGCGTTCTGCTGACGGTTTTTCTTGACGGAATCACCTCTGTGAACGTGGACGGGATCGGAAGTCTTTTGATCGCCCTTTTCGTGCTCTACAGCGGGATCACCCTGGCAAAGGAGACTCTCTCTCCCCTCCTCGGAGAAGGCGGCGATCCCGAATTGCGGGAAAGTATCACCGCCCACGTCAAAGCCTGCCCCAACGTGATCGGATGTCACGATCTGATGATCCACGATTACGGCCCCGAGCGCTGCTACGCCACCCTTCACGTGGAAATGGACAAAAATATGGATTCCATGGAATGCCACCGCCTTTTGGACGGCTTGGAGCGGGAATGCCTTGAAAAATTCCGAACGCATCTTGTGATCCATCTGGATCCCGTTTTGATGGACGATCCCGAAACCGAGCGTTTGAAACGGGTGATGGAGGCCCTTTTGAAATGCAAAAACGCTTCCTTTGAGATGCACGATTTTCGCCTCTACCCTCACAAGGATTTTACCGAGATCTCCTTTGATCTGCGGGTTCCCGAGGGAATGCTGGGGGATGAAAACGCAATCCGACACGATCTGGAAAACACCCTCAGAGCGCTGGAGGAAAAGGATTACCGATTAAAGATCACCTTAGAGCTGTAAAAAAACTGCCGTGTGAACCCTCACACAGCAGTTTTTTCTTTTTTTGATTTTTCAGGGTTATTTCGACAGATTTTGCAAATAATAGTGGTAAAATAATGATGGAACGGAGGTTACAGTATGGAAAACAGAATCATTACCGCGGCAATGCTGCATTCATTCCGCGATCATCTGACCGAAAACGAAAAAGCCTCGGCAACCCTGGAAAAATATATGCGAGATATCCGTTTTTTCGCTGAATTTGCCGCAAACCGTTTGCTGGACAAAAGCCTGGTTTTGGAATACAAGGCGCATTTGGGGCAAAATTATGCACCGCGAAGCGCCAATTCCATGCTCGCCGCGCTGAATTCCTTTCTGCGATTTTTCGGTTGGTTCGATCTGTGCCCCAAGCAATTCAAGCTGCAAAAGGAGGTCTATTGCTCCGAGGATAAGGAGCTGACGAAATCCGAATATGCGGCACTGGTACGAGCGGCGGAAAAAGAAAAAAACAAACGGCTTTCTTTGGTGGTACAAACCATTTGCGGGACGGGCATCCGCGTCAGCGAATTGCAATGCATCACCCTGGAGGCCGTTAAAAAAGGCGAGGCTCTGGTTTCCTGCAAGGGAAAAACGAGAAAGATCTTCATCGTTCAGGCACTGCGAAGCAAGCTTCTGCGCTACGCCGCCGAGAACAAGATCCTGACGGGACTTTTATTTGTGACCCAAGGCGGCAAGCCCTTGAACCGCAGCAATATATGGAAGGAAATGAAAAAGCTCTGTCAAAGCGCGGGTGTATCACCGCAAAAGGTGTTCCCCCACAATCTGCGACACCTATTTGCCAGAACCTTTTACGGCATCGAAAAGGACATTGCAAAGCTGGCGGATATTCTCGGTCATTCCAACATCAATACCACGCGGCTCTACACCATCACCACCGGCGCCGAGCATCGTCGAAAGCTGGAAAACATGAAATTGATCCTATAAAAAGAAAAAACCGTCCTTTTTGCAAAGACGGCAAACACAACATAATAGGTATTATGTTGTATCGGGATCAACCGGGAAGATCCCTCTCATCTTAATTCAATGCATTATACCATAGCTTTACATAAAAAAACAAGTAGTTTTTAGAAAAAAATTAAAATTAACATTTTGTTTTCAAAAAACAGTACAGCAAAAAAAGGCCTTTCTTGGAAAATTTTAGAAAGGTCCGATTCGATGTGCTGCTTTTTTTCTTTTTTCTGTCAAAAAAACGGCCGGATTCCTCGCCCCTTTTTCATTTCATACAACATAATACCTATTATGTTGTGCGGGTGTCCGTCTCCTTGCAACGCGCCTTCTTCAAGCGCAAACACGGTGTGTTTGTTTTATTTTTTCATTGTTTTGTAGTAAATATTTACAATTTTAGGCAAAAGGAGTGGATGGAAATGAAGCAGGATGAGACCCGCCGCAAGCTGATCGACGGGACCATTCGCATTGTCGCCAGAGACGGTCTGGACAAAGCCACCACCAAGCAGATCAGCACAGAAACCGAGCTCAACGAGGTCTATATTTACCGTTGCTTTAAGGACAAGGAAGATATGCTGGCGAAGGCCTTTTGCTCCTTGGATGAAGAATTGGTGGAAAAGGCTTTGCTTCATATTTCCGTGATGAACGTGAAGGGGCTGACCCGACGGGAGCGGTGCCGCTTCTTCTTCCTGGCCGTGTGGCGCTTCCTTTTGAGCAATCGCAGTAAGTGTCTTGCCTTCATTCGTTATTATTACTCACCGTATTTTCAAAAGTATTCTGCCGCAGAGCATAAAAAGCGCTATGAGCCCGTAGTGGAAAAAATTGCGGTCGCCTTCCGCAAGGAGGCCAACGTGTGGATGATCTTAAACCACGTTCTCACCACCATGTTGGATTTTTCCGTGAAGGTGTTCGACGGTGCCGTTCCCGATAACGACGACACCTCCGAGCACGTGTTCCGCTTGATCTATCAATCCGTCAGTCAGTATTTTGAAACAGAAGAAATCGGAGGAGAAAAAATATCCGTATGAAAAAAGTTTTCGGCATTATCAAAACCACCTTTGTTTGGCTTGTGGTTTTGCTTGCGGTTTTTATGATGATCTTCACCGTCATTTCCGTTACCACCTTCAATCGGAATGACCGCGACCTTTTCGGTTACAAAATGTACATCGTCAATTCCGATTCTATGGCGAAGACCGATTTTGATGCCGGTGATCTGATTTTCGTAAAGGAAGTGGATCCCTCCACCCTGCAGGAGGGGGATATCATCACTTATCTCTCTCAAAATACCGAAAGCTTCGGGGAAACCGTCACCCATAAGATCCGAAGGCTCACCCGCGATGCGGAGGGCAACCCCGGCTTTATCACCTACGGTACCACCACCGATACCGACGATACCACGGTGGTCACCTTCCCTTACATTTTGGGAAAATACGAGACCCATATTCCGAAATTGGGCACCTTCTTCAACTTTTTGAAAACGACCCCCGGATATTTCGTTTGCATCTTTGTTCCCTTTATGCTTCTGATCCTGTATCAGGGTGTGAATTTCTTCCGTCTCTTCCGCCGCTACAAGCAGGAGCAAATGGATGAAATGCAGGCCGAGCGGGATAAGATCGAGGCGGAAAAGCTGGAAAATGCCAAAATGCTGGAGGAGCTGCGCAATCTGAAGGCCCAGCTGGAGGCGCAAAGCGCCCCTGCCCCCGCCCCCGAGGCCGCGGCCCCTGCCGAGATCCCCGAAGAAGCCCCCACCATGCCCGAAGGAGAAACGAAACCGTGAACGCTACGCTGAAAAAGATTTGGAACGTGTTCACCACCGTTTTGGTGGCACTTGTGGTGCTGTGCGCCGTGTTTCTCATGGGCTCCCGTCTTCTGGGCTTTCAGGTCTTCACCGTTATTTCCGGCTCTATGGAGCCCGCATACGGCGTGGGCGATCTGCTCTACGTGAAAAAGGTGGACGTAAATTCCATCAAGGTGGGCGATCCCATTACCTTTATATTAAATGAAGATTTGGTGGTGGCCACCCACAGAGTCGTTCGCATCGATGCGGAAAACAGCCGCTTCTACACCAAGGGCGACGCCAACGAAATCGAAGACAGCGAGCCCGTCCATTTCAAGAACGTGATCGGTGTTCCCCGGTTTTCCATTCCGAAATTGGGCTACGTTTCCGATTTCATTCAGAACCCCCCCGGCACGTATATTGCCATTGCTCTGGGAGCCATTTTGATCATTTTGGTCTTTTTGCCCGATCTGCTCCCCAAAAAGAAGGAGCAGGAAAAAATGGCCGATGAAAATGAAAAGCTCAAGGCCGAGCTGGAGGCCTTAAAGGAGCAGATTTCTCAGGAAACTGAGAAGATCAAAGCCGAATCGCTCGAAAAAACAGACGAAACGGCAAAGTAAAAACGGTTTTAAGATTGCGATCGAGAAAAACCCTTGGATCGACCGCCTTTTTGAAATAATTTTTGAAGAAAGGAGAAAACAAAATGAAACTTACAAAAAAGAAGGTACTGGTTCTCTCCGCTGCAGTTTGTGTTTTGGCCATTCTGTCTATGAGCACCTTGGCTTGGTTCAACGCCAGCGACAGCGCGATCAACAATTTCAAATTTGACGATTCTGACCACGACGGCACGCCCGATTTTGTTATCAACGTGTTTGAAACCGACAACGGTCAGGAGGTTCAAGGAAAGGAATACGTGAACGCTGCCATTCCCGGTGCTGTATTGGACAAGGATCCCACCGTTCGCAACGAGGGCGATTACAATATGTATGCCCGCTTGATCGTAACGATCTCCGATGCCGACGATTGGTATGAGATTGCGCAGAAATACTATAAAACCAATCCCCCCGAAAGTTGGTTTTGGCACGAGATTCTGGAAGAAAAGCTTCTGGTAAATAAATCTGCCAATTGGATTCGCTACGATGCGGTGAAGAGTGAGAACGACACCCTCACCTACGTTTATTATTACAATGACGTACTGAGTGCAGGGGAAGCATCCGACGCTCTGTTTAGCGGAATTCAGATTCCTACCGTATTGACTCAGGAAGATATGGATTTCGGAGCAACGGACGACGTTCACTTTACCGTTACCGTGAAGGGTGATGCCATTCAGGCCGATCACCTGGATCTGAGCGGACAAACCGGTACCGAGGTGGATGCTTACAAGGCATTCAAGACCGTTGGCTGGGAAGCCGGCGCTGCCTATCCCTCCGCAGCCGTAAACCCCTAAAAATCAAAAAATGATTTGACCGTCTTGGCTTCCGATCAAATCTAAAAAAGCATAAGCCAAAACCCAAGAAAGGAGGAAGCCTTTATGAAAATTGAATACTTCTCCGTTTTGCACAACGGGGGGGGGGGGGGGACACTCTCCCTTGCTATGCACTATGCACAAATTTATGGAGGCGACCTCTACCTAACTAACTGCCTCCGTTTGTCGGCGTTGACGGAGTGCAGTTCGCACTTACGCCGATAAACAAATAAGGAGGTCATAGGTAATATGACAAAAACCAAGAAGTCGCTTCTTATGAGCGCACTTTCCTTGCTGCTCTGCTTCTCCATGCTCATCGGTTCCACCTATGCATGGTTCACAGACAGCGTTGCTTCCGGTAGTAACGTTATTACCGCCGGAAACTTGGACCTTGTCGTTGAGTATACCCTGGACGGTGAAAACTGGAAGGATCTCGACGGCGCAGACGACCTGTTCCAAAAGGATCTCTGGGAGCCCGGCCACACTGAGGTGGTTGCTCTCCGTATCAAGAACAACGGCACCTTGGCTCTGAAGTACGTTGCCAGCATGAACATCGTTAACGAGAAGATCGGTAAGAACAAAGACGGCGGCGATATCGTTCTTTCCGATATTCTGACTGTTGGTACTCTTGTTCAAGAGGCAAATCAGATCGGTGATATTGCCGTTGCACTTGCATTTGAAAAAGAGAATATGTACAAAGGAACTACCGCATTTAAGGCAAGCAGCATTCTCAGAGAGAATCAGGAGCTTCATCCCGGTTCTGCTCATTACGTTATCATCAAAGTCGATATGTCCGAGACCATTGGTAACGAGGCAAATCACGACGGCGTGAACGTTCCTTCCATCGAATTTGGCATCAACGTATTTGCAACTCAGTACACCTACGAGTCTGACAGCTTCGGCCATGATTACGACCTGGGTGCTCCCTGGGCCGGCAAGATCCCCGAGAAACTTGAGAACACGACCCTTGAGATCGTTCCCGGTGGCGGTACTAAGACCGGTACCATCACTGTCAACAGTGCTGAGGACCTTGTTTATCTGAACAAGCTTGCAAAGGAATGGGTTTCCCTCTACTCGAACGGTCAGGGAACCAGTTTTGACAGCTACCGTGAAAACGTAGGCGGTAAGGGTACCGACTACTATTACCATTGGGAGTGGACTGTCGAGTTGGCAGCAGATCTCGATATGAGCAACATCCCCATGGATTCTGTTGACATTTCTTACTGGGATAACTTCGAAGGAAACGGTCACACCATTTCCAATGTTGTTATGAAGTACGGTCAGGACGGTCTGTTCAACAACGGCGCTAAGGCAATTAATGATCTGACTGTTAAGAACATTTCTGTTAACGCTCCTGCGGCTGAGACGGTTGGTGCTGTATCAGGCAACGGCTCGATGACCAACGTTCATGTTATGAACGCAACCGTCACCGGCGGCAAGTACGTCGGCGGTATTTGCGGTAAGGGTGCCAGCTTCGTCAACTGCTCCATCAAGGATTCTACCGTGACCGGTAACAACAAGACCGTTGGCGGTCTGGTTGGTTACTCCATCGGCGATCCTAACCCCGCAACCGTTACCGGTAACACCGTTGAGAACGTAACCGTTACCGGTGCTTACAACGTTGGCGGTTTGCTCGGTCAGTCTCAGAACGAGACCGTTAAGGACAACACCGTGAAGAACGTAACCGTTAAGAGTACACTTGAGCTTCCCGCTGACGCTTCCTCCAATGAGGTTCGTAGCGCAGAGGTTGCTGCCCGTAGCGCTTTTGGTAACACCACGATCGGTACTAACGCTATTGAGAATGTTACGCTGATTAATGTTGCTCATGTTGCCGACACTGCAGAGCTGCAGGCTGCTATTAACAGCGGTGCTACCGAAATCGCGCTTGGCGCAGGTGAGTTTACCGCTGACCTCTATGTTGTTCCCGCAAATAGAAAGCTGACTATTACCGGTCAGGGCGCAGCTACAAAGCTGAACTTCAGCAATCAGCAGGTTCGTCTTGCACTTTTTGATTCGCTGACAATCAGTAACTGCACAATGGGAAGAATGGTCAACAAGAGCTGGGGTCAGCTGGTATTCGGCTCCTCCACTCAGGCAGGCGGTGTTTATACCCTGTCCAACTGTGTCTTTAATGGTGAAGGTACTCAGGGTATTTACATCAATCAAGATGTTGCCGCAACCTTCAATATTGAGAATTGTACCTTCAACGGTGACTTCGGTGGCGAAGGTGCCATCACCATCCAGGACAATAATGTTGCTGGCCTCACGGTTAATGTAACCGGCTGTAGTTTCAATAATATTCCTGCAACCAGCCACGAAATCGCTGTTCTCTTCGATTCCACGAATGCGTGGACGTTGAACGCAGAAGGCGTTACCGTGTGGTATCGTGGCTACTAAGTTTTAATTTCCCTGCCCACCCGACCCCTTCGGGGGTTGGGCGGCAAGCAGAGGG
>JAFWBD010000012.1 GCA_017507325.1 Clostridia bacterium | reverse complement strand
TATCCAAAGTCTGTGCTCTATATCCTTACCTTATCAATCAGAATTCACTCGCGCAGGCTCCTTCCACCACTTCGTGGTCCCCCTCCCTCTCGGATGGAGGCCTCGCTATGCCACCGCTTTGGAGAATAGAAATGGGCTGTGGGTTTGAAATTTTGGTTTAGACGATATGGAAGATAGAATAATGTGAAAAAGCCAATCTACGCCTCTCGGATGGAGGCTTTGCTACACCTCGGTTTTTGCTAACAGAAGGGAGATACCTTGGAGAAGAGGGGGATAGCCCTTGCGCGCACCCCACCCCCGTCGGGGCGATTCACTCTTCGCCCGCAACCTCGTTAAAAATTTCCTGCAAACCCCATTTCTATTTTTGCAGGGGGGCTTTTCAAAAGACTTCCGCAAAAAACGCAAAAAGGGAATTGGGGATCAAGCCATTTCGGAAAAGCTTTCCTCCGCTTCCTTCAGCCGGCGGCATTCCCGAACGGTTTCAAAAAAGCAGGCCGCCCCGATGGGGAGGAAGATCATACCGCCAAAACCGAAGAGAGTAAGACCTCCGATGACCAGAATCAGCGAGATGATGGGATGAAGACCCATCGAATCTCCGAGGATCTTGGGCTCGGAAAACTGCCGAATGGCCGCAATGACCCCGTAAAGAATCAAGAGACCGAGAAACAGCCTGCTGTTTCCCGTCAAAAGAGCCAAAACCGCCCAAGGTAAAAGAACAGTTCCGCATCCCAAAACGGGAAGAATGTCCACCAATGCAATGACCGTGGCTTTCAAAAAGGCTCCTTCGATTCCCAGCAGGACAAAACCGAAATAGAGCTGTGAGAAGGTAAGGACGAATAACAGAAAATATGCTTTTCCGAATTGTCGGGTTCCTTTTAAAAGGACTCGCTTGGCAACCAAAAGCTTTCTCAATTTGCCCTCGGGGATCGTATTCCCAAGAAAAGAAGAAAAACGCTCCCAATCGCAGGAAAAATAATAGGTGGCGAATACAAACAGAAACAGAGAAATAAAGAATTTCGGGATCGAGGAAACCGTTCTTCCGATCAGGGAGGGAACGTGGTTCAAGGCGGTCCGTAGAAGCTCTCGGAGAAGATCGGTCACCTGCCCCGAGGAAAATTCCTCGGGATCCAAATGGAACAGCTCGGCCACGAATAATTCGCTTTTACGGACCGCGTCACCCATAAATACAAGGGCCGCATCAAAATATTCCGAAATTTGCCCCGATAGGGAGGAAAGGGAATGTAAGGCGCGGTCCGCCAAAAGGATCCCGATCAGCGAGATCAAAGAAAAGAAGATTAAGAGGATCAAAATGATCAAGATCCGTTTGGCACCGCGGGAAAGAGGCTTGAGCCTGCGAAAGCAGGTTCGGATCCCTTCTGAGAAAAACCAAGCAGCCACAAAGGGAAAAAGAAGAAAAAAGAAACGGTCCAATATCCAAAATGCCGCAAAAATTCCTGCGGCAAAAAGAAAGAGATCCAGTACGGCACCGCGAATTTTTTGAGTCATCATAACCTCCCGTGGCTTTTTGCTTCATTTTATGCAACGATGATTTTCATTATTCTGTCCCGTTTTCTCGGAATCATTCCTTTGGAAATGGAGAAAATTGTCTGAAAAAGCGCAAAAGCACTTATGACAAACGATTGATTCGTTATCATAAGTGCTTTTTGTTAAAACTTCGTTATGGGGCTCACGCAAAAGGCGAAGCGCTCAGCTTTTACTTTATCGAATGAAATTGGTTCTCTTGGGGCTTTCTTTTTTGGGAAAACAGATTCCTTTTTCCTTTCCTGCCTCGATACAACGCATCATCCACACCATATTTCTGCCTAAACTGCGCATGATCTGGAGACCCTCCTCATCCTTTTCCACTTCGCTTGGCGTGTTGCCGTGAACCATATTCCAATACTGCCCCGATACGATGGGCATGGAGGATATGGTAAAATACTTGTTAAGCTGATCAAAAGCCGCGCTGGCACCGCCTCTGCGGCAGGAGAAAACGGCACATCCGGGCTTTCCCGCAAAGTGTGCGGAGGAGGAATAAAACAGCCGATCCAAAAAAGCCGTAACGGTCCCGCCGGCTCCGGCATAGTGAACGGGAGAACCGAATACAACGCCGTCGGCCTCACGGATCTTTTCGGCGGCAACGTTCACGATATCGTCCAGATAGCATTTTCCCGTTTTACGGCAAGAGCCGCAGCCGCAGCACCCGCTGAGAGCATCCTTCCCCAGCCAGATCGTTTCATGCAGAACCCCTTGCTCCTCAAAAACCGAGGCGATCTCCTCCAGTGCACGGTTGGTACAGCCTTGGGGATGGGGAGAACCGTTAATCAAAATTACTTTCATTTTCTTCACCTCAAAATGCAATGTTGCTTTCTATCAGTATACTCCTTTTCAAAGAAATGTTCAAGGGCTTTTTTGGTCTATCGGGTCTGCAAGGCCTTTTTTTAGAAATCTTTCATATGTACTTGAGATTTTTTGTAAGGTATGATATAATTACTCTAATTTAGTATACGAAATTTCGCAATAATATAATGAGGGCGGATGAAATGGGAACACTGATTGTAATTGACGGCTTGGACGGTAGCGGAAAAAACACCCAGTCCAAGCGCTTGGCGGAACGCTTGACACGGGAAGGCCGAAGGGTTCGTCTGGTTTCCTTTCCCGATTACGACAGCCCTGCTTGCCAACCGGTGAAAATGTATTTGGGAGGAGAATTCGGGTCGGATCCCGAGGCAGTGAATTCCTACGCCGCATCGGTCTTTTTCGCGGTGGACCGCTTTGCTTCCTTCCGCTTGGATTGGAAGAAGGATTACGATGACGGAGCGATCATCATCGCCAATCGTTATACCACGGCCAATGCCATCCACCAGTTGACCAAGCTCCCTTCGGAGCAGCACGAATCCTTTCTGGCTTGGCTGTACGATTTTGAATTTCAAAAGCTGGGATTGCCCGCACCGGATCTGACACTGCTTTTGAAGGTTCCCGTGGAAAAAAGTCTTGAATTGATTGAGGTTCGCGGCGAAGAAAAGGATATTCACGAAAATAGAGATCATTTGGAAAAGGCCTTTGCGGCTTCCTCGGTTTGTGCGGAAAAATGGAATTGGGACGTTTTGTCCTGCGTCAACCAAGAGGGTGAAATGCTTTCCATCGAAGAGATCGGAGAGCGAGTTTATGATTTGGTAAAGGAGAAATTATGGTAACGGTTTTTTTGGCAGACGGATTTGAAGAAATTGAAGCCTGCACGCCCATTGATATTTTGCGCCGCGGCGGCGTAGAGGTCTGTGTTTGCAGCATCAGCGATTCTCTCAAGGTCACGGGTGCGCATGGGATCGTGTTTTATGCCGATACCACCCTTTCCCGCCTGCAGGGCGAGGAGGATATGATCCTGCTTCCGGGCGGAATGCCGGGCACCCTTCGCCTGAAGGAGAGCGAGGCCTTGAAGGAGCGCATTTTGCGCCATCGGGAAAAGGGCGGGCTGTTTGCCGCCATTTGTGCCGCGCCTACGGTTTTGGGGGCACACGGGATTTTGCAGGGGAGACGTGCCACCTGCTATCCGGGAATGGAATCGGAATTAAACTGTCTGCAGGCGGTAGATGCTCCCGTTGTGGTATCGGAAGACTGCATCACCTCGCGCGGTGCGGGAACGGCATTCTTATTCTCCTTGCGAATTTTGGAGCGCTTGAAGGGAAAAGAGGCGGCTCTTTCGCTGGCTCGCTCCATGTGCTTTGAGGAGGATTTGGGTTGAAGCTGAGATCCAATATCTACGCGCCCGTTTTCTTCGGAGCGATTTTGATTTTGGTGGGATTCGCACCGATCCTTTCTCGGTGGATCGGCGGGCTCTCCCAAGAAAATTTTCTGATCGATATCATCGTATTGTTTTTGGTGTTTTTATTGCCCCTGGCCTTTTATTGCCGCGTTCGAAATCTGAATTTGGTGGCGGTGACCAAGGTGAACTTCGTATCCTTGCGTAAGATCCCTCTTCTGTTGATTCTTTCGCTGATCTTTGCGGTTGGCAGTGCCATTTTTCGTTATCTCGGAATTTTCTATCTGGATTCCTCATTTTTGGATGCCCCCGGAATGGTTACGGTATCCTCCGCCGGCAACAACGATTTTCTGTCGCTGATCTGCTGTATCTTTCTGCCTGCGGTTTTGGAGCAAACGGTGTTTTTCGGCATCTTAATGGAAGAGTACCGTCCTTACGGAACGGTTTGGGCGCTGTTTCTCAGCTCGCTGATGTTTGCTATGGCTCATCTTTCCCGTGAAAATTTTGTGTATTACCTGTTTATGGGAATTGTTTTGGCTATGCTCAATATCGCATCGGATTCCATTGTTCCGGGAGTGATTTTGCATACGGGGATCAATTATTCCCATTATTATTTCCGCAGCTCCCTTATCGGCTATTTGACTCAGGCCGGGAAAACACCCCTTTTGCCTTATCTCTTAATTGCGGCCTTTTTGGTTCTGATCGTGCTTTTGTTCGCCAGGCTGGAGAATATCTACCGCGAACGTGCCTATGATGAAATGCTGCAGACCCGAAAGGAAGTGCTGCGCAAGGAATTGGAGAGGGTCCGCCGAGAGAAGGAAGCGGAGGAGAATCCGAAAAAATACGGATTTTTCTCAGCTTTCCGCGAGATCCTTCTTTCCCCCACGCTTTTGATTTCTTTTGCAGTATATTTTCTTTTGGTATTCGGTATTTTTTTCTGAGAGGTATTCGAAATGATGGAAGAAAAAAAAGAAAAAACGATGGATATCCCGGCTTCTCCGAAAAAGGAGAATCTCGGAGATCCTTTTCATCCTCAAACGGCGGCATCCTCCCGTGAAGGTGCTTTTTCGAAGAAAGCCCAACCCGACGGGGGTCATCCCTCCGGAAGCGCCGCCTCGCCCGCCGGTTTTCCCTCCGAGGGCACCCGAGCCATTGGCGATGCCAATCATCTCCGCCACACCTCCACCAGCCAGATCGCGCAAGAAACTCGGGTGGGAAACCACGCCGATCTTCGTCGGGCTGAGCGGGAGCGGAGAGCGGCAAGCTACGCCCAAAGAGAAGAGGAAGCGGCAAAGGCTGAGGCTATGGCGTATGAAATGGAGCGAAAGGCGGAAAAGCGGCGGATCCGCAAGGCAAGGTTTTCTCTCGGCTCCACACTGACGGTTTCCTTGATCTATATTGCCTTTGTGGTGGCGGTCTCCGCTGTGCTCTCCTATTACGGAATCAATTGGGCCAATGATATTTTCGCATTGGTGAAGGACGAGGTGGTCTCCACCGTTACCATTCCCGAAAACGCCACGATTTCGGAGGTTGCCGAAATTCTGGAGGACAACGGTCTGATCCGTTATCCCGCGGTGTTTCGCTTTTATATCGGCTATAAGAATCGGGATAAGGCTTTGCAGTTCAAGCCGGGTGAATATGAACTGAAAAGCACCCTCAACTACGACCAAATGGTCAGCGTGATGAAGGATCGGAAAACCAGATCCATTGTGAAGATCACCATTCCCGAGGGCTATACCACCGATGAGATCATTCATTTGTTCGTTTCTCAGGGGATCGGCACCCGAGAGGGCTTTTTGTATGCCATCAATGAATTTGAATACGACTATCCCTTTATGGAGCGCTTGATGGCGCTGGAATTGTCACCCGACCGAAAATACCGCTTGGAGGGGTATCTGTTCCCCGATACCTATGAGTTTTATACCGATTCCAAGGAAGTGGCCATTGTGGATAAAATGCTGGCGGCATTCCAGTATCACTTTGAGGAGGGATATTATGCCCGCCTTGACGAATTGGGAATGAATCTGGATCAGATCATTACCTTGGCCTCCATTATCCAATCGGAAGGAAAATTTGCATACGATTTTGCGGGGATCTCAGGCGTGTTTCACAACCGTCTGCGTTCCAAAACGCTGAAAAAGCTCCAATCGGATGCCACCATTCAGTATTGCTTGGCAGAGCGAAAAGAGGAATTGACCTATGAGGATCTGGAGGTCAATCACCCGTATAATACGTATAAGATCGAGGGGCTTCCGCCCTCCGCCATCGCCAATCCCGGTTGGGAGGCCATTACCGCGGCCATGTACCCCCAATCCAATGAGTATTACTATTTTGTGTCTGATACCGACGGATCAACGGTCTTTGCCAAAACGGAGCCGGAGCATTTGATCAACGTGGCCGCTCTTCGGAAGGCCAAGGAGAACGGTACCACCATTGACTGACAGGAAAGGAGAACCCGGTGGAACTTGCTATTGTCATCGCAGGGGCGCTGATTTCGTTGGCATCCCTTGTCATAAGCCTTGCGGTGCTCATTACCTTAAAAAAGCAAAAGGAGGGGCTGAGCCGCGAGGATCTGGAATGGCAAACGGAAAAGCACGAGCGGCTTTTATCGTCCGTCCGTCGCGATATCAGTGAAGAGAATTCCCGTTCGCTTTCCTCCTTTTCCCGTTCTCTTCGGGAATCTCAGGGAGAGGTTTTCGGTCAATTGGATAAAAGAATGGAGGAAAACGGCGCCTTCTTGAACCGCTCCCTCAAGGGTGTGGATGAGCGTATGGCGGAATTGAACCGTTTTCAGGAGCAACACGCCCAAAATCTTCGGGAAAACGTGGACAACAAATTGAATCAGCTTCTCCAAAGCAATGAAAAAAGTCTTGGAGAGATCCGCCAAAGCGTGGAGGAGAAATTGCAGACCACGCTGGAGGAGCGCATCAGCCGATCCTTTCAGGAGGTCAGCGAGCGCCTTCAGCAGGTTTATCAGGGACTTGGTGAAATGCAGAATCTTGCCAGCGGCGTGGGGGATTTAAAGCGTGTCCTCTCCAACGTGAAGACCCGCGGCATTTTGGGAGAGATCCAATTGGGCTCCATTTTAGAGGAGATCTTGTCTCCCGAGCAATACGAAACCAACGTGGCAACGGTACCGGGCTCTGCCAATCGGGTGGAATTTGCCGTGCGTCTGCCCGGAGACGGCGAGGGGGAGGTTCTCCTTCCCATCGATTCCAAATTTCCCTCCGATGCCTACGTTCAATTGCAGGAGGCCTATGATTCCGGCGATTCCGAGGCAGTCCGTTTGCAAAAGAATCAGCTGGAGAGCCGCATCAAGGCCTTTGCCAAGGATATACAGGTTAAATACATATGCCCCCCTCATACCACCGATTTTGCCATTATGTTTCTCCCCACCGAGGGGCTGTATGCCGAGGTGGTTAAAATGGGAATGGTAGAGGTGCTTCAACGGGGTTATAAAATCAATATCGCAGGCCCCACCACCATGGCGGCACTCTTGAATTCTCTGCAAACGGGCTTCCGCACGCTGGCGATTCAGAAAAGAAGCAGTGAGGTGTGGGAGGTTTTGGGAGCGGTTCGCACCGAATTCGATAAATTTGAGAGTGTCCTGCGGGATGCGCAGGCAAAATTGGATCAAGCCAACCGCGGGCTGGATACCTTGGTGGGGGTCCGCACCCGTCAGATCAAGAGAAAATTAAAGAACGTTTCGGCCCTGCCCGCACAAAGGGCGGAGGCGCTTTTGGGTGAGGAGCAGGATGCAGAAGAATGAGAGCGTAAAAATCTGTGCGGCCAACCGCAAGGCCTACCACGATTATTTTGTGGAGGAAAAAATGGAAGCGGGAATCGAGCTGTTCGGAACTGAGGTCAAATCCATTCGTGCGGGTACCGTAAACCTGAAGGATTCCTATCTTTCGGTTCGCGAGGGAGAGCTTTTTGTAAAGGGGGTTCATATCAGCCCCTACGAAAAGGGAAACATTTTTAATCGGGATCCCTTGCGGGAAAGAAAGCTTCTGATGCACAAAAAGGAAATATTGAAATTGCGTGCTTATACCGAGCGCGACGGTTATACCTTGATCCCGCTGTCCTTTTATTTGAAAAAAGGGAGAGTCAAGGTAGAGGTTGGCGTTTGCCGCGGTAAGAAGCTGTATGATAAGCGCGAGAGCGCACTGAAGAAGGATCGGGAAAGAGAGATCCAAAGAGGAATAAAAGGGATGGATCGGGAATAAAGAAATGGAACGAAATATTCGGAATTTTTGTATCATTGCCCATATCGATCACGGTAAATCCACTCTTGCCGACCGAATTCTGGAAGCAACGGATTCGGTGGAAAAAAGGGAGATGGAAGCACAGGTTCTGGACGATATGGAATTGGAAAAGGAACGGGGCATTACCATCAAGGCACGGGCGGTCAGCTTGCATTACCGTGCCGATAACGGCAAATTGTATCAGTTCAATCTGATCGATACCCCCGGTCACGTGGATTTCAACTATGAGGTCTCCCGTTCTCTGAGCGCCTGCGAGGGGGCGATTCTCGTGGTGGATGCCACGCAGGGAATCCAGGCGCAGACCCTTGCCAACGCCTATCTTGCCGTGGACCACGAATTGGAGCTTTTGCCGGTGATCAACAAGGTGGATCTGCCTGCCGCCGATCCCGAAAAGGTACGCCAAGAGATCGAAGACGTGATCGGGATCCCCGCAGATCACGCTCCCTGCATCTCCGCCAAAACGGGGCTGAATATCCACGAGGTCCTGGAGGCGGTGGTTCAATATATTCCCGCTCCGCAAATCAAGGAGGATTTGCCCTGCAAGGCATTGATCTTCGATTCCTTTTACGACGCCTATAAAGGCATCATCGTATATTTTCGCCTTTTCGAAGGATCCCTTGCCAAGGGAGACCGAATCCGAATGATGAATACGGGTGCAGAGTTTGACGTGACCGAGATCGGAACCATGTCCACCTTCGGCCTTTCGCCCTGCGACAGGCTGTATTCGGGGCAGGTGGGGTATCTGACCGCGTCCATTAAGTCGTTGGCGCAAACGAGGGTGGGGGATACCATCACCTTGACCGAAAATCCCACATCTTCCCCCTTTGAAGGCTTCAAAAAGGCCCTTCCCGTGGTGTTCTCGGGTATCTATCCCGCTGACGGTGCTCGGTATAACGATCTGCGCGAGGCTTTGGAAAAGCTGCAGCTGAACGATGCCTCCCTTTCCTTTGAGCCCGAAACCAGCGCCGCGCTGGGCTTCGGCTTCCGTTGCGGCTTTTTGGGACTTTTACATATGGAGGTCATTCAGGAGCGTCTGGAGAGAGAATTCAATTTGGATCTCATCACCACCGCCCCCAGCGTGATTTATAAATTGGAGCTGACCGACGGTACCTCTGTCATGATCGATAACCCTGCCGATTATCCTGCCGTGGAAAACATTGCGGTGGCCTATGAGCCCGTGGTTCGTGCCAGTATCATAACCCCCGTGGAATACGTGGGCGGTATTATGGATCTCTGCCAGGACCGTCGCGGGGAGTTTGTGGATATGAAATACATCACCTCCACCCGCACCGAGCTCCATTACAAGCTTCCCCTCAACGAGATCGTTTACGATTTCTTCGATGCACTGAAATCCCGCAGCAAGGGCTACGCCTCCTTTGATTACAGCGATACGGAGTATGTGCCCTCCAAGCTGGTGAAATTGGATATTCTGCTGAACGGCGATATTGTGGACGCGCTGTCCTTTATTGTTCACAGCGACAAGGCTTATCCCAGAGCCCGCCGCATTGCGGAAAAGCTGAAGGAAAACATTCCCCGCCAGCTGTTTGAAATTCCCGTTCAAGCGGCTGTGGGCGGAAGGGTGATTGCCCGCGAAACGGTAAAGGCGATGAGAAAAGACGTTTTGGCCAAGTGCTACGGCGGCGATATCACCCGTAAGAAGAAACTTTTGGAAAAGCAAAAGGAAGGCAAGAAGAAAATGCGCTCCCTCGGCTCGGTAGAGGTCCCGCAGGAGGCGTTTATGGCGGTTTTGAAGCTGGATGAATAAGATCGGCCTGTATCTGCACGTTCCCTTTTACAGAAAAAAGTGTCTCTACTGTGATTTCTATTCCCTTGCGGATCCGTCCGATCTCGGGGCGTATGAAAAGGCTCTTTGCCGTGATCTGGCCTTTTGGGGTCAAAGCTTAAAGAAGCCGTCGGTGGAAACCCTTTATTTCGGAGGCGGCACCCCGAGCCTTTTGGGGGCATCGGAGCTTGAGAGAATTCTTCTTGCTGTTCGCGAACATTTTTTCCTTGAGAAAACAGCGGAGATCACGCTGGAAATGAATCCCGAATCCGTCACGGAGGAAAAACTTTTTTCCGCCAAAAAAAACGCCGTGAACCGAATCAGCCTCGGGATGCAATCGGCCGACGATGGGGAATTGAATTCGATCGGCCGTCTCCACCGATTTTCGGATACCCGAAGGGCGGTGAATCTGGTCAAGGCGGCAGGCATCCGTAACGTCAGTCTAGATCTGATGTACGGCCTTCCGGGGCAAAGCCTCGATTCCTTTCGGAAGAGTCTTGAGGCTGCGCTTTCTCTGGAGCCCCAACATATTTCTTTTTATTGTCTCACCCTGTCTCCCGAGGTTCCGCTTTATCAAAAAAGGGACGAGCTGCCCCACGAGGAGGCGGTTCGGGAAATGTATCTTTTTGCCCATTCCTTTTTGGAGCAAGCGGGATTTGAGCATTATGAGATCTCAAACGCCGCGCTTCCGGGGTATCGCTCCCGTCATAACGAGAGATATTGGACGGGGCGGGATTATTTGGGGATCGGTCCCGGGGCGCATTCCCTTCTCAGAGGCGAGCGCTTTCAATATGCGGCCGATTTGAAAAAATTCATATTGCATTCAAAACCCTTTGATACCATTGAGAATCGGGAGCTCTTGACCCCCCGCGATCGCTTGGTGGAATACGTGATGCTCTCCCTGCGCAGAAAGGAGGGCTTGGATCTTTTTGATTTGACCCGTCTTTCCGACGAGGCGTTTGCCGAAAGCTGTGCCCGAAAAATGGCGAGCTGGGAAAAGCACGGTCTCTGTCGAAAAACGTCGGCGGGCTTTGCCCTGACGCCCGAGGGCTTTTTCGTATCCAACGGAATCATTTCCGAATTGATTTGAAAGTGAAAGGTGATTTTATGAAACGTACCCCCCGTCTTTTGATTTTGCTTCTTGCATTTTTGATGTCTGTCTCTTTGATTTCCTGCTCGGGTGGAGAAGAGGAAGGCATTAAGGCTCCCGACGGCTTTTTGCTGGCGGAGAACGAAGGAGCGGATTACTATTTCTTCTATCCCGACACCTGGCTTTTGGACCGCCACGATGCGGGAATGTCCAGCGCCTTTGTATCCGAGTCGGATTATTCCAACGTCAGCGTAACGGTGTTTACCGCTTCCGCCGAATATCCCTCCCTTGTGGATTATGCGGAGAATTATTATCTGAAGCAGTTTGAAGGACATTTCGAGGGGCTTTCCGTCAAGCGGAATCAGGACGGATCCCTGAAGAGAAACGTTTTGAAGATCGATGACAGAGATGCCATTTCCTTTGAATATTCCGCCAAGTTCGGCGAAAAGACTTATTCCTTCTGCTCTTGGATCATCAGTGACGGTGGCTATCTTTACACCGTTTTGTATACGGCTGAGGAGGAAAAGTATCTCGGCCATTGGGACGTGGCGGAAAAGATTGCCACGAGCGTTCGTTTTAAATAAGAGGTATTATGAAAGACAAAAGCAATGCATCCCGTTTGGGAAAGGTAGGCGGGCAGGCGGTTCTTGAGGGCATTATGATGCGCGGCCCCCAAAGCTATACCACCGCCGTACGCAAGGCCGACGGCTCGGTCGTGCGGGATACCCATTTGAATGAGATCAAAAAGAAAAATGCCTTTCTGCGTTTTCCCGTGATTCGCGGTGTGGTCAATTTTGCGGAAAGTATGATCCTTTCCTTCTCCACGCTGAATTTTGCGGCAGAGGCTTTGGAGATCGAAGAGGAGACCAAGTTTGAAAAATGGCTCGCCCGCGTCTTCGGAAAAAGCCTTACCACCGTGGTGATGGGGATCGGAATGGTTCTGGGCGTTCTTTTGGCGGCAGTGCTGTTTATGTTCCTTCCCGCCTTCCTTTCCGGCTTCATCGGAAACGAGGTGGTCAGAAAGATTGTGGAGGGCGTTCTGCGTATTGCCATTTTTCTGGCTTATATTTCTCTGGTCTCTCTGATGGAGGATATTAAGCGCACCTTTATGTATCACGGTGCCGAGCATAAAAGCATTTTCTGCTATGAAAAGGGGCTGGAATTGACGGTGGAGAATATCCGCACCCAAAAGCGCTTCCATCCCCGTTGCGGTACCAGTTTTATGATTCTGATGATGATTGTGGGAATCCTGATCGGCCTTGTGATCGGGGCCGTATTTCCCGCTACCAAGGAAAGCACGCTCCTTTACGTTGCGGTGAAGATCCTGCTCCTTCCGTTGACTGTGGGGTTGGGGTATGAGATCATCCGCTACGCGGGACGACACGACAACAAATTCATCCGCGCCGTCACCGCACCGGGTCTTTGGATCCAGCGTATTACCACCAAGGAGCCCACCGACGATATGATCGAGGTGGCCATCATCGCGCTCAAATCCGCTCTTCCGGAGGAATTTCCCGAGGAAGAGGTGCAGGCGCTTTTACAGCCCGACGGAAAGGAACAAAGTGAGCCCGAACTCGGCTCGGATTCCGTCGAGCAATCGGCCGAGGGGGAAGAAGCAAAATGACCGTCCGTGCCTTGTCGCGGCGCATCAGGGAGCTTTTTCGGGAGAAAGGGGAGCGCCACGTGACGGAAAGGGCGCTCCTTTCCGCTTTGTTTACCGAAAACGGATTGGATCGCAACGCCAATCTGCTGTCTCCCGATCTGTCCTTGGAGGAGGAAAAGTGCCGCAAGATCCTTGCCGATGCCGAAAGGATCCTGGAGGGTTACCCGATCCAGTACTATTTGGGAACGGAGTTCTTTTGCGGAGAAGAGTTTTTGGTGGCCGAGGAGGTTCTCATCCCCCGTCCCGAAACCGAGCTTTTGGTAGAGCTGGGGGAGAGGCTTGCCCCGCCGAACAGTACGGTGATGGATTTTTGCTGTGGATCGGGCTGTGTGGGGATCGCTCTCCTTCTGCGCCGCAAGGATCTTTTCTGCCGATCCTTCGATCTTTCCGAGGCGGCCGTGCGTCTGACGGAAAAAAACCGTTCCCGTTTTTTTCTGGAGGATCGGATGGAGATCATCCGCGCCGATCTTTTGTCGGAGGCGGAAACGTATATAGAGAGGGTCCGCCCCTCGTTGATCCTATCCAACCCCCCCTATCTTTCCGCCGAAGAAATGCTCTCGCTTCCCTCCAACGTGGCACGGGAGCCCGCAATGGCGCTCCGAGGAGGGGAGGACGGCCTTCTTTTCTACCGAAGCTTCCTTTTCTTGGCCAAAAAGCACGGCATCCCGCTTTTATGTGAGGCGGGGGCAGGGCAGAAGGACGAGCTTTGCGATCTTGTGGAAAAAGAGGGACTTCGCGGAGAGTATTTTACCGATGCGGAGGGGAGATTCCGCGCTTTTTATGCTTTCTGACGGAGAGTGACACAAAAAACAAAAAAAGCCTTTCTTTGGGGAAAATTTGACTTGCCAAAGAGAGGCTTTCTGTGTTATAATAGTGAAGGATAAAATCGGGATCACTATGCGGAGGAAGGATTATGCCGAAAACAGAAAAAAACGTTAAATCAAAAACCGAAAAAGCAGAAGCCTTGCAGGATGGCAAATTAAAGGCCATTCAAACGGCCATGGGCCAGATCGAAAAGAAATACGGAAAAGGCTCCATTATGAAATTGGGTGAAAATTCCACCATGAACGTCAGCGCCATTTCCACAGGCTCTCTTTCCTTGGATCTTGCCTTGGGCATCGGCGGCGTACCCCGCGGAAGAATCGTGGAAATTTACGGGCCGGAATCCTCCGGTAAAACCACCGTGGCCCTGCAGGTCATCGCCTCGGCTCAGAAGGAGGGCGGTGCCGCCGCGTTTATCGATGCGGAGCACGCGTTGGATCCCGTATACGCCAAGGCCTTGGGCGTGGATATTGATAATCTTTTGGTCTCTCAGCCCGATAGCGGCGAGCAGGCTCTTGAAATTGCGGAAGCGCTGGTCCGCACCGATGCCATCGACGTGATCGTCATCGATTCGGTGGCCGCCTTGGTTCCCCGCAGTGAGATTGAAGGGGAAATGGGTCAATCCTCGGTGGGCGTGCAGGCAAGGCTGATGAGCCAGGCCCTGAGAAAGATCTCCGGTGCCATTGCCAAGAGCCGGTGTGCCTTTATTTTTATCAATCAGCTTCGCGAAAAGGTCGGTGTGATGTACGGTAACCCCGAGGTCACCACGGGCGGCCGCGCCCTTCGCTTCTATTCCTCCGTGCGGATCGACGTTCGCCGCGGGGAGCAGATCAAGGAAAAGGGCGAGGTGGTGGGCAACCACATCAAATGCAAAATTGCCAAAAACAAGGTGGCACCGCCCTTCCGTGTGGCGGAGTTTGATATTCTCTACGGTCAGGGAATCTCCCGTGAGAGTGAGATCATTGAGATCGCGCTGAAATACGATCTGATCCAGAAGAGCGGCAGCTGGTTCTCCTATCAAGGAGAGCGCCTGGCGCAGGGAAGGGAAAACGTTCGGATCTTTTTGAAGGAAAATCCCGCCCTGGCGGAGGAGATCGCCGAAAAATGTATGGTTCTTTCCAAGGAAGGGGCCGAAGAAAGCACAAGCAGCGAATCTCTTTTCGATCAGGATGAGGATGTGGACGACGATCTCGGCCTCGGCGAGCTGGAATAAACCGCAATCAAAATAAAATCGGCTATTTGACAGATTAAGACAGAAAAAAGGACGGAAAAGACTTATGATTACAATGCCCGGACAGAAAATTACCGCGGAAGACGTATTTAAGGAACAGGATCGAGTGGCGCCTTTGAAGATCATCTCTCTGGAGGGTGCGGAGGAATTGGCGAAAAAGGTGGATTATTATCTGGTTTCTTGGGCCAAGCAGGTCGGTTGGGACAATTACGACACCTTTCTTCTGCCTGCCGAGTGCCCCCGCTTCACCTCGGGCGAGGCCAAAGGAATCATTTACGAATCCGTTCGCGGTGACGACGTTTTCGTTATGGTGGACGTGGGCAATTACAACATCCGCTATAAGATGTTCGGTCGGGAAAACCGTATGAGCTCCGACGATCATTATCAGGATCTGAAGAGAATCATTCAGGCGGCCAGCGGAAGAGCCGGCAGACTCAACGTGATTATGCCGATGCTCTACGGAGGAAGACAGCATCGCAGAAGCTATCGCGAATCCTTGGATTGCGCCTATTCCTTGCAGGAAATGCAAACCATGGGCGTGGAAAACCTCGTGACCTTCGATGCTCACGATCCCCGCGTTCAGAATGCGGTTCCCCTGATGGGCTTTGATAATTTTATGCCCTATTATCAGGTCATCAAGGCGCTTTTCCGCGATTTCCCCGATCTGTCTCCCAATAAGGAGAACTTTATGGTCGTCAGCCCCGATGAGGGTGCCATCAACCGCAATATGTATTACGCCTCCGTTCTCGGTGTGAATATGGGTATGTTCTATAAGAGAAGAGACTATTCCCGCGTGGTAGAAGGCAGAAATCCCATTGTGGCACACGAATATCTGGGTGAATCCATGGAAGGCAAGGACGTGTTCATTGCCGATGACATCATTGCCTCCGGTGATTCCGTTTTGGATATTGCCTATGAAATGAAGCGCCGCAAAGCCAAAAGAGTCTTTGTATATGCAACCTATGCGATCTTTACCGCAGGCTACGATAAGATCGATAAGGCCTTTGCCGACGGTGCATTGGACGGCATTTTCGGCACCAATCTGACATACATTTCAAAAGATACCCGCTCCAAGCCCTGGTTCCACGAGGTGGACGTGTCCAAGTACTTAGCTTACATCATTGCGGCATTGAATCACAATTTGTCCGTTGCCGCGCTTCTTGACCCCCACGAAAAGATCAATGCCCTGCTGAAAAAGCGCGGCTTGCGATAAAATGGGGGATCAAGCATCCTCCTGCTACCATAAGGCGCTGTACCGTCTTTCCGTCGGAGATATGACCGAGGCGGAAATGACCGAGTACCTGACCGACCCGAAGCGAAAAAACACGGGCTTTCCCGAGGAAGTTGCCTTGCAGACCGTGCTACGCTTGCGGGAGGAGGGCTTTTTGGACGATAAGCGCTATCTTTTGCGCTTGGTTCGCCGAGGGGATGAGAGCCTTGTGGGGCCTCGCCGTCTTCGGGAGGAATTGATTCGGCACCGTTTTCCCTCCCGCTACGTGGAGGCGGTGATGGCAAGATCTGTGGATTACGATCATAGAGCGAGAAAACTGCTGGTTCAAAAAGGGTTGGATTCCGAGAATCTTTCCACCCCCGCGGCGAGGAAAAAGGCCGTGGATTTTCTGGTTCGGCGCGGTTACAGCTTCGGTGTGGCATCGGAGGCCGTCAGGTGGATTTCCAAAGAATACAGTGATTGATAGATAAATGGAGAAATGGCAATGCAAGTGAAAGTGGGTTTTGTTTCGCTGGGATGTCCCAAAAATGAAGTGGACTGCGAAATGATGCTGTCGAGAGTGGCGGAGGCGGGATACGAGATCGTTCCCGAGGATATTGACGCCGACGTTGTGATCGTAAATACCTGTGCCTTCATTCAAAGCGCAAAGGAAGAGGGAATTGAAAACATTCTGGATCTCGCTTGGCTGAAGGAAAATAAGGGCTTAAAAGGAATTATTGTAACAGGCTGTATGGCCCAGCGCTATTTTGAGGAATTGCGCCAAAGTATGCCCGAGGTGGATGCGGTTCTGTCCTTGGGAGACGAGGTTCATATTTGCCGTGCCATTGAAAAAGTGATGGCGGGAGAAAAGTTGTATTTGCATTCCGAGCCCGAAAAGCTGGAATTGGAGGGCGATCGTGTCTTCACCCACGAGGGCTATGCATACCTGCGCATTGCCGAGGGGTGCAACAATTGCTGCTCGTATTGTGCCATTCCCTCCATTCGCGGGCCCTTGCGCTCCCGTCCGATGGAAAACATTCTGCAGGAAGCCAAGGCGATGTCCGAAATGGGGATCCGCGAGATCTGTGTGGTCGCACAGGATACCACGATGTACGGATGGGATCTCTACGGCAGATTGGCTTTGCCCGAGCTTTTGGAAAAATTGGCGGGTGCGGAGTATCACTTCCGCTGGATCCGCTTGATGTACTGCTATCCCGATAAGGTGACCCCCGAGCTTTGCCGAGTGATGGCCGAACACGAGAATATCTGCCGCTATATCGACCTTCCCATTCAGCATATCTCGGATCCCGTTTTGGAGAAAATGAACCGTCACGGCGGCAGCGAGGCCATTCGCCGTGCCATTGCAATGCTCAGAGAAGCTATGCCCGATATTGCCATCCGCACCACGGTGATGCTGGGCTTTCCCGGAGAAAAGGACAAGGATTTTTCCCTTCTGTCTCAGTTTATCAAGGAAACCCGCTTTGCCCGTTTGGGTGCCTTTCTGTATTCCCGCGAGGAGGGAACCCCCGCCTCACGGATGGAGAACAAAACCACCAAGAAAACCAAGGAGGGGCGCCTTGAATCCGTAATGCAGACTCAGCTTTCCGTTACCGAGGCGTATCACGCGGGCTTTGTAGGCAAAACGATGCCGGTTTTGGTGGAAGGATATGATCCGGGTGTTCGCCTGTATTTCGGCCGCACCGAATTCCACGCCCCCGAGATCGACGGTGTGGTGTATTTCTCCTCCCCGCAAAAGGCTCTCCCCGTAGGGGAGTTTGTAACGGTAAAGATCGAAGAAGTCATGGAATACGACTTGCTCGGAAAAGAGGTTGCGGAATGAATTTGCCCAATAAATTAACCTTGATTCGCATCCTTCTGGTTCCGCTTCTTCTGTTCTTCGGGCTGTTTTGCTTCCCCGGAAAATACGGCGAGGCTATCTCCCGTTTTATTACGGCCGCGATATTTATTACGGCCGCCGTAACGGATTTTGTGGATGGGAAAATCGCAAGAAAGCGCGGCTTGATCACCGATTTCGGAAAGTTTATGGATCCCCTTGCCGATAAGTTCTTGATCTTCAGTGCCATCTTGGTGTTCATTTCCTCTCCGATGTATCAAAAGGATGCCGTTTTTCACATCGTTCTCGTGGTTTGCGGAGCGATTGTGATCTTTCGTGAGCTCGCGGTGACCTCCCTTCGCCTTGTGGTGATGTCCAGCCCCAAGCCCGTTGTGATCGCTGCCAGCTGGTACGGCAAAGCCAAAACCATGTCTCAATGCATTTGGGGCGGCGTGATCATCTTGGAGCCCGTTCTGTTTTGGTTTTTCCCCTTTCCCATCCTATCGTGGATCAGCACCCTTGTGATGACCTTTTTGACCGTTCTCAGCGGTGTGGATTATATGAAGAATTATTGGAGTTATCTGGACCCCAACAAATAAGCCGAGGAGTTTTTATGAGACTGTTTAATGACCTTTCCGGAAAAAAAGAAGATTTGAATCAAAAGGACAATACCGTCAGAATGTACGCCTGCGGGCCGACGGTGTATAACTATTTTCACGTGGGCAATGCACGGTGCTTCGTCACCTTTGATCTGCTCCGCCGCTATTTGGAATACCGCGGCAACCGCGTGGATTTCGTGCAGAACTTCACCGATATCGACGATAAAATGATCCGCCGTGCGGGAGAAGAGAATACCACGGTGAAGGAAGTGGCCGAGCGATACATTGCGGAGTATTTCAAGGATGCCGAGGGGCTTGGAGTAAAGCCCGCCACCGTTCATCCCCGCGCCACCGAAAACATTGATTCCATCATCGATATCATTCAAAAGCTGATTGCAAACGGACACGCCTATGAATCCTGCGGTGACGTGTATTTTTCCGCCCGCTCCTTCAAGGGCTACGGAAAGCTTTCCGGTAAAAATATCGACGATTTGGAAAGCGGCGCCCGTATTGACGTTTCCGATATCAAGCGCGATCCTTTGGATTTTGCCCTTTGGAAGGCATCTAAGCCGGGCGAGCCCTTCTGGGAATCTCCCTGGGGAAAGGGAAGACCCGGTTGGCATATCGAGTGCTCTGCTATGGTGGATAAGTATCTCGGTAAAACCATTGACATTCATTGCGGCGGCGTGGATCTGACCTTCCCCCACCACGAAAACGAGATCGCGCAGTCCGAGGGAGCATTCGGCGTGCCCTTCTGCCGCTTCTGGGTGCATAACGGCTTTATCAACGTGGATAATAAGAAAATGAGCAAATCCCTGGGGAACTTTTTCACCGTTCGCGAGGCCGCCGAAAAATACGGCTATGCCGCCATTCGCTACTTCATTCTGTCCGCTCATTACAGAAGTCCCGTGAATTTCTCCGCGGACATTTTGGCGCAGGCGCAGAATTCGGTACAGCGTTTGTATCACTGCGAGGAGAATCTCCGCTTCCTTTTGAAAAATGCCCAAGGCATTCTTTCGGAGCAGGAAAGAGAATTTTTGCTTCGTCTGGACGGAAAGAGGGAAGAGTTTATTTCCGTGATGGACGACGATTTCAACACGGCCGACGGTCTTGCCGTTTTGTTTGAGGCGGTCAAGGAGATCAATATTTTCGTAACCGAGCCCCGCAGCTGCGAGGCATTGGAAAAAATTCTTGCCTTCTACGAGGAGATTTGCGGTTTGCTTGGCTTCTTAAAGCCTGAGGAAACGGCGCAGGATGGCTTGGACGACGAAAAGATCGCCACGCTCCTTGCCGAGAGAAGTGAGGCCAAAAAGGCCAAGAATTATGCCCGTGCCGATGAGATCCGCGCCTTTTTGGGAGAGCAGGGAATCGTCATTGAGGATACCCCCGCGGGTCCCAAGTGGCATCGCGCTTAACGAATTCGAAAGCACCGGTTTTCCGGTGCTTTTCCCATACTGAGAAACGTTCGAGGTAACGATGAAAAAAGCAGAGATCATTTCTGTGGGAGATGAGCTTTTATCGGGGCAAATCACCGATACCAACGCCGCTTTTCTGTCCCGCGCTTTTCGAAAAATCGGATATGAGGTACCCTTTCGCCAAACCTGCGGGGATCGGATCGATTACGTGCAAAAGGCGCTGTCCTTGGCGCTTTCCCGTGCCGAGGCTGTTGTGATCACGGGAGGCCTCGGCCCCACCTACGACGATATTACAAGGCAGGCCGTGGCAGAGTACTTGGATCTTCCGCTGGAGCACGATCCTAAGGTAGCCGATGAGATTCGCGCCTTCTTCCGTCAGCGCAATCGGGCTATGAGCGAAAACAATCTTCTGCAGGCTCTGGTGCCTCGGGGTGCGACTGTTTTGGAAAACCTTTGGGGAACGGCTCCGGGCTTATACCTTTCCGAAAAGGGCCGTCAGCTGTTTTTGCTCCCCGGTGTTCCGCGGGAAATGAAGGCTTTGTTTGAAAATGCCGTTCTCCCGCTCTTGAAACGGGAGGACAGCCAAATCAGCCTTACCCGCATTCTCCGCTTTTACGGTGTTTCCGAATCAAGTCTGGATGAAAAGATCGCCGATCTGCTTTCGGTGTTTCCCCAAACGGTTTTGGCTCCCTATGCCAAGGACGGCGAGGTGGAACTACACGTTACCGCCATCGCGGACAGTCAAAAAATAGCCGAAGAGCGTTTGATGGCGGCCGAGAAGGCCGTTTTGGAAAGGCTCGGAGCGTATTGCTACGGCTTCGGAGATACGAGCCTTGAAAAATGCTTGGTGGAAAAATTGAACCGATTGGGTCTTAGCGTTGCCACTGCGGAAAGCTGTACGGGCGGTATGCTTTCTCAGCGGATCACAGCGATCCCCGGTGCCTCTGCGGTGCTTGCCTACGGGGTCTGTACCTATTCGGAGGAAGCCAAAAAAGTGCTGCTTTCGGTCACGGAGGAGACCCTTTCTCAAAAAGGAGTTTACAGCGAGGCGTGCGCCTCGGAAATGGCCGAAGGAATCCGCCGCCTTTCCAATGCCGATATCGGCGTGGGGATCACGGGAGTTGCCGGCCCCGACGGCGGCGACGAAAAGAATCCCGTGGGGACGGTATATATTGCGCTCTCCTCGGGAAAATACACTTGGGTGGAGAAGGGCTTTTTTGCCACCCGCAGCCCCGATCGGGATCAGATCCGCCGCCTGGCTTCCTCCAAAGCCTTGTCGATGCTTCTTTCTTTTTGCGAAAAGTTGTAAAATAACGTAGGTTTTTTCAATATTTTTAAGAAAATACTTGCTTTTTTGCGCAATTGCTGATATAATAGGGTCACTATTTTTTTACAAGGATTGTTTGGATAGGAGCCTAATATGATCTCGAAGGAAGTTGTGGTTTTGAACAGTGTCGGTCTTCACGCCAGACCTGCTACTTATTTTATTCAAAAAGCAAAGAGCTATAAGTGTTCTCTTTGGGTAGAGTGCGGAGATCGCAGAGCGAATGCAAAATCACTTTTGGGAATCCTCTCTCTGGGTATTGCAAAAGGAACTCGCATTACCATCATCGCAGATGGTGTGGATGAGGCGGATGCGCTGGAGGGCCTTTCCAATCTGATCTTAGCCGGCTTTCACGATTGATTTTCACCGCTTGCTCGGAGAGCAAGCGGTTTTTTCTTTTGGAGTGCATATGAAAGAATATATCCCTCAGCAGCTTTCCTTTTCCGAGCTTTTGGAAAAGGCAAAGAGCCTTCCCTTATCTCCGGGCGTATATCTGTTTTTCGATGTCCGCGGACAAATCATTTACGTGGGCAAAAGCCGCGCCTTGAAAAACCGCGTCCTCAGTTACTTTACCAATATCGGCAAGCACAACGCCAAAACCCAAAGGCTGGTGCAATGTATTTCGGATTTTCAAACCATTGTCACCTTCTCGGAAACCGAGGCGCTGATTCTGGAAAACGAGAAGATCAAATTGCATATGCCGAAATTCAATATCCGTTTGAAGGATGATAAGGATTACCCTTATATCTGCCTTTCCACCGACGAAAGCTTCCCCAGACTTTCCTTTGCCCGCAAGCGCGGCGGCGGAAAAAAAGGTGCGCGGTATTTTGGACCGTACAGCTCCTCGGCAACGGTGCACAGCTTGATCGATACGGCCAACAAGCTGTTTTGCCTGCCCACCTGTAAGCGAAAATTTCCCCGTGATATCGGGCGGGAAAGACCCTGCCTCTATTATCAAATGGGGCGTTGTGTGGGGGTCTGCACGGGAAAGGTCTCCCGCGAGGAATACCAAAGGCGAATGGAGGATGTCATTCTCTTTTTCCGCCACGATTATAAGAAGATTGCCTCGGATCTTGAAAAGAAAATGGAAGAGGCGGCGCAGGAATTGCAGTTTGAGAGAGCGGCGGCACTGCGGGATCGCATCGCCGCTTTGAAGACTCTCTCCGAAACCAAGCAGGTGGTGCGGGATCTGCATTTCCATGCCGATGTATTCGGTATTTTTTCCGATGAAGCGGGAGGCTGTATCCACCGTCTTTCGGTGCGGGAGGGTCGCTTGGCAGACAGCATCAGCTTCCATTTCGGAGCCGATGAGATCCTGTCGGCGGAAAGCTTTTGCTCTATGCTGATCTCGCTTTATCGGGGACGGGAGGATATGCCCTCCCGTATCCTGCTGCCCGCCTCCGTGGAGAATGAGGAATATGACGCCACCGCCGCCCTTCTTTCCGCTGAAGGGCACTCTCCCGTTCGATTTGTTTTTCCTCGGCGGGGAGAGGGAAGGGCGCTTTTGAAAATGGCGGAGGAAAACGCCAAGGCCGCCACCCTTCACCGCCGTGCACAAATGGAAAAGGATCAATCGGTTCTGATCTCTCTGGCAAAGCTTCTTTCCTTGGAGGTGGTGCCGGAGCGGATCGAGAGCATTGATATTTCCAATTCCGGCTCCTCTGCGGTTTCGGCGGGCATCATCACAGTGGAAAACGCCCGTTTTCTGAAAAGAGCCTACAAAAGCTTTACCCTTTCTCTCGAGCATCCGGATGATCTTGCCTGTATGTATGAGGCCGTCTCCCGCCGCATTCGGCGCTACCGCAACGGCGACGCGGCCTTTTCTCCTCTGCCCGATCTGATTTTGGTGGACGGTGCCGAAGGCCAGGTGGCGGCGGTCAAAAAAGCCTTGCAGGATCAAGGAATATCGCTTCCCGTTTTCGGAATGGTGAAGGATGCCTTCCATAAGACCCGCTGTCTGACTGACGGTGAGAGAGAAATTTCCATTGCCTTTGACACCGCTCTCTTCCGATTTGTTTACGGCATTCAGGAGGAGGTGCACCGTTTCAGCCTCTCCCGTATGGATTCGCAAAGAAGGCGCGGGGTGAAAAAATCATCTCTGACGGCCATTGAGGGAATCGGTGAAAAAAAAGCGGGTATTTTGCTTCGGGAATGGAAAAGCATTCAGGCCATTCGAAAGGCTACCGAGGAAGAATTGGCTCAAACAAAAGGAATCTCCGCAGCCGATGCGCGGCGGATCTATCAACACTATCAAAATCTTGAAAAGAGGGATTCGGAAAAATGATGAGAATTATTACCGGCAAGGCCAAGGGCGTCCGTTTGGCAAGCCTCCCCGGGGATGCGGTTCGCCCCACCACCGAAATGGCAAAGGAAGGTGTTTTCAGCGCCATTCAGTTTGATTTGAACGGAAAGAGCTTTTTGGATCTGTTTGCGGGCTCCGGACAAATGGGCTTAGAGGCCATCAGCCGCGGCGCCGCACATTGCACCTTTGTGGATTGCAGTGAGGATTCCTTGAAGATCGTACGGAAAAACATTGAAAAAACGGGTTTTTCTACCCAAAGCCGCGTGATCCGCAGTGAATATGGGGAATATATCAAGTCCGCCTCCAAGCGAGGTCAAAATTTCGACTATATTTTTGCCGATCCGCCCTATGAAAAGGATCTGAGCTCGGAATTGATCAAGCGTATTCTCCGCGGCGGTCTCTTGAAGGCGGGCGGCCTTTTGATGGTCGAGGGTGCCAATGAGGAGCTCGATACCTCCAAGATTCCGGAGAGTGTGATGGAAACGATCGAGAGCATCAAAAAATACAAATTTTCCAAGTGCTACGTTTATTTCGTCCGCACCAAGGAGGAAAACTCGCTATGAAGCGCTTGGCTGTGGTTCCGGGGAGCTTTGATCCCATGACCGTCGGCCACGAGGATCTGATCCGCAGAGCGGCGTCTTTGTTTGGCTCTTGTCTGGTTTTGGTGATGAACAACCGTGAAAAAAACTATGCACTCAGTCTTTCGGAGCGCTTTGAATTGGCAAGGCTTGTTTTTGAGGGAGAGGAGAATATCCGTGTGGCCTCCTCCGAGGGAATGCTGTACGAGTATTTGCTGTCTCTGAAGGAAAAAACGGTTTTGGTCAAGGGGATCCGAAATGAAAAGGATCTGGCTTATGAGCAAAATATGGCTCGCTTCAATTTCGAAAAAAGCGGGGTGGAAACCGTTTATCTGGATGCCCGAGAAGGGCTTTGCACGGTTTCCTCCACGCTGATTCGGCAGATGAATCGGGAGGAGAGGGAAAACTGTCCCTATTTGTCGGAAAAAGCCGTAAAATATTTGCAAAACAAATTGTAAATAATTTGTGAACGACCGCTCAAAATTCAAAAAAACTATTGAAAAGCGTGAAAAACTTCGCTATAATGGGTCTCAGAGGGGAAGAAGTGGGGAAAAGTGGTAAAAACGACCACTTTCTCCATCGTTTTCCTGTCCCCTCCCATGATAGGGAGGTATTTTTGTTTGAAGGGGGTGTTCCGATGATCCGTTCCTTTTGCGGTGAATATCAGTGTGCGGCCGATACCAAGGGCAGACTGATGATTCCGTCCAAAATGCGGGAATTGTTTCCGCAAGGGGAAAGCATCATTTTGGTTCGCTCCTTAGACCGCTGCATCAACCTCTATACCGAGGAAAAATGGCGTTTCTTCGAAGAGAAGATCGCCCTTCTGCCCGAAACCGAATCCCGTGACGTGCGCCGTTTCTTCTACGCCTCCATGCAGGACGTGGAGCCTGATTCTCAAGGGCGGATCCTGCTTCCCGTTCAGCTTCGAGCCTTTGCGGGAATCCAAAAATCCGTGGTGGTGCTTGGTTGCGGCGATCATGCCGAAATTTGGGACGAGGAAAGCTACCGCGATTATACGGGCGAAAACCGAACGGCCTCCATTGAAGAAATCTTGAAAAGGAACGGTCTTTGATGGGAGAATTTGTTCATAGGCCGGTTCTGTATGAGGAAACGGTGGACGGATTGAACGTGAAGCCCGAGGGGGTCTACGTGGATTGCACCCTGGGCGGCGCGGGGCATTCCTCTCTCCTGCTATCCCGCTTGACCACGGGAAGGCTCATCGCCTTGGATCAGGATTGGGATGCCATTGAAAACGCCAAGAAGAAATTGGCTCCCTATGCGGGAAAATTTGAACTGGTACATACGAATTTTGAAGAAGTGGGAAGGGTTCTTTCCCAATTGGCTCCCGAGGGAATCGACGGAGCTATGATCGATTTGGGTGTCTCCTCATATCAGCTGGATACCCCGGAGAGAGGTTTTTCTTACCATTACGATGCCAAATTGGATATGCGAATGGATCGGAAAAGCCCCTTAGATGCTGAAATTGTGGTGAACACCTATTCTCAAAGTGATCTTTGTCGTATTTTGAAGGATTACGGCGAAGAAAAGCGAGCGGCTCAGATCGCTCGGGCCATTGTAAAAGCGCGTGAGGAAAAGCGAATCGAAACCACCTTGGAATTGGCAGAGATCATCAAATCGGCCTTTCCGCCCAAGGAGCGATTCGAGGGGAAGCATCCCGCCCGCAGAAGCTTTCAGGCCATTCGCATCGAGGTGAATCGGGAGCTGGCGGTTATTCCGCCCACCATTCGAGCCTTGGTGGAGCATTTAAAGCCCGGCGGAAGGCTTTCGATCATCACCTTTCATTCCTTGGAGGATCGCACCGTCAAGGAATGCATCCGAGGCTATACCGAGGGCTGTACCTGCCCCAGAGATTTTCCGGTATGCGTCTGCGGATTTCAGGCAAGCTTGAAAAATATCACCCGTAAGCCCATCGTGCCCGGCGCGAAGGAGCAAGAGGAAAATCCTCGCAGCCGCAGTGCCAAATTGAGGATAGCGGAAAAAGTATAAACGAGATCGGAGGGGTTCAATATGGATACCATGTATCGTAAAAAGAGCAAGGAAGCCGAAAACAGCGTGTCGGCGCCGTCCAAGCAGGAAGAAAAAAAGCATATATCCGATCGGTACAGCCCCAAATTCAGACCCCGTGAAACCAATCCCGATGCGGTCAATTCCGAGCAAAGAATCTCAAAAAACCTGAATCAATTGAACCGCCGCTTGGTGAAAACCCCTGCAGGCGAGCGGATTCTCGGTAAGGATCACCGAGAAGAGGTGGGGGATGCCACCGAGGATCGGGGCGCCCGTATCGTCACCACCAAGGTGCGTGTCAAGGCGCAGGTACCTCTTGCCATCATTTTCTCCTGCGTGTTGGTGGCCGCCGTCTTTATGTATATGCTTTCCTTATACGTTCAGATCGAGGAGTATTCCTATTCCATTGATCAAATGGAATCCAGAATCGCAAAGCTCAGAGACGAAGCCACTCAGCTGGAGATCCGTTTGGAAAACAAATATGACCTTGCGGAGATCGAACGGGTCGCCACGCAGGAATACGGAATGGTTCAGGAATCCATCCTCCCCAAAAAATACGTTTCCATCACCGACGGTGAGGACGTGTGGGAGGAAACGAAAAATGAGCCCGAGAAGAAGGAATCGTTTTTCGAAGCCTTTTTCGCCCTGTTTCGAAAGGATGGGGAATAAAGAAAAGCCCCTGCGAATATGAATAAAAAGAGGAGATCAACGTCATGAGTAAAGGCTTGTTTGCCCTTTACTCTTTTTGACAATTTGGATATCTCATTTACGGCAAAAGAAGAATCATAGGAGAATTGGAATGCTGGAAAATTTCCATCCCGGCCGATTAAAACTGAACAAACGTTGCTCCTTTGTTTTGGCGCTGTTCGTGCTTTGCGCTCTTTTAATGGCGGTGCGTCTTTTTTACCTTCAAATCATTCAATTCGATCAGTATCAATCCAACACCGTGAACCAATATATGAAGGAAACGGTGATCCAGGCCAAGCGCGGAACCATTTTTGACAGAAATATGAAGCAGCTCGCCGTCAGCACGACGGTGGAGAGGGTATTTGTTTCTCCCAATACCATTCCCAATGCGACCGTTGCGGATTACGTGGAGAGCCTTGTGGAGAAGATCAAGAACGCCGATGGAAAAAAGGCGGAGAGGGCAAGACTTCTATCCTTGTTTTCGGACAGCTCCATCACCGTAGCGCAGGATATTGCCAACGAGCTTTCCGCTTATCTCGAGGTGGAAAAAAGCTTTGTTCTGGAAAAGATCGCCAAAACCCACCGAGCCGATGAGACCATCAAGAATAAGGTGGAATTGACCTTGACCGCTGAGATCAAAAAAATGGTATCGGCCAAAAAGTATACCAATATGATCCATTTTGCCGAGCAGTCCAAGCGCTATTATCAGTGGGGCTCTCTTGCCAGCCACGTGATCGGCTTTACCGGAACGGACGGCTACGGCCTTTCGGGGGTAGAGGCTTATTACAACACCCTTTTAACGGGTGAAAACGGTAAGATCATTGCCGCGCAGGACGCCGTAGGCAACGATATGAACACCAAGTACGAAAGCTATATCGATGCGGTGGACGGCACCGATATTATGCTGACCATTGACTGGACCTGCCAGAGCATTCTGGAAAAATATATGGAGGAGGCCCTCGCGGAATCTCAGGCGCAAAACCGAGTGGCGGCCATCGCGATGGACGTCAAAACGGGTGAGATTCTGGGGATGTGCACCAAGCCCGATTTTGACTTGAACGATCCTTATACCCTCGATCAGATCTCCGAAGCGCTGTGGGATGCCTTCGTGGGAAGCGAGGAGGAGAAAAAGGCAGAGAAGGTAAGACTTCTCAATGAACTGTGGAAAAACAAGGCGGTGACCGAGCTTTACGAGCCGGGCTCCACCTTTAAGATCATCACCTCCGCTATGGTTTTGGAGGAGAATCTCGTCACCTCCACCGAGCGGTACAACTGTGTGGGACATATTTCCATCCCCGGCCTTTCCACTCCCATCCATTGCCACAAGAGATCCGGCCACGGCAGTCTGGATTTCGAAGGAGCCCTGGGCTTTTCCTGCAACCCCTTTTTCGTTGTGATGAGCCAGCGCCTGGGCACCGATCTGTTTTATAAGTACTACAAGGCCTTCGGCTATACCGAAAAAACCGAAGTGGACATTTACGGCGAAGCCTCCAATCTTTTCTTCGATCTGCATACCTATTCCAGCGTGGACGCCGCCTGCGCCGCCTTCGGTCAGAACTTTAAAATCACTCCCATCTCCCATTTGCGTGCCATTTGCGCCGTTGCCAACGGCGGATATCTGGTTACGCCTCACGTTTTGAAGGCGACCTTGGATGAAGAGGGAAACGTAGTGGAGGAATATGCCACCGAATCCAAAAGGCAGGTGATCTCCACGGAAAATTGCAAGATCCTTTGGGAGTATCTTTACCGAAGCGTGGAAGAAAACGGCGGTAACAAAAACGCCAAGGTTCAAGGCTATAAGGTGGCGGCCAAAACGGGTACCTCCACCAAAACCGAAATCAGTACCGACGATGAAAAATTCTACGTTGCCTCCTGCGTGGCCTTTGCACCCGCCGATGATCCCGAGGTTGCGGTGATCGTGTTGGTGGATGAGCCGGTGGGGGCTTATTACGGTTCTACCGTGGCTGCTCCGTACGTATCCAAGATTCTGACCGAGATCCTTCCGTATTTGGGAATCGAGCCCGAATACACCGAGGAGGATATCGCTTCCATGGGCGTTGTGGTTCCCGATTACACCGGTAAGAGCCTGACCTACATTTCCAGCAACCTACAAAACAAGGGACTTGTGGCGGAAATCGTCGGAAACGGCACCGTTGCGGTGGCCCAATCTCCGGCGGCAGGCACCAAGGTGACCGTAGGCGGCAAGGTCGTGATCTATACCGAGGAGGGCCTGGCTCAACCGACGGTGACCGTCCCCAATGTGGTGGGGCTTTCTGCCGCCGAGGCCAATCGAGTCATCATCAATGCGGGTCTGAATATTGAAATCGTCGCGGGAACTCTTGCGGATATGCAAGGGGCAACCGCCATCAAGCAAAGCATTGCAAAAGGAGAAAAGGTATTGCCGGGAACGGTAATCAAGGTCGATTTTCGACATTTGGACGGAGTCACCGAGTAGTCATTCTGTAAAGGAGCACAGCAAAATGAGACTTGAGGAAATTCTTTCTGGAATTGCGGTTTTGGAGAACGGGGCTGATCCCGATCTGGAAATTACGTCGATTTCCTCGGACAGCCGAAAAATGGAAAAGGGTTCTGCCTTCGTATGCTTAAAGGGGCTGAAGGTGGATGGCAGCGTTTGGATCCCTTCCGCTGTGGAAAAGGGGGCTGTGGTGGCCATTTGCTCTCAAAAGCCTGCCTTTGAGGTTCCTTACGTAGTCGTGGAGGATCCCCGAGCCGCTCTTCCGTTGATGCTTTCGAATTTTTATTCTCATCCCGAAAAAAGCTTTCAGCGAATGATCGGTATTACCGGTACCAACGGAAAGACCTCGACCTCTATGATGCTCAAGGCCATTTTCGATGCCGCGGGTCATAAAACGGGTCTGATCGGTACCACAAAATATTTGGTGGGAAACGAGGAATATCCCGTAGATCCCTCCGCCGCCTTTTTGACAACGCCGGATCCCGAATTGCTGTATTCTCTCTTTACGGTGATGCGCGCCGCAGGAGTGGATACCGTGATTATGGAGGCCTCCAGCCACGCGCTGGCTCTCCAAAAGCTCAACGGAATCACCTTTGACATCGCTATTTTCACCAATTTAACGCAGGATCATTTGGATTTTCATCAAACTCCGGAGGAATACGCCAAGGCCAAGAAAAAGCTCTTTTACGCCGCTAAGGTGGGCATTCTGAATATGGATGATCCTTGGTTTGCCCGTATGTCCTCCGAGATCCCCGCCCGCGTGGTCAGCTATTCGGCACGCTCCGAAAAGGCGGATTATTATCGGGAGGAGACCCTTTCCTCCGACGATAAGGGCATTTGCTATCTTTTGAAGGCGCCCGAATATCGGGAGGAGGTTACCCTTTCCATTCCGGGAAATTTCACCGTATACAATTCCTTGGCAGCCGTCGCGGCCGCCACCGAATGCGGAATTCCCTTTGCCGTCATCGATCGGGGACTCCGATCCCTTGCGGGTGTTGCCGGGCGCATCGAGCGCATTCCCACGGATACCCCGTATTCGGTCTTCATTGATTTTGCCCATACCCCCGATGCTATGGAGAACATTCTTACCACCCTTCGGGGCTTTACCCGCGGAAGGCTTTTGGTTCTCTTCGGTTGCGGCGGTGACCGCGACCGCACCAAGCGTCCCTTGATGGGAAAAATTGCCTGCCGCTTGGGCGACCTTGCCATTATCACCTCCGATAACTGCCGCAGTGAAAAGCGGGAGGATATCATCCGTGATATTTTGGTCGGGGTTACTGAGGAGGGATATCAAAACTACGTTACCGTCACCGACCGCGCGGAGGCGATCCGTTTTGCCCTCCGCGAGGCGAGGGAAGGCGACGTGATCCTCCTTGCGGGAAAGGGTCACGAGGAATATGAGATTGATGAAAACGGAAAGCACAGCTTTTCCGAACGAAATATCGTAATGGAAACCATCGGAGTCAAAGAATCATGATGACACTTACTCTTTGTGAAATTGCCAAGGCCGTGGGCGGAACGCTGAACCGAAACGGAGACAGCGTTGCCTGCGGGATCTCCACGGATTCCCGTACCGTAAAGGAAAACGAGGTGTTTGTGGCTTTGCGCGGGGCAAAATTTGACGGACACGATTTTATTCCTGCCTTAAAGGGAAAGTGCTGTGCCGTGCTTTCCGAAAAGCCCGTTTCCGATCAGCCCTGCATTTTGGTTCGGGATACCCTAAAGGCGCTGGGTCTTTTGGCGGCCTACTGGAAGCGGAGGGTAGCCCCGCAGGTAACGGTGGGCGTAACGGGCTCGGTTGGCAAAACCACCACCAAGGAGCTGATCGCCTCGGTCCTGAAGGAAAAATATAAAACTCATTTTACCTCGGGGAATTTGAACAACCACATCGGGGTTCCCATTACCCTGATCCGCATTGAAAGCGGATGTGAGGCGGTGGTTTGTGAAATGGGGATGAGCGGCAGAGGCGAGATCGCCTATCTGACGGGTCTTGTCCGCCCGAATCTTGCCGTCATCACCAACATCGGAACCAGCCATATGGAGCTTTTGGGCTCGCGGGAGGAGATTCTGAGGGCAAAGCTTGAGATCCTGGAGGGAATGGAGAAGGGAAGTACCATCATTTTGGATGGAGACGAGCCCCTTTTGCGTTCCGAAACGGTTCGTGAGCTGACAAAGGATTACCGAGTTTTGTACGTGGGCTTCCATACGGAAAATCACATCTACCCAATGGATATCTACAAGGGAAAAGGGGATATTTCCTTTGACGTGGTGGCGGACGAAGCGGAATTTCGTGTCACGGTTCCCGCTGTGGGCGATCACTTTGTGAAAGACGCGCTGTTCGCTGTGGCGGTAGGATTGCTTCTGGGGGTCTCCCCCGAGGGCATTGCCGCAGGGCTTATGTCGTATTCTCCCGCAGGTCTGCGCCAGAGAATTTACCGAAAGGATGAATTCTGTGTCATTGCCGATTGCTACAACGCCTCTCCCGAATCCATGAAGGCATCCCTGAAGGTGCTCGCGGATTTTAAGGGGAGAAAGCTTGCCGTTTTGGGAGATATGCTGGAATTGGGAAGCATCAGCCAAAAAGCCCATACCGAGGTGGGGAAATGGGTGTATGAAAACGGAATCGATCTTCTGTTTTGCGGCGGGAAAAATGCCAAATGGATCGCCGAGGGCGCTCTTCTTGCCGGTATGCCCGAGGAAAGGATCGTTTTTTCGGAGAATCAAAAGGATCTGGCGGAATCAATCAAAAAAAGCTTGCGGGCAGAGGATCACGTTCTCTTCAAGGCAAGCAACAGTATGAGGTTTGAGGAATTGATCGCACTTTGCGATTTGACGGAATATGAAAATTGAATTTTGGATTATGCTGGGGTCGTTTCTTTTGACCCTGATGATAACGGTACTACTTGAAAAAAAATTCATTCCCTTTTTGATGCGAATCAAAATGGGACAAACCATTTTGGAGATCGGTCCCCGTTGGCACAAGTCCAAGGAGGGAACGCCTACCATGGGCGGCATCTTCTTCATTGCCGCCATTACCCTTTCGGTTTTGGTCTTCGGAATTCCCTGTATGCTCCGAAGCGGCTCCTTTAAGCTTGCGATCACCTGGGGAATGATGCTTCTGTTCGGCGCCGTGGGCTTTGTGGATGATTTTGTGAAATTCGTCAAGAAGCAGAATAAGGGACTGACTGCCATTCAAAAGCTGATCTTTCAGTTTGCCATTGCGGCGCTGTATCTGTTTTGTATGAAGGATTCTCTCAGCACCGTTCTTTCTCTTCCCTTCACGGATTTTACCTTGGATCTGGGGGCCTTTTATTGGGCCTTCGCATTGATCTTTATCGTATTTACGGTAAACGCTGTGAATTTGACCGATGGCATCGACGGCCTTGCCGCCTCCACCACCTTCGTGGCATTTGCCTTTTTTGCGTTGGTGTCTTATTTTTCCGCGCATCAGGAGCAGACCCTGCTCTTTTCCGCACTTTGCGGCGGTATGATCGGATTTTTAATCTATAATTTTTACCCCGCACGCATTTTTATGGGGGATACCGGCTCTCTCTTTTTGGGCGGTGCCTTGCGCGGTGCGGCCTTTTGGCTGGATCTTCCCCTTTTGATCTGCCTTGTGGGTCTTGTGTATCTGTGGGAGGCGATCAGCGTGGTGCTGCAGGTGTTCTCCTTCCGCGTATTCAAAAAGCGGATCTTCCGTATGGCGCCGTTTCACCATCATTTGGAAATGTGCGGAATGCGGGAGACACAAATTGTGATTACCTCGGTTGTGGTAACGGCACTTCTTTGCATTGCGGCGTACTTCGGGTACTTTTTCTAAAAAAACAAAAAGGAGCAGATGATTAATGAAGAATCGCGAAAATACGGCATCGGACTCTTCCCGCAGGGAAAATCCCGTGAAAAATCTGCTTCTTCGCCACCGTTCCCGCGCCATTCGCCGATTGCGCTCGGGAATTGATTGGCCCTTTGCCATTTTGGTGATGGTGCTGGTTTGCATCGGAACCACCTTCGTGTTTTCCTCCAGCTATGCCTATGCCAAGCACAACTACGGGGACAGCTACTTTTTCATCCGCAAGCAGATCGGTTGGGTTCTTTGCGCCATTGTCATCATTTATCTTGTGGCAAGGTTCGGTGACTATCTGATCCTGAAGCGTTTTTCCGTGCCCATCTTTTTGGTTTCCTATCTGCTTCTTTGGTGTGTGTTCTTCTTCGGAGAGGATGCCAACGGCGCCAAGCGTTGGATTTTTGTGGGGCCCATCAGCGTTCAGCCCTCGGAAATCGTAAAATTCTCCGTGATCCTGTTGATCTCCTCCTATTTGGTCTGGCTGGAAACCAAGGGGAGGGATCTGATCCGTACCGTTCGATACGGGATTTTGCCCTTTGTTGCCTTGGTTCTTCTGATCGGTTTTCCGCTGTATAAGCAGCCCCACCTGTCGGCGATGATCATTATTTTCGCTTTGATTTACATTCTGATGTACCTTGGCGGCGTCAAAAGCGCCATTCTGGGAAGCGGAATCGGAATCGGCGGTGCCGCAATGGTGGCGCTGATGCTTTTTACCTCCCACGGTCAAAAGCGCATTCAAGCGTGGCTGCATCCCGAGCTTGACCCTACGGGGGATAGCTGGCAGCCTCTGCAAAGCCTCAATGCCATCGGTTCCGGCGGACTTTGGGGCGTAGGACTCGGTCAATCCAAGCAAAAGCATCTGTATCTTCCCGAGCCTCAAAACGATTATATCTTTGCCATCATCTGCGAGGAAATGGGCTTTGTCTTTGCCGTTCTGATCATTGCGCTTTTTGTGCTTCTGATCTGGCGGGGCTTTCTGATTGCACGGAATGCCCCTTCCAAATTCTCTTCGCTTCTGGTAATGGGAATTATGGTGCAGGTGGGCGTTCAGGTCTTCTTGAACATCGGCGTTGTAACGGGAGCCCTTCCCGCAACGGGAGTGGCCTTGCCCTTCTTCAGCTACGGAGGATCATCCCTTTTGATTCTGATGGCGGAAATGGGAGTCGTTTTAAACGTATCACGTTATTCATATTCGGAAAAAACATAAGTTCCGACAGGAGGTATTCAATTGAGAGTTGTTGTCAGCGGCGGCGGCACGGCAGGTCATATCAATCCGGCCTTGTCCATTGCCAAAAAAATATTGGAAAAGGAACCGAACAGTGAGATCTTGTTTGTGGGCACTCCTTGGGGAATGGAAAACCGCTTGGTTGCCAAGGAGGGCTTTCCCATTCGCCACGTTAAGGTGCAGGGCTTTAAGCGAAAGCTCTGCCTCGATAATCTGAAAACGGCGTATCTTGCCGTTACAAGCGTCGGGCAGGCCAAAAAGATCCTTCGTGAATTTCGTCCCGATCTTGTGGTGGGAACGGGAGGCTACGTTTCGTGGCCCGTGTTGCGCGGTGCAAGTCAAATGAAGATCCCTACCCTGATCCACGAGCAAAACGCCCTTCCGGGCTTAACCACCCGCCGTCTTTCCCGCTTCGTGGATCGCGTTTGCCTCTCCTTTGAGAGCTCACGCAGCCATTTTACCTGCAGGGAGGATAAGATCGTTCTGACGGGAAATCCCGTAAACCCGGAATTGAAACGCCTTTCTCGGGAAAAATGCCGCAGCGAGCTCGGAATCTCCGCTCCCTATCTTTTGTCCTACGGCGGCTCTCTGGGGGCGGGAATGATCAATCAAACCGTGTTTGAATTGGCCAAGACCTACAGCGCCAAAAGTCCTGTTTTTCATACGCACGCCTTCGGTGCAAGGGAATACGAAAAATGGATGGAGCGGGAGAGAGAAGAGAAGATCTGCCGCTTCGGCAACGTGAAATTCGTGGAATACATTTACGATATGCCCCGTCAGCTGGCGGCCTCGGATCTGGTGGTGTGCCGTGCGGGTGCCATTACCTTGGCTGAGCTTGCGGTGATGGGAAAGCCCGCCATTCTGATCCCTTCTCCAAACGTTACGGATAACCACCAGTACAAAAATGCCAAGGTATACGAGGAGGCGGGCGCTGCCGTTCTGATCGAGGAAAAGGATCTGACTCCGAAGCTGCTTACCGATCGGGTTCGAGAGATCCTGACTTCGCCCGAGCGTTTGCGCATCATGGGCGAAAATATGAGAAAAATGGCTTTGGCCGATGCTTGCGACGTGATTTGGGATGAGATTGTGCGTATTACGAAAAAGAAGGTCTGAAACAGAAACGAGCCGAAAAGAAAGGAGGGGGAATCTTGGAGGAAGAATGGCTGGAGGAAGCACCGAAAAAAAGCATTTTGAAAATATGCTTGACCGTTTCGGGGATCCTTGCGGCATTGGTTTTGGCCTTTTTCGGTGCCACCAAATGGCTTGTGGTTCGGGAAGTGATCACGGAAAACGCCACGCTTTATACCGCAGAGGAGATCCTTTCCGTTTGTGCCATCGAAGAAGGAACCCCCTTGGTTTCCTTGCCGGTGGGAGAGATTTCCGAGCGAATTTCAAAGAGCTTTCCGTATTTGATCCACATTGAAATCAAGCGCCATCTTTCGGGCAGGGTTTCGGTAGAATACGAGGAAAGCTTCGGCGAGGTGTACCTGAAATTGGGCGACGATTACTTTGTGGTGGATCGTGAATTGAACGTTCTCATCAAGGAAAAAAAGCCGGCGGTTTCCGATCGCATCCTTTTGGTGGCGTCGGATATCTCCGAAAGCGTGGTGGGAAAGAAGCTTAGCTTTTTTGATGAGAATCGCGAAGAATCCCTGGAAACGGTTTTGAAAAATCTCTTTGAAGCCGATATGCTGAATTCGGTCATAAGCCTTGACGTTCGGGACAAGTTTCAGATTACCGCCAATTTCGAGGATCGCTTCGAGATCCTTTTGGGGGATAGCAGTGAAATGTCTTTAAAGCTTGCTATGATCCGTGAGGTGATGGAGGATCTGGGACCCGAAAAAAAGGGAAAAATCGATATCAGTGATGCCAATACCGCTTACGTGAAGCTGGTAGAATAGTCATTTTGAGATTTTTTTTCAAAAGAATGCAAAAAAGCGGATTTTTTTTGAAAAAAAGACTTGCAATTATTGCAAAATAATATTACAATAGTACTTAATAGTAGATTACCCTGCCAAGAAGTGCGGAATGATAATAGAAGTGAAGAGAAACAGGAGGAATCCAAAATGTCTTACGAGATGGATGCAAGCTACGAGAGCGTAGTGAATATTAAGGTTGTCGGTGTCGGCGGCGGCGGTAACAATACCGTGAAGCGTATGATCGCTTCCAATGTCCGCGGTGTGGAATACATCGCTTTGAACACCGATATTATGACTCTGAACGCCACCCAGGCTCCCACCAAGATCACCATCGGTGAAAGAACCACCAAGGGAAAGGGTGCCGGCGCAAACCCCGCCATCGGCAAGCAGGCCGCAGAGGAAAGCATTGAAGAGATCAAAAAGGCTCTGGAGGGAGCCGATATGGTCTTTATTACCGCAGGTATGGGCGGCGGTACCGGTACCGGTGCGGCTCCCGTTGTGGCTAAGATTGCAAAAGAGATGGGAATTCTCACCATCGGTATCGTAACCAAGCCCTTTGCCTTTGAGGGTGCCAGAAGAATGAATCAGGCCGAGGAGGGTATTAAGACCCTTTCCGAGTTTGTGGATTCCTTGGTTGTGATTCCCAACGAACGATTGAAGATGGTCTCCGAGAAGAAGATCACCTTGATGAATGCCTTTGAAATCGCCGACTCCGTATTGGCCAACGGTGTTCAGTCTATTTCCGAGTTGATCAACATTCCCGGTATCGTTAACCTTGACTTTGCCGACGTTACCACCATTATGAGTGATGCCGGTATGGCTCACATGGGTGTGGGCAGCGCCAAGGGTCAGGGCAAGGCCGAAACCGCAGCCAAGATGGCCATCCAGAGCCCGCTTCTGGAAACCAGCATCGCAGGTGCCCGCGGTATTATCATCAATATCACCGGTTCCTCCGATATCGGATTTGAAGAGGTTGAGATTGCTTCCACTATGATCCGCGAGCAGGCTCATCCCGATGCCAATATCATCTGGGGTGCCGCCTTTGATGAGAATCTGGAGGATGAAATCAAGGTTACCGTGGTGGCAACCGATTTCGGTGCCAAGAGCGACGTATCCAAGTTTGATTCCGCCAAGCGCAGCGTGGAAGAGGATCTGAGCATCATCACCGAGCAGAAGAACGTTACCATCTCCGCTGAAAAGCAGAAGGAATTGGCCGAACTTGTGAAGGATGAGGATAATCTGGATGCTCTCATCGGAATTCTCCAGAACAATCGCAAGAAAACCTATTTCGAAGACTAAGATTCCGAAAGGATTTTGAGGGGGCTTATACCCCCTCATTTTTCTTATGAGTATGAAAAAACACGCTTTTTTGATTATGGCTCACAATCAGTGGGCACTTCTGGAAAAGCTGATCCTCCTTTTGGATCATCCCGAAGTCGATATTTTTCTTCACGTGGATAAAAAAGCCAAGGGCTTTGAGCCCTCTCGCTATTTGTCCCTTGTCCGTTTCTCCCGTTTCACGCTCATTCCCCGCCGCGCGGTGCATTGGGGAGGGAGAAGTCAGATCCGATGTGAATTCGATCTTGTGCGTGCCGCCTTACCGGGAAAATACGCTTATTACCATTTGCTCAGCGGAGTGGATCTTCCTTTGAAGGGGATGGAGGAGATTTTGTCCTTTTTTGATGAAAACCAAGGAAAGGAATTCGTTCAGTTTTCAGTCTCCCCTTTGGATCAGAGCTATTATTCCCGCTTCATCCACGTGCACCCCTTCCAGGAATGGATGAAGGCCGGCGGCCTTCTTGAAAAGCTGCAGTACCGCTTGGTGCGCCTTCAGGAAAAAGCAGGCTATTCCCGCATCTCGGTCAAGAGCCGCATTTACGGGAAAGGGGCCAATTGGTTCAGTTGTACCCACGAATTCCTTTCGGATCTGGCTTCCTGCGAAAAGGAACTCTTGAAGGAATTTGCTTTTTCCCGTTGCTGTGATGAGGTTTTTCTCCAAAGCCATCTTTTGCGCACGCCCTTTCGGGAGAATCTCTTTGATAAGAGCTTTGCCGATCGGCAGGAGGCCATTATGCGTCGCATCGATTGGGAACGGGGGCAACCTTATGTTTTCCGCGGGGAGGATCTGGAGGAGCTGCTTTCCTCTCCGTATCTTTTTGCCCGAAAATTTGATTATGAGCGCCATCCCGAGGTGGTGGATCAGCTGTTTTCTTATTTGTCCGAACGAAAATCAGAGCCTCTTTACGCAAAAAAATAAAAGTCCCGAGCGGGAATCCGACGGATTCTCGCTCGGGCTTTGCTTACGTGGCCGATGTCTCTCATTTCTTGCCGAGAAAGTATTCTTCGCGGCTGATGGTATAGGTCAGGATCTGTTGCTTTTTTCCGCGTTTATAGAAGGTTTCGGCTTCGGTGGGCATTTCTCGAAAGCCTGCACGAATCAAAACCTTTTGGCTGGCAAGATTTTCCTCCATAAAGCGGGCAAACAGAGCCTCCAGACCCAAAACGGTAAAGCCGAAATCCATAACCCGTTTCAACGCCTCGGGAGCCAATCCCCGACGGTGAAACTTCGGTGAAAGGACGTATCCCACCTCTGCGGTTTTTGTTTTTTCATAGATTTCGGTAAAGCCGCAGGTTCCGATCATTTTATCGCTTGCCTTTTCCACCAAAGCCCAATCAAAGAAGCGGGCTCGCTGATATTCCCTTTGCAAGTAGGAAATGTGGCTTTTGGTAAAGGAAAGAGAGCTGTGGGGCTCCCAAAGAAGAAAGCGGCTGGTATCGGGATCGCGGGAATATTCATACATATCCTCGGCATCCCGAGGAAGAATTTTGCGCAAATAAAGCCGCTCGGTCTCTAAGTTGGGAATGGCACGGAACTGCTTGCGAATCGTGCCGAAAAGGACATTCCACATCAAAGGATCGTGAAGGTGCCGAAACGGTCGGAACGATGGAAATCGATGGCATCTCTCTGGAGCGGGGCCCAGGAAAGGTAATGGGGGCTCTCGGTGAGGTCGCCGCATTTGAAGGCGTTTCCGGTAAAGGTATAGTCCTTGGCAAAGGGAACCTTTCCGTAAACGGCATAGATCGTTTCCAAGGGAATGAAGAGGGTGACTTCCCAACGATCCTCCCCGATTTTTGCCGTCACCTCGGGCATAACGGGGGTTTTCAGCTCCACACGGTCGTAGCGATCGGGACCGATCCCGAACAGGTAAGCCCCTGCCGCGTTCATTTCAAAATTGATATAAGATCTGCTCTTTTCGGGGGCAAAATTTAAAAAGATCTCCAGACAGCTGTCCTCGCAAACCTCGCCACCGGGCTCGGTAAAGGTGATGCGGGGATTCTTTTCATAACAGCAAAGACGGAAGAGAAAGCCCTTTCCCTCGAGAAAGACACCGCGGAAACGGCAATCGGGAGTGTAGGTGCTCCCCCAAGGAACGTCTTGGATCAAGGCCTCCTTGGCATTTTCCAGATCGGCGGCACTGCCGCGAATGATTTGATAGTTCATATCGGATCCTCCTTTTTCAAACGGATGTGAACATTATACCGTCTATTTTCATTTTTTGCAAGAAAAAATAATAAAAACTATGGAAAAGATCGATCCTTTCGTGTATAATGGAGTAAGAAAAGGGGAAGGAGGCATTTTCCGTGCTGGGTTACGTCCGCTGTGAGGAAGGCGAACTGAAGGTGAAGCATCAAAGGCTGTACCGTGCCGTCTATTGCGGTCTTTGTCATTCGGCAAGGGTGCACCGTGCACGCTGCCTTTTGCCGCTGTTTCGATATGATTTTGTGTTTCTCGCTCTGATGAGGATGCTCGCTTTTTCGGATGAAATCCGTTTTGAAAAAAACTTTTGCCTTTTGCATCCCTTTCGCAAAAAATCTCTTCGTTTGGCTGACAATGCCTCTCTTCGGTATACGGTCTTTGCCGCCTGTGTTTTGATATGGGAAAAGCTCAAGGATGACCTTACCGATGGAGACGTTTCCTTTTTCCGCCGCCTTTTGTGCCGATGGGAAGCCCGTTTCTTTGGGAGAGCCGTGAAAAAGATGTGCCGCCGTACCCCTTCCTATGCGCCGCTTCCGCAAAGGATTGCTCGGATTCTGGAGGAGGGGAGAGCACTGGAAAAGAATGGCGCCGAGCTGGACGATATGTGTGAAAATTTTGCATCCTGCATGGCCGAAATTGCCTCCTTCGGAGCCGAAGGAAGGGAGAAGACCCTTTTACACGGCGTCGGCGATCTGTTGGGGAGAGCCATCTACACCTTGGATGCCTTGGAGGACGTACCGAAGGATCAGAAAAGCGGTGCCTTCAATCCGCTTTTGAAAAACGAGGATCCTTTGTCAAAGGAAAATCTCTGCCGCTTGGATCTGGTGTTTTCCTTCTATATCGAACAAATGAAGCAGATCTTGATTCTTTTCGAGGGGGACCCCGCCCTGTCAGCGCTGTGTGAGAATATCATAGGTCTCGGGCTGCCGGGGGCTGCCCGAAAAATATTTCAACCGAAAAATGGAGAGGTTCAATGAGAGATCCGTATCAGGTCTTGGGGGTTTCCCCTCAGGCGAGCGATGACGAAGTCAAAAAGGCCTATCGTGAATTGGCCAAAAAATATCATCCCGATAACTACGCCAACACCGAATTTGTGGATATCGCGGGAGAAAAAATGAAGGAGATCAATGAGGCTTACGACCGTATCCTGCAGGAGCGTGCCGGAGCAAAATCGGGCAATTCCTCCTCTTCACAGTCTTCCTCGTTTTCCCGTGTGCGGGAATTGATCGCCGCAGGCCGCCTGGCAGAGGCGGAGGTTATTTTGAATTCCCGATCCGATCGCGGGGCAGAGTGGTTTTATCTTTCGGGTCTCTGTGCGATGTATCGCCGCCGCTATAATGATGCGGCGGGATTCTTCCGAGAGGCGTGCCGTTTGGATCCGGAAAATTCCGAATACGCCGTGATGTATCAGCGCTTTGGCGGCGCTCAGCAGAATTACGGGAACTTCTCCCGAGGGGGCGAGTATCGGGAATGCAATACCTGCGATATCTGTACCAATCTGATCTGTGCGGATTGCCTGTGCGAAATGTGCGGCGGCGATCTGATCAGCTGCTGTTGATATGAAAAAAAGCAAAAAAATCAGTATCTCTGCTCTGCTGGCGGCAATGTGCGTGGCGATCCACGCCATGGGCAGTTTGATGGAAAGCCTTGATTTTTCTCTTGCCGTGATTTCGGGTCTTCTGGTGTACGTGCTTTCCGTGGAATACGGTGACCGAATGGCGATGGGTGTATTTGGAGTGGCGGGCATCCTTTCTTTGCTCCTTCCGCTGAAGACCCCTGCCGTCTTTTTCCTTTGCTTTTTCGGCTGGTATCCCGTGGCTCAAAAAAAGATCCGCAAGCTGCCGCCCATCCTGTGCCGCATCATAAAATTCCTTTTGTTCAACGCTGTGTTTGCATTGCTGCTTTTCCTTTCCGCCTTGGTGACTCAGACCCGTGAGCTGTGGTGGATCTATGCGGCCTTGGCCGTTTTGGGGAATTTGTGCTTTGTTTTGTACGATCTTCTTTTGGACCGTTTTTTGATCTGGTATCTGTTGAAATTGCGAAAAAGGCTCCGCCTTTAACCGGAGAAAGGATTGAATATGAAAAAGAAGCTTTCCCACTTGGCGATGACGGCTGAGAACGAGCGCTGGGAGGAGGCAACACGCCGCCTTACCCCGCTGTACGTTCGGGATAACGATGCCAGAAGTCCCTTTTTGCGGGACTATACCCGCATCATCCATTCCTCCTCTTTTCGCCGTCTCAAGCATAAAACGCAGGTATTCTTCTCCCCCCAGAGCGATCACATTTGCACCCGCATCGAGCACGTGCTCCACGTGGAGTCCATTGCCACCACCATTGCGGACTATCTGGGCCTGAATGCGGAGCTGGTCCGCTCCGTTGCCGTGGGGCACGATCTGGGACATTCTCCCTTCGGACACAAGGGGGAGAGGGTGCTGAACGATATTTCCCAAAGAGTGCTGGGAGAATCTTTTTGGCACGAAAAAAACAGCCTGTATTTTGTGGATTATATCACCCTTTTGGAGGATGACCGAAGGGATTTTCGTCCCTTGAATCTGACCTATGCCGTGCGGGACGGAATCATCTGCCATTGCGGAGAGGCCAAAGAGAATCATCTCTTCCCACGAGAGGCGTGTCTGGATCTGGAGACCCTCACGGAATCGGGCAAGGTCAATGCCTACACCTTCGAGGGATGCGTGGTAAAAATGGCAGACCGCATTTCATATATCGGCCGCGATATCGAGGATGCGGTGGCCTTGGGCGTTTTGTCCTCCGATCACCTGCGTGAGCTTGAGGAGATCGTGTATGAATACACGGGCGATAAGATCAACAATACCATTATCATCAATTATTTGATCAACGACCTTTGCCTTCATTCGGATGCGGATAACGGCATTTGCTTTTCGGACCGTACCAACGAATTCATTCAGCTTCTGGGAGATTTCAATTACCGCAATATTTATCGTGCGCCTCGCGTGGCCAGAGCGGAAAAATTCTTTGAAATCGTGATTCGTGAGGTGTTTCAGCTTTTGTATGATTGTTACGATTCCTCGGATACTCATTTGCGCTTGGATGAATTGATGAAGATCTATCCCCGCGTTACCGCCTCCTTTTTCTCTTGGCTGAATTCCTATTGGACCTTGATTCGGGATCCACGCCAAAAGAACCCCGCTATTTTCGATATTACCAATCAAAAGGACTATGCCCGCGCTGTGATCACGTATCTTGCGGGGATGAGTGATCGCTACGCCATGGAATGCTTTAACGAGATTATCAGCTTTTAACAATGAGAGTACTGAGTTTTTCTTTGGGGGCTTTGCGCACCAATACCTATTTTTGCTTTGATGACAGCGGCCATTGCGTTGTGATCGATCCCGGTATGGACGGGGAAGGCATTTATGAAAAATTGAAGCAAAAGAATCTTGCCCCGCAGTATATTTTCTTGACCCACGGGCACTTCGATCATTCTCAGGGGGTGAAGCTTTTGGCGGAGAAAACGGGCGCCAAGGTCTGTATTCACGCCGAGGATGCGGTGATGCTGGAAAATCCCGCCTTCAATTCCGCCAATTTCTATTACCGCGGTGATTTTTCCTTTTATCCCCGAACCCGAGCGGATATTCTTTTATCGGAAGGAAGTCTCCTTTCCGTTGGGAGTATGAATTTTTCGGTTCTGCATACGCCGGGGCATACCCCGGGATCGGTTTGCTTTCGGTCGGAGGAGATGCTTTTTTGCGGTGATACGCTGTTTTCCTACGGCTACGGCCGATATGATCTGTGGGGTGGTGACCGCGAAAGGCTTGCCGATTCCATCCGCCGTCTTTCCGAGATTTCTAAGGAACTGAAAATTTGCCCCGGACACGGCAATACCGCGTCATTTTCGCGGATCCGCCCCCTTCTTCCGCAATATCTGGCGGAATTACAAAATCAATAGTGTTTTGACTATAAAATGGGAGGAAACCTATGTACATTGGAAGCTTAAATGAAAAAATCGGAAACATTACCTTTTCCTGTAAGAAAAAGGATCGGAGCGCCGCTCCGACCATTACGGAAAACGGCAATCCCTTTTACGGTGAAAAATTCTGGATCAAATGGAAGGAAATGGATTCCAACGGAATCGATCTTTTCGTTTCCTTGCCGGAAAAAGTCACGGTAGATCGCTTGGTGATCCGTTTGGGAGAGAAGTGTTTTCCCAACGGTATTTCCGTTTACACCGCGGGAAAAGCCAAAAAATTGGATAGCCACCTTGCGGAAACGGGAAAATCCATCCTCGACCGTGAGATCAGCCTTGCCGTGGAGGAAACTCTTTCCGAATTCGTGCTGGAATTCGATACGGATTTTTCAGGTGTCGTGATCCGCAATATGGAGCTGTTCGGAACCCTTCAGAATGATGAGAGAGCCGTGTTTCCGACTCCTTCCCACGTTCATCTCAAGGAAGGCTCCTTAAAGCTTGACTCGCCTTGGCGCATGGTGGGAGAAGGGGAGGATGCCGCTTTTGCCGCCGATCTCTTCCGTTCTCACTTGGAGGAAAGAGCCATGGCGCCCCGCTCCGATAAGGAATTGACGCTTCGCTTGACTCTGGATCCCTCTGTTTTGAAAAACGCTTACCGTCTTACCGTCTCCGAAGAGGGGATCGATCTGATCGCCTCCGATCGCCGCGGATTGATTCAAGGCGTGGAAACCGTGTTCAAATTGGCGCAAAAGGATACGCTTCCCTTTGCGGAAATTGCGGACGATCCCTTCTGCGAAATGCGCGGGGTTCATTTGTACCTGCCCTCCTTGAAGCAGATGGATTTCACCAAGCGTTTGATTCGGGATTATCTGGTTCCCCTGGGCTACAATTTCATTATTATGGAATTGGCGGGCGCGATGCAGTATGAATCTCACCCCGAGATCAACGACGCTTGGCTCTTGGCCAAAAAGAATGGGGATGCAGGCATTTGGCCGCCCTTCCCCCACGGCTCCGTGGCCGAGGGAACCGTGGTTCCCAAGAATGCCATCCGCGAGCTGGTCGATTTTATTCGTTCCTATGGGATGGACGTGGTTCCCGAGGTGCAAAGCCTTGGCCACGTGCAGTTTATGACCTTGGCTCATCCCGATATTGCGGAAAAAGCGGCTGAGGAAACAGCAGAAAAGGCTGTGGATGAGCGCCTGGCCGACATTCCGCCCAGCAGCTTCTACAATCATTCCTTCTGCCCCTCCAATCCCAAATCCTACGAGATTCTTTTCGATTTGATGGATGAGATCATTGAGGTGTTCCGTCCTCGGGAATACGTGCATATGGGTCACGATGAGGTCTATCAAATCGGTATTTGCCCGATTTGTAAGAATCGCCATCCCTCCGATATTTTGGCAGAGGATCTGAACCGTCTCCACGGATATCTGGCAAAACGCGGATTGAAAATGATGATCTGGGCCGATATGCTTCAGCCTTGCACCAAGTATCAGACCTATCTTGCCATCGACAAGATCCCCAAGGACATCCTCCTTTTGGACTTTATCTGGTATTTCCACCTGGGCGAGGACATCGAAACCAATTTGGTGAACAAGGATTTCGACGTGATCTTCGGAAACCTCTATTCCAGCCACTTCCCCCGCTATGAGAGCCGAATCCGCGGCAATCGCATCCGCGGCGGTCAGATCTCCATGTGGGCCCGTACCGAAGAGGCCGGCATCGCCAGGGAGGGTAAGTTCTATGATATGATGTATACCGCTCAAATGCTGTGGTCGGATTCTTATACCGCCCATTGCCGTGCAGCCTACGATCGCGTGATCTCGGCGTGGATCCCCGAGCTTCGGGAAAAGATCCAAAACGTCCGCTATCCCTCCCGTGTGGAAAACAGTAAGGAGACACTCTTCTTTGCCAAGAAGGCCTTTGAGCCCACGGTGGAGGATGCCGAGCTGCATCTGGAGCCCGGGGACTGCTTTGCTTCCCTGATCTTCGAGCATTCCTCTGCGAAGTTTATGCGCAGAATCGCTTGGGCAAAGTTTGAAGTCATCGGTCACTATCGCATTTGCTATGCCGACGGAAGCGAGGAGATCATCCCCATTACCTACGGCGGAAACATTTGCCATTGGGACAGAAAACAGAACGAGCCCTTCAAGGCCGAGTACTACCGTCATAACGGATACTGCGGCACTTGGTACACCGACGGCAAGCGTCTGGAAACGGCCGAGGGCAAAAAGGGAACGGTCTATCGCTATGAATGGATCAACCCCAAGCCCGACGTGGCCATTGAGAGCATCGATTTTGCTCCCATCAAGGACGAGCGAATCGGCATCACCGTCCATTCGGTTTCCGGCATTCAGCTGCAGAAGTAAAAACAAAATAAACGGTAAAATGCACCGCAGATCCGTTCGGATCTGCGGTGCATGGATTCTAAAAAGCTTTTTGTTTGAAAACAAGCCCCTCGGGCTCGGGTGGCTTTACAGCCCCAGCTTTTCCAAGGCCGCTACCACCTCACCGTAAAAGTACAGCGAGCCTACGCATAAAATGGGAAGATTCTCTTTTTTTGCCTTGCAGACGGCATCCTGCAGGGCATCCTCGCAGGCGGTGTAGGGGATCGCGTGCGTACCGTGCTTCCGAAATTCGGCGGCCATATCCTCTGCGGCAAGGGCACGGGGGTTCTGAGGCTTTAAGCAATGGGCTTCTTTTGCGATTTCGGAGAGTTTTTTGACCATGTAGGGGTAATCCTTGTCCGCCATCACACCGCAAACCAGAAGGAGCTTTTGAGTCGGAAAATAGAGCTTTGCGCTGTCTACCGCACAATCAATGCCCTCGGGATTGTGACCGCCGTCGCAAATGATGACGGGATCCTTGCGGATCCTTTCAAATCTGGCAGGCCAGCGGACCGATTCCAGCCCACGGCGAACAGCGTCCTCCCCGATGACAATTCCGCCTTTTTGTAAAAGCTGAAGGGCGGTCAGGACGTTCTGTGCGTTTTCGGGCTGATACGTACCCAAAAGGGGAATGTGGAGCTTTTCATAAGAGCCGTAAGAGAAATCACTGCCCTCTTGATCGGCCGAAAGAAGTCGAAAAGAGGAGCGATCCACCTGATAAAAGGGGGCAGAAAGGGAAGCGGCGCGAGATGAGATCACCTCTTTGGCAATAGGATCCTTGCCGCAATACAAAATCGGAATATCCTTTTTGATGATCCCTGCCTTCTCAAAGGCAATTTTTTCCACCGTATCTCCCAAAAAAGCGGTATGATCCAAGGATATGCCCGTAATCACCGAAAGCAGAGGGGTTTGAATGACGTTGGTGGAGTCCAGCCGCCCTCCCATGCCGCATTCCAAAACCACGATATCGCTCTTTTCGCGAACGAAATATTCCATGGCAATGGCGGTGATCAATTCAAATTCCGTTGGCTTATCCTCCATGGCCTCAGCATGAGGACGAATAAAATCCGTCAGCTCCGCCAAGGTTTCGTCGGGAATATCGACCCCGTTCATTTTCATTCTCTCGTTAAAACGCAGAATGTAAGGAGAGGTGTACGTGCCGACGCGGTATCCCGCCTCCAGCAATACGGAGGAAAGCATAGCGCAGAAGGAGCCCTTTCCGTTGGTTCCTGCCACGTGAACGAAGCGAAGCTTGTCTTGGGGATTTCCGATGCGGCGTAAAAGCTCCTCGGTGCGGGAAAGCCCGGGGCGGGAGCCCTGCCAGAAATTGGAATGAATGTACGATAATGCTTCTTGATAGGTCATCTTAAGCCTCATTTCCACTGAAAAAATTGACGGAAGGCGGAATTCTGATACATCAGATGGATCAGAAGAGATTCTAAAATTACGATTCCCGCATAAACGGGGATTCTCCAGAGCACGGCAATGCCGTAATAAGCAAACAGACCGATGGATTTGATCAGGATCGAGCCGGTCAAATGTGCCGCTACCGCAGAGATCAGAAGACGCAGATAGCCGCCCTTTTTCACAACGTAGTGAGAGATCAGACCGGAAACCGCGCCCACCGCCGCAGCGCCCAAGGTTACAAGAGGGGAGATCGCAAGACTTTGTGTGGAAAGAACGTAGCTGAGAACGTCAGAGCACACCCCCACCAGGGCTCCCACAACGGGTCCGAACAAAATACCCGAGAGGATGATGGGGAAATTTTCAAAGGTCACGCGGAACAGCCCGTTCCCGAAATTCAAATAGTTTTTGCAGAAAATTCCGATGACGATGCTTAGGGCCGTCAGCATGGCACCCGTGGTTAGAACCTTGACGCTGGAAAATGCTTTTGCCTTTTTTTTCATAAAAAATACCTCCTTTTCCGCTTTTTTCCCAAGGGAAAACCGGAAAAGGAGGCAATCCTTCTTCGGCAGCGGGATGCGATGCTCAAACCGCAAGATCAATCTTTTCGTCCCGAGAACAACTCCCCGTTTCTCGGGCACTTAACGCTTGGGCATCTACTCTGTTTTATTTTCTTTTTTTCTTCGAAGCCGAATGAAGAAATCCTGCAAAAGCTGTTTTGATTGCTCCTGCAGCAATCCGTATTCGGTAATCGGCTTGTGATTGAAGGGCAGCTCGCTCAAATCGGTTACACTGCCCATAGCACCGCCCTTGGGGTCAAGAGCGCCGATGAAGACTTTTTTCAGGCGTGCGTTGATAATGGCCCCCGCACACATGGGGCAGGGCTCTAAGGTGACGTACATCTCGCATTGCCAGAGCCGCCAGCCTCCGAGCTTTCGGCAGGCCTTGTGAATGGCGGCGATCTCCGCATGGCAAAGGGCGTTTTTTTTCGTTTCCCTTGCGTTTCTCCCTCTTGCAATGATGCGGTCATCCTTTACGATCACACATCCGATGGGAACCTCGCCCTCCGAGGCGGCCTTTTCGGCCTCCCGCAGAGCCGCCCGCATGAATTTTTCTTCCCGCGTCATTCACAAAGCTCCGGATTGTGATAGGCGCAGAAGGCGTTGGCTTGCGTTCGGGTGTTGGATCGACCGGGATAGGTCTCGGGCTCGTAGGCCCAGATATAGGGCGATTGAGAGGGATCTTTGGAATATTTGACCCCCAAGGGCAAGCGCATATAGGTGTACTGCGCATCGGGAATGATCAGATCCAATTCAAACTTCCGGCTGTATTCCACCAGGGCCGCAGGGCGAATGTTGGTGCACCCGGGCCCGGCAACCTTGCCCGTATCGGTGCAATAGGAGACCGCAACGTGCCGGTTGCAAGTTTCGGTGGGCATATTGGAAAGGGTATAGTAGCCCGTGGCAAAGCGGTTGGAGGAACGAACGTCCAAGGCACAGATTTCCGAGGGAATCAGGCCGGAATCGATGCAAAAGACTCGGGGGATCAGATTCTTGGTCAGAGAATCCGAAAATTTCTTAACGGATCCCGAGGCAATGATATCCTGATGAATGGCTGTCATCACCTCGTTCCAGATAAAGGTAGCGGCGGCAACTCTGGTTTGCCCCGAGGTGAAGTTGGTCAGAGAACGGGGGTTGTCGTAGCCTACCCAGCAGGAAGCGGTGTAGTAGGGGGTGTAGCCGCAGAAATACAGGTCACGGTCATTTTGTGTGGTACCGGTTTTTCCCGCCACGTCCACTTGGCGGCGAAGGGAAACCGCAGTACCCGTACCGGAGGTGACGACCTCCTGCAGAAGCTTTGTCATAACCGCGCAGGTATCCTCGCTTAAAATGATCTCGGAATCGGGAACGGTCTTATCCAGGATCACGTTGCCCGTAGAATCAAGCACCTTGGTGTAAGTGGTGGATTCCACAAAAACGCCGTTGTTGGCAATGGCGGCGTAGGCGTTGGTCATTTCACGGTTCTTCACGCCGTTGGTAAAGCCGCCGAGGCCCAAGGGGGCGTAGTTCATATCGTCAGCCACCAGAGAGGAAAGACGGTATTTGTTCACCAAAAAATTATAAGAGTTTTTGACTCCGATCAGATCCACAACCTTCACCGCAATGGTGTTTTTGGAATCACGAACCGCCTGAGCCACGGTGCAAAGTCCGTCGTAACGGTAGTTCCAGTTGTTCGGCCAGGTGCTGCCCTCTTCCTTATCAATCATAAAGGGCGTATCGTCCAAAACGGTGGAATAGTTGATCAGCCCCTTTTCCAGGGCAATGCTGTATGAGGCCAGAGGCTTGATGGAGGATCCGGGCTGACGGTCTGCCATGGTGGCACGGTTGAAGCCCAGAGGAGTCGTTTTTTCCCCGCGGCCGCCGATAATGGCAACGATGTGTCCCGTTTTCTGATCCATAATGGTCATAGCGGATTCCACCTGAACGCCTACGCCGTGAGAGGGGAAGAGCTCGTCATTGCAATAGATCTCGTCAAGCTTTGCTTGAATGTCACGGTCAATGGTGGTGTAAATGCTCAAGCCGCCGCTGTACAGAAGATTCTTTGCGGTCTGCTCGTCATAGCCGTAGGTTTCTTTGAGATCTTCCACGATATCAAAGATCACCGTATCCACAAACCAGCTGTGGACCTTGGTGGATTTTTCGTTTTCGCCGTCTCCCTGATAAAGAACCAATTCCTCCTCTTGAGCCGCTCGGATCTCCGCTTCGGAATAGGTTTTGTCAATATCGGAATTTTTCAGCATTTCCTCCAGAACCACCCATCTGCGCTCCGCGTTCCCCTCGGGATTGGAGGCGGGATTCCAACGGGACGGGTTCTGGGGAATGGAGGCCAGAGCCGCACATTCCACCAAAGTCAATTCGGAAACCTCTTTTCCGAAATACTCATAGGCGGCGGCGGAAACACCGTAGCAGTTGTTGTAAAGATAAATGGTGTTCAGATACATTTCCAGAATTTCCTGCTTGGAGCGCTTTCCCTCCAGGTTCAGCGCGCGCAGAATTTCCTGAATCTTTCTTTGAATGGTAACGTCATCCTCACCGGTAACGTTTTTGATCAGCTGTTGGGTGATGGTGGAGCCGCCGTAGGAATCGTTTCCCGTCAGAAAGCCCAGCATCGCACCGGTGGTTCGGCGGATGTCAATGCCCGGATGGGTGAAAAATCGCTTATCTTCAATGGAAACGAAGGCATTGATGAGATCCTCGGGCATTTCATCGTAAGAGACCCACATACGGTTTTCGGTGCCGTAGATGCGTTCCTCCTCCCACTCTACCCATTCCACGCTTCCGTCCTCTTTCTTATCCTGATAATAGAGGAAGGTGCTGAGGCTGGAATCGGTTCTCAGATCGTGAATGTCGTAAACGGGATCCACGTAGTTTTTGATATAGATCACCAGAGCGCAGGCGACGGCCGATCCGGTAATGATGCCGATGAGCATCACGGTCAGAACCACGTTCAGGGTGTAGGTAACGATCTTTCCCGCGTATTTCGATAGGGTGGAAATGATCCGCCCAATGGCCTTTGCCAGAAAAAGAAAGACCTTTTTGCTCAGGATCTTTTTTAGGATCCGAAGAAAGATGCCGTCCTTACCGCTCCTTCGGCCGATGGGAGAGGAGGAGAAGGGATTGTTCTCTCTTCTTTGAGGTTGTTTTTGTTTTTTCATATTTTCTCCTATGGAAATCTGAGATTATGGGAGATCAAATCAAAACTTCAAATTGATGTTTTCGCTTCCCACCAGCTCCGTCAGCTCCCGATAGATTTTCGGAGAGAGGGAGCAGGAAAGCCCGGCAATATGAAACAGCTTCCCGGAATCGGCGTAATAAAAATAGCAAGGGATGCTTCCCGGGAAAATGTGAAGCAACGCCAAAACCCGTTTTTCTATTTTACTCCTTTTTTCGGGGAAACGCAAGAATATTTTGGAAACAGATTGAAAATTTATGGGAGAATTTCCAACAATTTCGGGTTTGCCGCTCTTTTTCTCGGAAGCGGGGGCCGTCTTTGCCGAAAGAGGTATGCTTTTTTCGGGAGGGAGGATCTGATCGGCAAGGATCTTGATCTCTTCATCCTTGGTGTTGATCCTGCCGTAAACGGTGACGATGCTTCCCGCCTCGGGCATGGGAGAGGTTTTTTCCAGAACCTTTGGGAATACGATGATCTCGCAAATCCCGCTTTGATCCTCGCCCTGCAAAAAGGCCATTTTTCCGCCCGATTTGACGGGCTTGAGGACGACTGCGCCCACCAGACACAAAAGGCAAATCCGATCTCCGTCGGCAAAGCGCTCCCCTTCGGTACGGAAGGAGAGGATCTCGGTGGCACCGATTTTCTTGGCAAGCTCGGTATAGCCCTGGAGGGGATGGCCTGACAAATAAACGCCGCAAACGTTTTTTTCTCCCTGCAGCAATTCCTTTTGGGAAAACTCGGGAATATCGGGATATTCCTCTTCGGCTGCGGCGGCGGGAACGGCGGGGGTCAGATCAAAAAGGCTGATTTGACCGGGAATGGCCATACGCTCGGTGTCCCGCGCCAGATCCAATTCCGATTCGATGGCGGCAAAGAGCACGGATCGTTTTTGTCCGAAGGAATCCATAGCCCCGGAAAGAACGAGGCTTTCCAGCGCCTTGCGGTTCAGTCCCTTTCCCCGCAAGCGGCGGGTGAAATCGCGGAAAGAGGCAAAGGGGGAGCGGCTTCTCTCCTCAAAAATCGTCTGAATCAGATTGTCTCCGACGTTTTTGATCCCCACAAGTCCGAAGCGCAAAGCATCTTTGTCCACGGAAAAGGAAAAGCGGCTGTGATTGATATCGGGCGGCAGAATGGAAATGCCCATTTGCTGGCACTCGGAAAAATAATAGCTGTATTTTTCACTGCCCAATTGATTGGTCAGAATGGCCGCCATATATTCCTTGGGAAATCGGCATTTCAAATAGGCGGTTCGGTAGCTTAAAAGAGCGTAAGCGGCGGCGTGGGATTTGTTGAAGGCGTATTCCGCAAACTTTTCCATATCCCGAAAGATCTTGTCGGCCTTTTCTTCCTCGATCCCGTTCCGAAGGGCACCGGGAATGAGAACGTTCCCCGATTCGTCCGTCAGTCCGTTTAAAAAGATTTCCCGTTCCCGAAGCATCGCCTCCTGCTTCTTTTTGGACATGGCACGGCGGACGATATCGGCTCGGCCGAAGGAGTAGCCCGCCAAACGGCGGAAGATCTCCATCACCTGCTCCTGATACACGATGCATCCGTGGGTTCCCGCAAGAATATCGGAGATCTCCGAGATCTCATGGCCGTAAACACCCTTGGCGCGATTCTCCAGAAATCGGGGGATCGAGTCCTTGGGTCCGGGGCGATACAGCGCAATGGCAGCGGTAATGTCCTCCACGCTTTGCGGCTTCATCTGAAGCATCAAGGCCTTCATTCCCGAGGATTCGATCTGAAACATTCCCGCCGTTTTCCCCTCTGAGATCATACGGAAGGTTTCGCGGTCATCGAGCGGAATGCTTTGATAAGAAAAATCGGGAATGCTTTGACGGATCTGCTCCTCGGCATCCCGCAGAATGGTCAGATACCGCAGACCCAAAAGATCGATCTTCAAAAGACCCAAGTCCGAAAGCTCGTTCATGGTAAACTGCGTCACGGTGCTTCCGCTGTTCACCGCCAAGGGCACGTATTCGGAAACGGGCCTGTCGGTCAGCACGATGCCTGCGGCGTGAATGGAAGCGTTGCGGGGCATGCCCTCCAGTGCCTTGGCAATCTCCATCAGCTCCTTGGCTTGGCCGCTCTCGCATTGTGCTCGAAGCTCAGCATCTCCCGCAAGAGCCTTTTCCAAGGTCATATCCAAAAAGTGCGGGATCTTTTTTACGATCTTATCGACCTCTTGGTAGGGCATCCCCATTACCCGCCCCACATCCCGCACAACGGCTCTGGCGGCCATGGTACTGAAGGTAACGATCTGAGAAACGTGATCCCTTCCGTATTTTTGAGTGATGTATTCCACCACCTCAAAGCGGCGTTCCTTGCAGAAATCAATATCAAAATCAGGCATAGAAACGCGCTCGGGATTCAAAAAGCGCTCAAAGATCAACCCGTTTTTTATTGGATCCAATTCCGTGATCCCCAGGCACCAGGCCGCCAAGGATCCCGCACCGCTTCCTCTGCCGGGACCTACGTAAATACCGCTTTTTTTGGCAAAGCCCACAAAATCCGCCACAATGAGAAAATAATCGGAAAAGCCCATCTTTTCGACGGTTTTCAATTCGTAACGAAGTCTCTTTTCATAGGCGGAGTTTTCTTGAATTCCGTTTTCCCGGAGGCGCTTTTCCAATCCTTTCCGGGAAAGCTCCGCCAGGTATTCTCCGGAGGAAAGTCCCAGCGGATTTTGAAAATGCGGAAGGTGGGCCTCGGTAAAGTCAAAATCTACCCGACAGCGCTCGGCAATTCGAAGCGTGTTCTTCAGAGCTTCGGGATTTTTCGGGAAGAGGGCGGCCATTTCCTCGGCGGATTTTAAATAAAATTCGTCCGTCTCAAATCGCATCCGATCCTGATCCTGCATTTGCTTTCCCGTTTGAATGCAAAGAAGCGCATCGTGGGATTTGGCATCCTTGCGGGTCAGATAGTGTACGTCGTTGGTGGCAACCGTGGGAATGCCCGTTTTTTTGGATAGGGCGATCAGCGCGGAATTCACCCGAAGCTGATCGGGGATCCCGTGATCCTGCAATTCCAGAAAAAAAGAATGATCTCCGAAAATATCCCGCAGCTCCAGTGCGTGCTTCTCCGCTCCCGCGGCATCTCCCGCCAGAATGAGTTGAGGGATCCGCCCCGCAAGGCAGGCGGAAAGAGCGATCAGCCCCTCGGAATGCTTTTTCAAAAACTCCAAGTCCACGCGGGGCTTCTGATAAAAGCCCTCGGTAAAGGCGGCGGTGGTGATCTGAATCAGATTGCGGTAGCCCGTCATATTCTCACAAAGCAAAACCAAATGGGAGTAATCCCGATCCAATACCGCATCCTTTTGGCTCATCCCGCGGGGAGAAACGTATACCTCACAGCCGATGATCGGGTGAACGCCCGCTTTCTTGGCAGCCTTATAAAATTGAATCACACCGTACATCACACCGTGATCGGTGATGGCAACCGCCTCTTGTCCCAATTCCTTTGCCCGCTGAAAAACACGGTCGATGCGGCAGGCACCGTCCAAAAGAGAATATTCCGTGTGCAAATGGAGATGTACAAAATCCTTGTTTTTCATAGAAAATCCTTTGACAGAATTTACTTTTCGTATTATAATACCCTAAGTTCGGCGAAAGTATCATAAGATTTTTTTCATTATAGCATAAAGCCGTTGAAATTACAACCGTTCGGGAGCGGAAAATGAAAGAAGAAAAGCTTCGCTTTGAAAGCTATGACCTGCAGGCCTCGGGCTTTGTGCGCCCTTCTGCCGTTCTGCGCAGAATGCAGCAAATGGCCAGAGACGATTTGAACGATTTCGGTATTTCCTATGAGGATATGCGAAAAAAGAATATGGCCTTCGTGGTATCCAAAATTGCGCTTTTGTGGTCTCGCCCTCTGCAGGGGGAAATACCGCTGACCATGCGTACTGCCGCCTGTGCCACCCACGGGGCAACCTTCCCCCGTTCCTTTGTCATTTCGGACGAGAGGGGAATCTGCCTTCGGGCTATGACGCTGTGGGCCTTGCTTGATTTTGAAAAGCGCTCCCTTTTGCGCCCCTCCGCCCTGTGGAAGGAGATCCCCGTATTCGAGGATCTTTCGGATGGGCTTTCCTGCGCAAGGCTTTCGGCCAAAAAAGAGGAATCCCCCGATCTTTTCGATCGCCGTCGGGTATATGCCTCTATGCTGGATCAGAATCTCCATTTGAACAACTGCAATTACGCCGATCTGATGACGGATCTTCTTCCGGAGGATCGGGCGGTAAAGGAAATGCATATCACCTTCCAAAAGGAGGCCAAAAGGGGAGATCTCCTTGCGATTTCCGGATGGAAAGAGGAGGATTCGGTTCTGATCTCGGGTCATTTCGAAGAAAACGGCAATCCCTGCTTTCTCGGCAGAATCAGAACCTTTGAGGATGAAAATGTTTAAACTGATCAAAACGGAAAAAAACGCCCGTCGAGGCGTATGGGAAACGGTACACGGAACGGTTCAGACCCCCGCTTTTATGAACGTGGGGACCAGTGCCGCCATTAAGGGAGGCGTTTCGGCCGACGATCTGGAGAATCTGAAATGTCAGATCGAGCTTTCCAATACCTATCATTTGCACGTTCGCCCCGGCGATGACGTGATTCGGGAATTGGGAGGACTTCATCGCTTTATGAATTGGTCCAAGCCCATTCTCACCGACAGCGGCGGATTCCAGGTCTTTTCTTTGGCCTCTTTAAACCGAATCGACGATGAGGGCGTCACCTTCCAAAGCCATATTGACGGAAAAAGGATCTTTATGGGCCCCGAGGAAAGCATGCGCATACAAAGCAATCTCGGCTCAACCGTGGCCATGGCCTTTGATCAGTGCATCGGAAACCCCGCTGAAAGAGGGGAGGCCGCGGCTGCCTCCGAGCGCACGGTTCGTTGGCTGGAGCGTTGTCAAAGAGAAATGCAGCGGCTCAATGCCACGGAGGGAACGGTCAACCCCCATCAGCTTCTGTTCGGCATCAATCAAGGCTCGGTTTATCCGCAGCTTCGCGTGGAAAATATGAAAACCATTGCCTCTATGGGGCTGGACGGATACGCCATCGGCGGTCTCGCCGTGGGAGAAAGCGCTGAGGTCATGTATGAGATCATCGAGGCGGTGGAGCCCTTTGCCCCGCGGGATAAGATCCGTTATCTGATGGGTGTCGGAACCTGCGAGAACATCATTGAGGCGGTGTGGCGCGGCGTGGATTTGTTCGATTGCGTGATGCCCAGCCGAAATGCCCGCCACGGACATTTGGTGACGCACGACGGTATCATTAATCTGAACAACAATCGGTATGAAAGAGATCCGAATCCCATTGATCCGAATTGCGACTGTCCCGTTTGCCGCCGCTATTCCCGCGCTTATATCCGCCATCTTCTGAAGGCCAAGGAGGCCTTGGGTCAGCGCCTTGCGGTGATGCATAATCTGTATTTTTACAACAATTTGATGGAAGAGATCCGCTTGGCCTTGGATGAGGGGCGCTTTGAGGAATTCAGAAGAGAAAATTCCAAAAAATTGGGAACGCGGATCAAATAAGAGGTCGTATGGAAGAACGTATCGAATTGGTTGCAACCTGTCTTTTCGGATTGGAAAAATTCTTGGGGGAGGAGATCGATTCCCTGGGATACGAAAGGATTTTGACCATGGACGGAAGGGTGATCTTTTCGGGTCCTGTTTCCGCCATTGCCCGCTGCAATCTGTGGCTTCGCTTCGCGGAGCGGGTTCTGATTCGGATGGGATCCTTTCCGGCCGCAAGCTTTGAAGAGCTGTTCCAAGGAGTTCGAGCCTTGCCTTGGGAGCGGTGGATCGGGCCCGACGATGCCTTCCCCGTCAAGGGGCACGCCGTCCGCTCTGCCCTCAAAAGCATCCCCGATTGTCAGAGCATTGTGAAAAAGGCCGTGGTGGAGCGCCTGGGAAGGGAATACGGCATCAACTGGTTTTCCGAGGAAGGAACCCGTATGCAGATCGAATTTTTTATTCTCAACGATACGGCGGATCTTCTCATTGATACCTCGGGAGCACCGCTGTATAAAAGGGGTTATCGAAAAAAAGCGGGAGAGGCCCCCATTCGGGAAACGCTTGCCGCCGCTATGTGTCGCATTGCCCGTCCGAGGGAGGACGTTTTGTTTTGGGATCCCTTTTGCGGCTCGGGTACCATTCCCATCGAAGCGACGCTGATGATGAATCGGATTGCCCCCGGCTCCTTTCGAAGCTTTCTCGGAGAAGAATTTTTGGATCTGCCCGAATCCATTTGGCGCCAGGCTCGGCAGGAGGCGCAGGATCTGAGGATCCGAAGCGGCTTTGAGGCTTACGGAAGCGATATTGATCCCGCTATGGTGGAATTGGCAAAGGAAAACGCCGCTTCCGCAGGGGTTTTGGATCAGATCCGCTTCTTCCCGAAAAACGCTCTGGGGCTGGAGACCCAAGGCCGACGCGGCACCGTGGTGTGCAACCCGCCTTACGGAGAGCGAATGGATTCCCGCGAGGAGGCACACCGTTTGTATTCCGCGATGGGCGCTCATTGGAAGAATCTGGATCGCTGGCAGATTTACGTGATCACATCCGATGAGGAGTTCCAGCGTCATTACGGACGTCGTGCCGATCAGATCCGAAAGCTGTATAACGGAATGCTCAAATGCTTCTACTATCAGTTCTATAAACCCCAAAATGAATTTGAAAAGACATTTCACGATTCGAAAAATCACGGTTTCAAGAAGAAAGAGAGGACGATAAAATGAGAGAAATTGCATGGTATAACGGTACTATGACCGCTTTATCCGAGGCGAGAATATCTCCGGAGGACAGGGCCTTTTATTTCGGCGACGGCATCTATGATGTGGCGACGGTTCGAAAAGGAGTTTGTTTTGCGCTGGAGGATCATTTGGATCGCTTTTTCAGAAACGCCCAGCGGCTGAAATTGAATCTTGCTCAAACAAAGGAGCAGGTTCGTAAGATCATCGAGGAGCTGCTCTCAAAACTTGATCGGGATATCGAAGAAGCTGTTCTCTATTTTCAGGCATCCCGAGGAACAGCACCACGCTCTCACGCATTTCCCGAGGGGGTGACAGCCAATTTGTACTTTACCCTGAAGCCAACCTGTTTCAAAAAGATGGGTACAGAGGTTTCCGCGCTTTTTGAAGAGGATATTCGTTTCTTGATGTGTGATATTAAAACCTTGAATTTGCTTCCCAATGTTTTAGCTCAGCAAAAAGCCAAGGAAGCGGGTTGCTATGAAGTGGTTTATCATCGCGGGGAGAGGGTGACGGAGGGCTGTCACAGCAGCATTGGAATGCTGAAGAACGGTGTGTTTTGTACCCCGCCCGCCGATGAATTGATCCTTCCCAGCATCACCCGTAAGCATTATTTGATGCTTTGCGAAAAAATAGGAATTCCTACAAGGATTGCACCCTTTACCAGAGAAGAGCTTCTCTCGGCGGATGAGATTATCATAATGTCTACCACGGCCGTAATGTGCCGCTGTGTGGAGATCGACGGAAAGCCCGTAGGAGGAAAAGATCCCGAAACCCTGAAAAAAATTGCAGCGGCCTATCGGGAAATGATCCTGGAAGCAACTGAAATGTAAGCATTCAAAAAAGAAAAAGCAACCCTTCCGTTTTTACCGATTGTTTTCGGATTGAGTCGGAAGGAGTTGCTTTTTTTGTTTTACAGATCCTCGGTTACCGGAGCAACGTCATCACGGAATTGCTGCTCGTACAGGGTCCGATACGTTCCCCCTTGCGCCAAAAGCTCTTCGTGGGTACCCCGCTCCAAAATGCTTCCCTTGGCGATCACGGCAATTTCATCGGCATTCTTGATGGTGGAAAGGCGATGTGCCACCACCAACGTGGTGCGGCCTCGGCAGAGCTCGTCCAGAGAGCGCTGGATCAGAATTTCCGTGGTGTTATCCAAAGCGCTGGTGGCTTCATCCAAAATCAAAATGGGGGGATTCTTTAAAAAGACTCTCGCAATGCAAAGCCGTTGCTTCTGTCCGCCCGAAAGTCGAACGCCCCGTTCTCCGATCACCGTATCGTATCCGTTTTCCAGGCTTTGGATGAATTCGTGAATGTTGGCGCGCTTTGCCGCCTCGATCACCTCGTCCTCCGTGGCATCGGGCTTTCCGTAGAGAATATTATCCCGAATGGAGGCGTTGAACAGATACACGTCCTGCTGGACCATACCGATGTTTCTTCGAACCGATTCCCGCGTTAAACGGGAAAGGGGCTTTCCGTCCAAATAGATCTCGCCGCCGCGCAGGGGATAGAAGTGGGGGATCAGGTGGCAGATGGTGGTTTTTCCACCGCCGCTGGGACCCACCAATGCATAGGTCATTCCCTTGCGGATGGCAAGATCAATCCCACGGAGAATATCGGGGCCGTCGTCATAGCCGCTTTGAACCCCTCGGAATTCTACGGTTCCCTCTAAGATCCCCGCATCAACGGCCTCGGGGTGATCTTTTTCGGGGGGAGTATCCATAATGGCCAAAAAGCGCTCAAATCCCGCAATTCCGTCCTGAAACTGCTCCATAAAGCGGATCAGAGTATTCACGGGATTCAAAAACAGACCGATGGAAACGATAAAGGCGGAATAATCGGCAAAGTTGATCTCGCCCGCATACAGGAAAATGCCGCCCGCGATCAGGATCACCACGTTGAAAACGTCGGTGATGAAGGCGGTGGAGGAATGGAAGGTTGCCATAGAGCGGTAGGCATCGCGGCTGGATTCAATGAAGGCCTTGTTGCCCGTTTCGAATTTATCCTTTTCGATTTCGGAATTGGTAAAGGCCTTGGTTACGCGGATCCCCGCAATGCTGCTTTGCAAGGAGCCGTTGATGACGGCCATAGCCTCGCGGTTGCGGCTGAAGGCGGAGCGCATTTTCTTTCGTGTCAGAAGGGACACCAGAATCAAAAGAGGGACGCAGGCAAATACGATCAGGGACAGACGAAATTCAATGGTGGAAAGATAGGTGAAGGAAATGAGAATGGAAATGGAGCAAATGATCAGATTCTCGGGGCCGTGGTGGGCAAGCTCCGTCACGTCCTTCAGATCATTGGTCAAGCGGGACATGATCTTTCCCGTCTCGTTGGCGTCAAAAAAGGAAAACGGGAGCTTTTCCAAATGAGAAAACAGATCGCTTCGCATCGTGGCCTGCATTTTGACACCCATCACGTGTCCCTGGTACTGAATGAAAAAATTCAAAAGGCCTCGGAGCAAATAGATCAAAAGAAGGGCCAAGCCCGCAAATAAGATTCCCTGCCATTTTTGGTTGGGGATCAGATCGTTGAGCATGGCGCGGGTGATGACGGGATAAACGATTCCCAAAACCGCCACCAAAAGGGAAGCGGTCATATCGAGCCAAAACAGCGTTCGATGGGGCTTGTAATACTGTAAAAAGCGTTTGAGCATAACAGATCCTTTCAAAAAAAGAAAAAACGGATCCCCAAGGCGGGCCGAGGGGATCCGTAACGTTTAACCGATAATTTCGCCTTTTTCGTTGAATAAAGGGAGCTTCTCCAGATAGATCAGATCCTTGCGGCTTTGAGCCTCTCCCTCTGCCAAAATGGCACAGCGTCCCACAATGTTGCCGCCTGCCTTTTCCACCAGAACCTCCAAGGCGTGGAGAGATTCTCCCGTGGAGATCACGTCGTCCACCAAAAGAATTTTCTTGCCGCGGATCAATTCGGCGTCGGCAGTATCCAGATACAGAGTCTGCTCCTTTGCGGTGGTAATGGAACGAACACTGGCACTCATAACGCCCGTCATATAAAGCTTGGGTGCCTTGCGTGCCAGAAAATATTTGTTGACGCCGCTTTGACGGGCCATTTCGTGGATCAGCGGGATGCCCTTGGCCTCGGCGGTCATCATATAGTCGTACTCAAAGGGAATGCGGCTCAACAGTTCCTTTGCGGTGGCAACGGTTAATTCAACGTCACCGAAAATAACGAATCCGGCGATGTAAAGAGAATCGTTTACCTTGCAAATGGGAAGATCGCGCTGAATACCGGCAATTTTCATTCTGTGATATAGCTGCATGGGGACAGTCCTCCTTTGGGAGATTTTTTCCACCGAATATTATACTCCTTCCGTCTTTTTCCGTCAAGAGGAAGTGAATTTTTTTCTTTTTTTCGAGGATCTTTTCTCTTGACAAAAGCTTTAAAAAACGTATAATATAGTTTTAGAAACTAAATACGGGAGGAACACCTTGAAAGAAAAGCATCCGTTGCCCGCCTATACCCGCGGAGAAGAAATATTTAATATGGTGACCCATATTGTGGGGGGCGCCCTCGGAATCGCGGCGCTGACCCTTTGTGTGATCCGAGCCTCCTTGAAGGGGGATCCCTGGGGGATCGTCAGCTCCGCCATTTACGGTTTCACCATCATTTTGCTGTTTACGATGTCAAGTCTCTATCACGGGCTGGTTCCCGTCAAAGCCAAAAAGGTGTTCCGCGTGATGGATCATTGCACCATTTATCTGCTCATTGCGGGAACCTATACCCCCATTGTGCTGGTTGCGCTTCGGGAGGAGTCTCTTGCTTTGGCGTGGGTCGTCTTCGGCATTGTGTGGGCGTGTGCGATCCTTTCCATCACCTTAACCGCAGTGAATATGCATAAATTCAAGGTCTTTTCCATGATCTCTTATCTTGCTATGGGCTGGTGCATCTTGTTCTGCTTACCCAAGGCAATTGAGGCTGTGGGGGTCCCGGGAATGCTTATGATCTTTCTGGGCGGCGTTTTGTATACCGTGGGTGCGGTCATTTACGGGCTCGGCAAAAAAAAGCACGTCAAATACGTCCATTCCGTGTTTCATTTGTTTGTTTTGTTTGCTTGTATTTTGCACTTTTTTGCGATCTTCTTCTACGTCTTGTGAGACGAAAGGAAAAAGCGGCAGAGTCGGAGAAAAATCTCCGTTCTCTGCCGCTTTTTTGTGCCTTTTATTGTGCCGTCGGCGGGAGGAAGAATGCTTTTTTTACCAATCCAAGCCCATAGAGCAATGGTGATCCAGGGTGAATTCCGAAACGCCCAGATCCATCAGGATCCGCATTCCGGGGCCGCTGACGCCGCCCTTCATGGCGGCAACCGAGGTGAAAAATCCCTCGCTTCTGGCCAGGCGGATCTTATCCTCAACCTCGGGCGCGGTTCCGAAGTATTCGGTAATGACGCGGTGACGGGCGGGATCCAAAAGGCAAGCCTTTGCCTGCTCGGCAGGATCCCAATTGCTCTTTGCGCCCTGAATGAGAATGTATCCGCCGATATCGTCGTCAAAGACCTCGCGGGCAACCCTTTGGGTGGAGGGACTGCCTGCCTTGATCCGGAAGCGCTCCAATAAGCGGTACTTGATCAGAAGATGACGCACGTATTCCCATTCGTCGTGGGTCAGCGCGGGGTGTACGGAAAAGATGGGATCCATTCCCGTCATGGAGCAGATACGGAAAAATTCGTCCAGTGTGGGCATCTTCATACCCGTATAGATGCTGCTTTTTTTTCTGCCTACGTCAAATTTCATCAATTCCTCGTAGGTAAAGTCACAGATCGGCTTATCATCGGGGCTGCCTTCCTGCACCATGGAGCCGTCCTCATAGCGAACGAGCTTTCGGACAGAGTCATCGTCGTGGAAGCAAATGCCCACACCGTCCTTGGTGAATTTCGGAATGGTGATACAGCTGGTGAAGCCCATTTCCGCCGCCATCTGGAAGCCGAAGACGGTATTGGAGGGGGCGTATCCCGGTACACCGGCGTGGGCGTGGTAAAGCACGCCCAGGTTTCCTTCGCGAATGCGGTGGTTACGTTTTACCTTAAACTCGCGGATGTAAAGGCGGCAGTCCTCGGGAAGGAAAAAGGAAATGCGAAGGGTGTCGTAGCGATCAATGATGGGGGGAATTCGCCATTCTCTCCGGTAAAATTCACGGGTATGGCCAATCTCATAGGCGGGAGAATAATAGAGGATCTCTCCCGCGTTGTCGATCAAGCGGAACTGGATCAGAGGCATCCCGCCGTTTGCACACTCATATTTTGCCGTGGAGGAAAGGATGAAAATTTCGCGGAATTCCTCTTTTCCCTTCACGGTCACGTCAAAGCTTTTTGTGAAAACTCCTGCGGAAGAAAAGGGGAGAAGCGCTTCGGCGGAAACGCTGTCAATGGGGTGATCCGAAAAAGGCGTTTCAAGCGTTTTGGTCATATAAGGGCGATAGGGATCGAACATGGGAAAACCTCCGTTCATTCAATGTTTATGGACGAACTTATCCTATCATATCCGAAGCGGTAAAGTCAATGCTTTTTTCTCTTTCCTCGGGAATTCTCCGAAAAAAGAGGGGAAGCGCTTTTTTGCGCTTCCCCGAGAGTTTGATGTGAATTCGGCGCTTTATCCGATTTTGGGTAAATAGGCGGCGGCAACGCTTTGCCCCAAGCGGCGGAATTTTTCTCCCGGAAGGGTTACGTTCACCTTCAGATCGGGGTATTCCTCCTCCAGCACCTTTTTGCAGCAGGCGAGCATCTCCTCACCGCCCTTGCCGCTGACCACTCGCCCCAAAAGCAATACGTGCCGCAGGGTATAGACCGAGGCGTACAGCGGAATGCTGTGCCCGAGATAGATGCCGATGCTGCGGAAAATGTCCAGCGCCCCGCGGTGCCCCTCTTCGGCCAAGGCTTGAACCGCCTTCAGCTTTTCGGCAGGGGAGAGGGCGGGGTCAAGGGTGATTCCCGCCGCAGGGGAGAGCTTGATGACGGCATCCTGAGAAAAATAGCAGGCGCCGCAACCGATATCGCCGCTCCATTCGTCCCTTGCCGCCGAGGGATTGGCATCCACGGGACAAAAGGCCAATTCATTCAGCCATCCGGTCAGACAGCCGTTTTCGTCCACGTATCCGCCCGCTTCGCTGGTGCCCATGGCAATTCCCAAAACGGCGTTGTCCTCCAGATCTACGGCTCCCGCAAAGGCGGTCACGTCACCGTCGTTGGCCACCACCAAGGGAACGGGACCGATCTCTTGGGCGGCACGGATGTAGATATCCTCCACCTTATAGCGCTTTTCCTTGGGGACCCGAATGAAAAGCGAGGCGTTTCGCGTCTTGTTGTCAATGTAAATTCCCGCGGAGCTGACACCGATGGCATCCACCCGAGGCATTTTGGAGGCGGCTGCTCGGAAGGCCTCCAAGATCCCGTTGTAATGATAATCGGGGTCGGATTCGGTCTTGGGGAACCAAACCACCTCCTCGGAATAAACCGTTTCTCCGTCGATCACGGCGCTGACCTTTCGGTCGCTTCCCCCCGCATCAAAGCCGATTCGGCATCCCGCGGTATTTTGACTGATGGGAACGGCCTCATCCCTTTCCTCGGGAAGAGCGGATTCGGGAAGAAATTTGACCGTCACGGGAGCGTCGTAGACACCGCTCATAAAATCACGGTCAAATTCCCGTTTGCCGCCCACCTCATAGCAGGAACGCACATATTCGTAAATATCCCGATTGCCGTAAACGGTGATTTCATAACCGCCCTTGGCCCATAGGAAAAACTTGATCTTTCGCTCAATGTAATAGCGGTTTGCCTCTGCAAATTCCTCGCCTTCACGGATTTTAGTCTTGAATACCGCCCGCTTTCCTCTCTCCCGCAGTATGGAGAAGGCAAAGGGGATGGTTGCCGTTTTCAGATATTCCTTCTCCCAACGGTAAAAGGGAATGAATTCGGGATCCAGAACAGGCTTGATTTTGATATCGGTATTGATTCCGTACAGCTTCATTTTTCGATTCTCTCTCCTTTGATGAATACTTCGCTGATTTCCTTTTTGTCGTCCAAAAGAATAAGATCCCCGTCAAAGCCCTCGGCAATACGGCCCTTTTTCAGACCCAGATGCTCGGCGGGAGTGGTGCTGGCCATTTTGATCGCCTCCTCAAAGCCGGCTCCCATACGGCTTGCCGAGCGAACGCAGTCCCAAAGGGTGCTGGAGCTCCCCGCAAGCGTATCACTTCCCGTCAAATAGACCGCGCCTTTTCCCACGGTGACGGATAGTCCTCCCGAATCGGATACCGTTCCCTCGGGGAGACCGGCGGGGCGGATGGCATCGCTGACCAGCATCAGCTTTTCGGGTCCGAAGAGCTTGAGCGCCGCGAAGAACGAGGCGGGATGGACGTGGATCCCATCGGCAATGATCTCTGCGTAAGCGCCCTTTTGTATCGCCGCTCCGATGGGACCGGGTCTTCGGTGGTGAAGCGGCTGCATGGTGTTGAAGGTGTGCGTCAGACAGGAGGCACCGCAGTCAAAGGCGAGAAGGGCGGTGTCGTAATCGCAATCGCTGTGCCCGATGGATACCGCCACGCCCTCCGAGCTGATGCGTCGGATGAATTCCGCAGATCCCCTGCGTTCGGGAGCCAACGTGATCTTTTTCACCTTGTGAAAACGGCAAAATTCCTCATAGTCGGGATCCTTGATGTATTTTTCGTTTTGTGCACCCTTGAATTTTTCGGAAATATAAGGCCCCTCCAGATGAAAGCCGAGGATTTGCGTGCCGGGAAAATCGGTTTTCCGTCCCGTTACCGCCTCTAAGGTGTCGGCATCGGTGCACATGGCGGTGGGAAGCCAGGAGGTGGTGCCGCGCAAAGCAAGAAAGCGGCAGATCTCCTCAAAATCTCCGTCCAGCGTATCTTTCCCCACAAAGCCGTGGGCGTGGGTATCGATCAGACCGGGAATTACGCTTCTTCCGTCGGCATCAAAGCCCGAAAGCCCCTTTTCCCGATCAATGGAAACGATTACGCCGTCCTCGATCACAAGATTGACGTATTTTCCCCCAAAAAGGGTGTTTCGAATGACAGTACGTTTCATAACAAACCTCCGTTTCGCTACCATTGTACCACAGCTTTATCGTCAAAAAACAGAAATAATTGTTGCTTTTGCGTATTTTCTTTAAAAAATGATGAAGAAACATCTTGAAATTTGTTTCGAAGTGTATTATGATTATAATGAGGAAGGAGATGCGAACTGACGAAATGGATTATAAGAAAACTATTTTAAAACGTGATTTTTCTGTTAGCGACGTGATCTCGGTACATTATTTCGAATACGTGATCGATTTTGCGTTCCCGGGGGAATTGCACGATTTTTGGGAATTTGTCTATGCCGATAAAAACGAATTGGTGATCACCGCCAATACCAAGGAATTCGTTCTGCCGCAGGGCTCTTTGTTTTTACATAAGCCTATGGAGTTTCACAACGTCCGAGGAAACGGGAGCTGTGCCCCCAATTCCGTGATCGTTTCCTTTTCGTCGGATTCAAAGGAACTGTTTGATCTTGCGGGAAGAGCCTTGCCCTGCAATTCCTTGGAAAAAAGCTTGATGGCGGGGATCATTGAGGCGGCCTCCGAGGCCTTCGAGGGACCCTTTGGCGATCCGTACACCGCTCAGCTCGTAAGAAAAAAGAACCCTGTTTTCGGCAGTGAGCAGCTGGTGGGTCTTCGTCTGGAGGAAATGATGATCTCCCTGATCCGCCGCTATTCCGACGGATACTCATCAGACGGCGAAGAGGCTGAGAGCTCTAAAAATCGCAAGGATGAGGAGCGCCTTCGCAGGATCTGCGAATATCTGCGTGAAAATTTGGAGAAGGATCTGCGTTCGGCGGATATTCAAAAAAAATTCTATATCAGCGAATCCTCCCTGCAGAAGCTGTTCCAGCATAAGGTGGGGTGCGGAGCCATGCAGCATTTTCAGCGAATGAAGATCGAGCGGGCCAAGGAGCTGATTCGGGAGAAAAAATTGAATTTCTCCGAAATCTCCCGCAAGCTTTCCTTTTCCTCCATTCACTATTTCTCCCGTCGCTTTAAGGCTCTCACGGGGATGACCCCCTCCGAATATGCCGCCAGTGTCAAGTCCATTCTCTCCTCCGGAGATGAAAAATAAACGGAATCAATTCAAAAGCGCATTCCCGAAAAAAACGGGAATGCGCTTTTCTTTTTGCCGATTCAATCCTCGAAAAGAGGAGTGGAAAAATAACGCTCTGCGGTATCGGGAAGCACCGTCACCACGGTCTTTCCCTTGCCGAGCTTTTTGGCCAAACGAATGGCGGCGGCCACGTTGGTTCCGCTGGAGATGCCGCACATAATGCCCTCACGGCAGGCCAATTCCTTGGAGGTCTTCAAAGCCTCCTCATCGCCGATGATGCACACGTCGTCAATGATGCTTTGATTGAGAATGTCGGGTATCACCCCGTCTCCGATGCCCATTTGAACGTGGGTGCCGATGGAGCCGCCGGACAAAATGGCGGCGTTTTCGGGCTCTACCGCCCAAATGGTCATATCGGGATTATGCCCCTTGAGCACCTCACCGATTCCCGTGATGGTTCCGCCCGTTCCGATTCCGGAGCAAAAGCCGTGAATGGGGCGGGAAACCTGCTCGATAATCTCTGCGGCGGTCTGATTGCGCTGGATCTCGGGATTGGCGGGATTTTCAAATTGCTGAGGCACGAAAACACGGGGATCCTCGCGGCGCATTTTCAAAGCCAGCGCCAAGCATTCTTCAATGCAAAGTCCGATGTTGCCCGCATCGTGTACCAGGATCACCTCGGCACCGTAATGCTCCACCAATTTTCTCCGCTCGATGCTCACCGAATCCGGCATAATGATCTTGACGGCATATCCGCGAACCGCGCCCACAAGAGCCAGCCCGATGCCTTGATTGCCGCTGGTGGGCTCTACGATCACGGTGTCGGGTCCCACAAGACCCTTCTTTTCCGCATCCAGAATCATATTGAATGCAGTTCTCGTTTTAATGGAGCCACCCACACCGAGCCCCTCAAACTTCACCAGAATTTCCGCCCCCTCGGGATCGGGCAAATGGCGGAGCCGAATGATGGGGGTATTGCCGATGGCATCCAGAATCGAATTGCAAATCATATCAAGAAACCTTTCGAATTCATAATCGAATAACAGTGTAACACGGAAAACGTGTTTTTGCAAGAAAAAAATAGCAAAGATCGAAAATTTCCGAAAGAAAATGCTTTTTTCGTTTTCTCTTCTGCTTTGTGACATTTTTTTGTACGGAATTGACTTTGCAGTCTTTTTGTGATATAGTGTTATGATGTATAATGATAAGTGTAGCTATCAAAATCGTTAAGGGAAAAGGATAGGAAACAGAATGGTAATTTTGGGAATCGATCCCGGAATCGCCACCACGGGCTTCGGCGTTTGCCGCAAGGTAAAGGATCGCTTTGAATACGTCAATTGCGGGGTGATCGAAACAGCCAAGGGGCAGCGTGTGGAGGCGAGGATCCGTCACGTTCACGATTGCGTGATTCGTTTGATCGAAACGTACCGCCCCGAGGCGATGGCCATCGAGGAATTGTTTTTTCATAACAATCAGAAGACCGTGATCAACGTGGCCCAATCCCGCGGCGTCATCTTGCTGGCGGCGGAGGAAATGGGTGTTCCGATCTTTGAATATACCCCCCTGCAGGTGAAGCAGTCCGTGGTGGGCTTCGGCCGTGCGGAAAAGCGACAGGTGATGGAAATGGTAAGGATTCTGTTTCGGCTTCCGGGAGTACCCCGCCCCGACGATGCGGCGGATGCGCTCGCCATTGCGCTGACCCACGGCTACCGCTGTTCCAATAAAATCGCAAGGCTTCAAACCTTGGCGGATTCCAAAAAAACGGGAGGAAGATAAATGTTCGATTATATTGCTGGCAAGCTCGTCAGCCTTTCGGCCAATCAATGCGTGGTGGAAACGGGCGGGATCGGCTGGAATTTTGTTATTTCCTCCAAAACCGCCGCAAGGCTCTCCGGCTCGGAGGAGGCAAAGCTTTTTACTCATCTCAGCCTCGGCTCAAGCGATCGTCCCGCCCTCTTTCTGTACGGCTTTTCTTCCGTAGCGGAGCGGGAAACGTTCCGGAATCTCATTGAGGTTTCGGGAATCGGTCCCAAGGTGGCCATATCCGTGTTGTCAGCCCTCTCTCCCGAGGAATTGGCTATGTGCGTCCTTTCGGGGGATGCCAAGGCCTTGACCGCCGCACAGGGCATCGGAATGAAGGGGGCTCAGAAGATCATTTTGGAACTGAAGGATAAGGTTTCCAAAAGCACCGCTCTTTCTGCCTCCGCTCCGGCGGCTCCCGTTCGGAAGGAAGGCATCTCCGATCTGACGGAGGCGGTCAATGCGCTGGTCGTTCTGGGGTATTCTCCTCAGGTGGCGGCGAGCGCGGTGAATGCCGTGGCGGAGCGGGCGAAGAATCTGCAGGATTTGATCCGTCTGGCCTTAAAATCCATGGGAGAATAAATCGGTATGAGAGAAGAATTTGAAACGGATTTTGAAAACCGTATCGTGTCGGCAAGGTTTACCCCGTCCGATGCCGAAGAGGAGGCCACGGAGGAGGTATCTCTGCGCCCTCAAAGGCTTTCCGACTATGTGGGTCAGGAAAAAATCAAGGATAATCTGAGGGTGTTCATCGAGGCGGCAAAGTTGCGCGGCGAGGCGCTGGATCATATTTTGCTCTACGGCCCTCCCGGTCTCGGAAAAACCACTCTTTCACACATCATCGCCAACGAAATGGGCGTGGGCATCAAGATCACCTCTGGCCCTGCCATTGAAAAGCCGGGAGATCTGGCGGCGATCCTTTCGTCCCTGTCTGCGGGAGACGTGCTGTTTATCGACGAGATCCACCGCCTTTCCCGCTCCATTGAAGAGATTTTGTATCCCGCCATGGAGGATTTTGCTCTGGATATTATGATGGGGCAGGGTCCTGCGGCGAGGAGCATTCGCATCCCCTTGGAAAAATTCACCCTGATCGGTGCCACCACCCGTGCAGGCTCTCTTTCTTCGCCTCTGCGGGATCGCTTCGGAATGCTGATGCGGCTTGAAATGTACACCAAGGAGGAATTGGCTCGCATCGTTTCCCGCTCGGCGGATATTCTCGGCATTCCCATTCAGCCCAAGGGCGCTTTGGAGATTGCGGGCAGAAGCCGCGGAACCCCGCGAATCGCCAACCGCCTTCTCAAGCGGGTTCGGGATTTTGCCATGGTCAAGGGGGACGGTGTCATCACCGATGGAATTGCTTCTCTTGCGCTGGAGCGGCTGGAGGTGGATTCTCTCGGTCTGGATCAGATCGACCGCCGTATTTTGGAGGCCATCATTCGGAACTTTTCGGGCGGCCCTGTGGGCTTGGAAACGCTTTCAGCCACCGTGGGAGAGGAAACCGTCACCATTGAAGACGTGTACGAGCCGTATCTGATGCAGATCGGATTTCTCTCGCGCACCCCCCGCGGAAGGTGCGTAACGCCTCACGCCTACCGTCATTTGGGTATCGCCGTGCCCGGAAATACCGCTCAGCAACTGTCGATGGAAGGGCTTTCAAAGGAGGAAGCGTAATGTGGTATGAATCGGATCTCGGAGATTACGAGCTTTTGGATTGCTCCGACGGAAACCGTCTGGAGCGCTGGGGTGATTATATTCTGATCCGTCCCGATCCTCAGGTGATCTGGAAGGGAATGAGACGCCATCCCGCTTGGGATCGGGCGGACGCGGCCTATACCCGCTCCTCCAAGGGAGGCGGAGGCTGGGGAAGTCACCGTCTTCCCGAGGCTTGGAATTGCCGCATTGCTTCCTTGAATTTCAACGTAAAGCCCATGGGCTTTAAGCATACGGGTGTGTTTCCCGAGCAGGCGGCCAATTGGCGCTGGATCGAGGGGCTCTGCCGCCGTCGCAGGGAGAGCGGCCGCGAGGTGCGGGTGCTGAATCTGTTTGCTTATACGGGCGGCGCAAGTCTTGCTGCCGCCAAGGGAGGCGCATCGGTTTGCCACGTGGATGCCGCCAAGAATATGGTGGCGATGGCCAAGGAGAATCTGAAACTTTCGGGATTGGAGGATCGCCCCTGCCGCTTTTTGGTGGATGATGCCCTGAAATTCGTTCGGCGGGAATTGCGGAGAGGGAACCGCTACGAGGGAATCGTAATGGATCCCCCCTCCTACGGAAGAGGACCCAAGGGAGAAATGTGGCATCTGGAGGACAGCATTCACGATCTGATCCGAGAGACGGCCGCCATTCTCAGCGATGATCCTCTGTTTTATTTGGTCAATTCATATACCACCGGTCTTTCCGGCAGTGCAATTTCATATATGGTCCACGAGGAGGTGGGCCGTGTTCACGGAGGAAAAATCAGCTCCGATGAGCTTGGAATCATGGTGCAAAGCACGGGTAAATGCTTGCCCTGCGGCTTTGCCACCCGATGGGAAAGGGAGTAAAACTTGGATCGCGATACGATTATTTCTTGCAGAGACGTTTCCTTTCGCTACGATACGGATTCGGGCGAGGAGGAACAAAAAGCGGTTAAAAACGTTACCGTGGACATTCAGCGGGGCAGCTTTGTTGTGATCCTGGGAAGGAACGGAAGCGGCAAGAGCACTCTGGCGAAATTAATGAACGGGGTTTTGATCCCGCAATCCGGTTTTGTCACCGTGGCGGGCTACCGAACCGATGAGGAGGAAAATCTGTTTCCCATCCGCCGCCACGTGGGAATGGTTTTTCAGAATCCCGATAACCAATTGGTTTCCAACGTGGTGGAGGAGGACGTGGCCTTCGGCCCCGAGAATTTGGGAATCGAGCCTTCGGAGATCCGCAAACGGGTGGATCGGGCATTGGAGACAGTCGGAATGAAAGCGTTTGCTTCCCATTCGCCCCATAAGCTTTCGGGCGGTCAGAAGCAGCGCGTTGCCATTGCGGGAATTTTGGCCATGAAGCCCGAATGCATCATTTTTGATGAATCCACCGCAATGCTGGACCCCCGCGGAAGGCGGGAAATTATGGATACCATCCTCCGATTGAACCGCAACGAAAATATCACGGTGGTTTTGATCACCCATCATATGGAGGAGGCTGTGATGGCTTCTCGGGTGATCGTGATGGAGGACGGCAGCATTGTGCGGGACGGGGATCCCAAAACGATATTTTCCGACGTTCCGTTTCTCCACGAGGCAGGGCTGGATGCACCGCAGGTCACGGAATTGATCCATCTTTTATCGGAGGATCCCGTTTTGTCGGAGCGTTTTTCCTTCCCCAAGGGAATTTTGGATGAAGAAGAAGCGGCTCGCTTTATTTTAAAACTGTTTGGAAAAGAGTTATATGGCAGAAATCAAATTGGAGCACGTCTCGTATGAGTACGGAGCCGGCACCCCCTTTGCCAAAATGGCGTTGGAGGACGTTTCGGTCACCTTTACCCCCGGGGTCATTACCGGCGTGATCGGTCATACCGGCTCGGGAAAGAGTACGCTTGCTCAGATGCTGAACGGCATCCTGCGCCCGAGCTCGGGCAGAGTGCTTTTGGACGGAGAGGAGTTTTTCTCTGATTCCAAGGGCAAAAAAAACAAAAAACAAAAGCAAATGCAAATAAAAAACCGTTTCCGCGTGGGCCTTGTGTTTCAATATCCCGAATATCAGCTGTTTGAGGAAAGCGTTTATCGGGATCTGGCCTACGGACCCAAGAATATGGGAAAATCCGAGGAAGAGATCCGTCGTCTCGTGGAGGAGGCGGCCTATTTTACGGGCGTGGAGCGGGAATGGATGGAAAAATCTCCCTTCGAGCTCTCGGGCGGTCAGAAGAGAAGAGTCGCCATTGCAGGCGTTCTGGCAATGGATCCCGAGGTCTTGGTTTTGGATGAGCCTGCCGCAGGGCTGGATCCGGGGGGAAGAGAAGAAATTCTCGGAAGACTGAAAACCTATCAAAGAGAAAAAAAGAAGACCGTCATCCTGATTTCTCACAGTATGGAGGACGTTGCCCGCTATGCGGATGAGCTTTTGGTTTTGAAGGATTCGAGAGTCTTCCTGCACGGCTCCGTTTCGGAGATCTTCTCCGATGCCGAAAAATTGGAGGAGGCGCATCTTTCCCTCCCGCAGATCACCCGCCTGATGCTTCGCTTAAGGCAAGAGGGAATCGGGCTTCCGGATTCCGTATATACGGTTTCCGATGCGCTGTTTGCTCTGAAGGATTTGTTGAAAGGAGAAAACGGCGTATGCTGAAGGATATCACCCTCGGTCAGTATTTTCCCGGAAACAGCGTGTTGCATCGCCTGGATCCCCGTATGAAGATTCTTTTGATGCTGATTTTCGTGGTTCTGGTGTTTTTTGCCAACAATCTGCTCTCTTTTTTGTATCTTCTCCTTTTGGTGATCGGGCTGATCTTTTTGTCCCGCATTTCCTTTACGGTGGTGCTGAAGGGACTCAAGCCCATCCTCTTGATCTCACTTTTTACCGCCTTGATCAATTTGTTTTGGACGGGAGGCGAGGTGCCTCTTCTTTCTCTTGGCTTTTTGAAGATCTATCCCGAAGGGATCTGGCGTGCTCTTTTTATGATCGCACGCATCGTTTCGCTGGTAGCGGGAACCAATCTTTTGCTCTCCTATACCACAAGTCCTATGGAGATGACCGACGGACTTGAGAGACTTCTTTCTCCCTTAAAAAAGATCAAAATTCCCGTTCACGAATTTTCTATGATGATGTCGCTGGCGCTTCGCTTCGTTCCCACCTTGGTGGAGGAAACGGAAAAGATCATCAATGCCCAAAAGGCCCGCGGCGCGGATTTTGAAAGCGGGAATCTTCTGCGCCGAGCCAAGGCGCTGACACCGATTTTGATCCCTCTTTTCATCTCCTCCTTTTCCCGTGCGGCGGAATTGGCAGTGGCTATGGAATGCCGCTGTTATGCGGGCGGAGAGGGAAGAACCCGTATGAAGCAAATGAAATTGACTCTTCGGGATCTTTCGGTATTCTTGATTCTTTCTGCCCTCTTTCTTGCCATCATCGGGATCGCCCGGATCCCGTTTCCGCTGAGTGTGAGTTTATGATTCGGGTTAAGATTGAGCTTTCCTATGACGGATCAGATTTTCACGGCTGGCAGATCCAGTCCAATGCCGTTTCCGTTCAGGGAACCGTGAAGGAGGCTTTGAGAGAGCTTTTCGGAGAAGAGGTGCCCACTGCCGGGTGCAGTCGGACCGATGCGGGGGTTCACGCAAAATATTTCGTGTGCCACGCAGATCTGCCTCGAGCCTTCCCTTGGGAAAAATTCCCCCTTGCCGTCAACGCCCTCCTTCCCGACAGCATTGCCGTTCTTCGGGCATCCCCCGCTCCCGAGGGCTTCCACGCCCGCTTTTCCTGCAAGGGGAAGACCTATCGCTATCGGATCTACAACGAGAGGATCCGCGATCCCTTTGAGGAAAAAAGAGCCTATTTTTTCCCCCGTCCCCTTTCGGCGGAGGCCATGCACCAAAGTGCGCAGGCCTTCGTGGGGGAACACGATTTTGCCGCCTTTATGGCCTCGGGAAGCGAGGTAACGGATACGGTTCGCACCGTGTACGCCGCCTCGGTGGAAAGAAGAGGCAGCGTGGTGGAGTTTTCCGTTACGGGAAACGGCTTTCTCTATAATATGGTGCGGATTATGGCGGGAACCCTGATCTCGGAGCAAATGGGGAAGCTCTCCCGATCCATCCCCGAGATCATCTCCCTGCGTGATCGAACGCTGGCGGGGATCACCGTTCCCCCGCAGGGGCTTTATTTGGAAAAGGTCTTTTATTGATTGAATTTACCCTTCTGAGAACAAAATAGAAAGGAGCACCGCATGAATCGTCTTGAGTGGCAAGAGGATACTGCGTCTGAAAAGATTTCCAAGCGCTTCAGACTTTATAAATACATATCGCTGACGGTTCTGGTTGTTTTCCTTTTGGGGGGGCTTGTCCTTTTTGAAAAGGATATCACGGTAGAAAATCTGCGATATCTGATCAAATATCTGGATTTTTCCTCTTCCGGTTCATTTGAAGAGGAAACCGAAATACACTATAATGCGGACGTATCCAACCGCTTTGACGTGTTCCGAGGTGATTTGGTGGTGGCGGGCGAGAGCGGCGTTACCTTGTATGACCGCCGCGGGACTGCGGTCTTAAGTGATCGTTATACCATGAGTCATCCCGTTTGCGTTCCGGGAGATCGGTATTTGATCGTGTATGATCTGGGAGGATATCAGGTCAGACTCTATAATTCCTTTGCTCTGCTCCACGAAAAAAGCTTTGATTACGCCATTCGTTCGGTTTCGGTCAACGCCGACGGAAATTTTTGCGTGGTAACGGCCGAGAAATCCTATCATTCCGCCGTTTTCGTCTATGACGATGATTTTGAGGAGATCCACCGCTGGCTTTCCACCGATAAGTTTGCCATGGACGCCTCTCTTTCCGATGAGGGGGTTCTGAGTATTTCCGCGGTGCGAGCGCTGGAAGGCGATTTGGTAGCGGATCTGATCGAATTGAAGATCGGTCGGGAGGAGCCCCTCTCTGTGTTTACGTATACGGATGAATTGCCTCTTGATTTTTCCGCTTCGAAGGAGGGAACCCTTCTTCTCTCGGAAAATTCTCTGAGATTGATCCGGGAAGGGGTGCAGATCCGAGAGCAGCGCTTTGAAAGCGGCAGCTTGGAAAAGGTTTTCTTCGGAGAAGAGCTTTTTGTGGCGGTGCAGAATCAGCTTTCGGTGGGTGTCAATTTTCGGGTTCGGATTTTCGACCGAGAGGGGGCGGAGCGAGTCTCCCGCGATTTTTCCGTTCAGATTTTGGATATCAAGACGGCGGGGGATACTGCATATTTTCTGACCTATACGGGGCTTGTCACCATCCGTACGGACGGTACCGTTCGGGAATATCCCTTGGAGGGTGAGTATTCTTCTTTGGGAGTGCTGTTCGAGAATACGGTGGTGCTGTGCTCCGATGCTTCCGCACAAATTCGAATTTTAAATCCGTCGGAGGAGGAGTGATCCATGAACATTCTATGTGACCTTTTGATCGTTGCCATTGTGGTGCTTTGTGCCGTTGTGGGAAAAAAGCAGGGCTTTATCAAAGCTTTTTTCGGGCTGTTCGGCAGCTTGATCAGCTTTGTTTTGGCTTCCGTCATCGCCCGTCCCGTCGGAAGCTTTTTGGGCAGTCGGGTGATCTCTCCCGTTTTGAAGGAATATTTTTCCGACGTCTTGACCGAGGCTGTGGGAACAGCCGCGGAGCAGATCGATTTTTCTCAGCTTCCCCCCGCCTGTGACGAGATCCTCAGAAAATTCGGAACCGATACGGCGAGCATCGCCGCCTTTCTGGAGGCCAAAAGCGAGGGTGCGGGCAATACCGTGGGAGAGGTTTCCTCTTGGGTTGTGGAGCCCTTGGCAAGCGGTGCGGGCTTTGCGCTTGCCTTCATTGTGCTGTTTGTGGCGTTTCTGATTGCCATCCGCATTGCGGTTCGGGTTTTGGATCTGATCTCAAAGCTTCCGATCCTCAATTTCTCCAATCATTTTCTCGGCCTCGGAATGGGGCTTTTGTGGGGCTTGTTTCTGGCGGTTTTGCTGTCCTCCGTTTTGGATCTGGCGGCCCCTTTGATTCAGGAAAACAGCACGGCCTTCTTTCGGAATTTCGATCCCGAGGGGACCGTTTTGATCAAATGGCTCAGCCGTTTGGATCTTTTGGATACGTTTGTGGCAACGAAAGGATAAGGAATGAAAAAATACCGTTTTTCCAAAAATCAGATTCCCAATTATATTTCCGTTTTTCGGATCCTTCTGATCCCCGTGTACGTGCTGACCTTTTTCGGTGTTCTGGGGAAGAATCTTCCCTTGGGGCCCTTGCAGATCGCGGGTATCGTGTTTCTGATAGCGGGCTTCAGCGACGCGCTGGACGGCTTTTTGGCCAGACACAACGGCTGGATCACCGATATCGGAAAGCTTTTGGATCCCTTTGCCGATAAGCTTCTTGAGGTGGTGGTGACCGTTTGCCTTGCCATTGAGTTCGGCGGGCCCTTCGTGATTCTGTCCGCCATTATCGTTGTGAAGGAATTCATTATGATCGTCGGCGCTTATCTGATGATGTCTCGCAGTAACATTTACGTGTCCGCCGTCTGGTGCGGTAAGCTGGCCACGGTGGTGTGGTATCTTTTGATCTGTGTGGTACATATTTCCCCCGACGGTGCGGGAAGAAATATGATTCTTTGCAATTCTCTCTGCATCACGCTGATTTTGGTGATGGTGATGGCATTCGTTATTTACGTATTCAACTATGCCGTGCAGATCCAAACCACCAAGGAAGCCATGATCCCCAAGCAAAAGAAACGTTAAAAAGGAAAGTCAGGTACTGTATGAAATTATGTTCTCGTTGTAAGCAGCGCCCCGCTGTGATCTATATCAATAAGATTCAGGGGGAAAAGGTGACCTCCGAGGGGCTTTGCATCCGTTGCGCCAAGGAATTGAATATCAAGCCTTTCTCCGATTATATGGAAAAAATGGGTCTGCGCGATGAAGATATGGATATGATCGAGCAGCAAATGGGACAAATGATGGAAGGGCTGGAGGATGGCGGAGCAAGCGGTGCCGCGGCCTTGGATATTCAGTCCTTTCTGGGCGGTGCCATGCCCCCCGTTCCCGTGGAGCAAGGCGATTCCAAGGAAAGCCCTCCCCCCGAAAAGGAAGGAAAAAAGCAAAAAAAGCACGGAAAAATGCTGGACGGCTACTGCATCAATCTCACTGCCCGTGCCGCCCGCGGTGAATTGGATGCCGTGATCGGCAGAGAAGCGGAAATGGATCGGGTGGTCCAGATTCTTTGCCGCCGTCAGAAAAACAATCCCTGCCTGATCGGCGAGCCCGGTGTGGGCAAAACCGCCATTGCCGAGCTTTTGGCTCAGCGCATTGCGGAAAAAAAGGTGCCCGTTCGCTTGATGGATAAGGAGGTCTTCCTTCTGGATCTGACTGCGCTGGTGGCGGGAACTCATTTTCGCGGACAATTCGAAAGTCGGGTCAAGAGCCTTGTGGAAGAGGTGAAAAAGCTCGGAAATATCATATTGGTGATCGATGAGATCCATACCATCGTCGGTGCAGGGGATTCCGAGGGCGGAATGAGCTGTGCCAATATTTTAAAGCCCGCCCTCTCCCGCGGAGAGATTCAGATCATCGGTGCCACCACCCTTGCGGAATACCGAAAATACATCGAAAAGGATCAGGCGCTGGAGCGCCGCTTCCAGCCGGTAACGGTAGAGGAGCCCAACGTGCAAAAAACCGTTGAGATCTTGAAGGGTGTCAAGAAGTATTACGAGGCGTATCACGGGCTGAAGGTGCCGGATTCCATTCTCCGCACCGCCGTGACGCTTTCCGAGCGCTATATTACCGACCGCTTTCTTCCCGATAAGGCCATCGATATTTTGGATGAGGCCTGCGCCCGCAAGGTCGTGGACAGTGACGTGATCAATCGCATCGATGCTTTGACGAAGGAATTGGAGGAGATCCGCTCGGAAAAGGAGCAGCTGGAGGCCAAAAGCGATCCGGATGATTCCACCTATGCCCGAATCGCGCAGATCAAGGTGTCTCAGCTTCGCAAGGAGGAGGAATTCCAAAGGCTTTCCGCCCTTCGCGACGGGATCGAGGTGGAGCTTGAGGATATTGCCCGTGTGATCGAGGCGTGGACGGGAATTCCCGCCGCCAGCATTTCCGCGGGAGAATTTGAAAAGATCGTTTCCCTGAAGGATGAATTGACCGCAAGGATCATCGGGCAGGATCACGCCGCCGATGCCGTTTGCCGCGCCATCAAGCGCCACCGCGCGGGAATCGGCGTGAAGGCAAAGCCCGCCAGCTTCATTTTTGCGGGGCCCACGGGAGTGGGCAAGACCGAGCTTGTAAAGGTCTTGGCCTCTCATCTGTTCGATACCAACGATTCTCTGATCCGTTTGGATATGTCGGAATTTATGGAAAAGCATTCCGTCTCTCGGATCATCGGATCGCCTCCCGGTTACGTGGGGTATGACGATGCGGGTCAGTTAACGGAAAAGATACGCCGCAAGCCCTATTCGGTGGTTTTGTTCGATGAGATCGAAAAGGCCCATCCGGACGTTTTGAATATCCTTTTGCAGGTGCTGGATGACGGAAAGATCGCCGATGCCCATGGCAAGGAAATCAATTTTGAAAACACGGTGATCGTGATGACCACCAATGCGGGCAGTCAAGTCCGCTCGGGAGTTTCCGGCTTCGGACACAGTCTGGACGAGGCCGAAGATTCCCGTACCCAAAAGGGCCTGGAATCCTTCTTGAAGCCGGAATTTATCAACCGAGTGGATGAGATCATCACCTTCCGAAAGCTTTCCCGAGAGGATTTTGTTCGCATTGCCGAGCTCCGCCTGCGAGAATTGAAGGAAGCGCTGGAGAATAAGGCTTTGAGCCTTTCCTACGGCAGTGATTCCGTGGCGCTCGTGGCCGAAAAGAGCTACAGCGAAAAATACGGTGCCAGAAATATGGCTCGCTATATTCAAAGAGAGATCGAGGATAAGATCTCGGATGCCATTGTATCCGATCGGGATCGCAAGATCATCGGAGTCCGTCTTTCCGTGGAAAACGGGGAAATTGTTACGTCCTTGATCCGAGAGAACGTATGAACCTGCTGGAAGTAGATCTTGAAAAGCTTAAGGCTGTTTTGGGAACCGATACGGAAAACGGCCTCAGCTCCGAGCAGGTCTTGAGAAATCGTCGGGAATTCGGGGAGAATATTCTGTTTGAAAAGAAAAACTCCTCGGTGGATCTTTTAAAAAAGATCTTCGGCGATATTATGATGGTTTTATTCCTTTTGGTCTGTCTGATCGACTATCTGGCCACGGAGCGGGGCACCTCGCTGGCCGCTCTTCTGATCACGGTGGCGTTGTATACGGCCTTTGCTCTCGGAACACAGCTCTATGTGAAGCGCGCTCAGGAGCGGATACGCCGCTTTTCCGGCGGGCGCTATCACGTCCGCCGTAACGGGCGGGTTTTGTCCGTGGAAAAAAGAGAGATCGTTCCCGGGGATATTCTCCTTTTGGAAAAGGGAGACGTGATGCCCTGCGACGGAATCATTCTCCGTCACAATTCCTTGAAGATACTGGAAGCCAGTGTAACGGGTCGCCGTGTGCCGCTGTTTAAAAGAAGTCACGATGAGGTTCGGGAAAAGGGAAGCGGTTACCCCTATTTTGAGTGCATCCTGTTTGCGGGCAGCGTCATCCTTCACGGCGGTGCCAAGGTGTTTGTCTGCAATACGGGGCGTAACGTCTTCGATAACGAAAATTTTACCGTTTCCAGGCAGAATACCTCAATGCCTCTGATCTACCAAACGGCTATGGAATTGAAAAAACAAATTTCCTTGGTTTGGGTCGTCAGTTGCTTTTTCCTCTTTGCGTGGAGCGTATTTTGGGGGCAAGAGATCTTTTCCGCCCTCCATTACGTGGCCGCGGTGGTGGTTGCCAGCTTTCCCGATTCTATGGAGCTGCTTTGCGACCTTTCCATTGCGTATATGTCCGAAAGGCTTTTTGCGCAGGGGGTCGTGTTCCGAAATCCCGGCGCGGTGGACAGACTGTGCGACGTCAACTGCGTGTTTGTCAATTCCGGTGACTATTTGTTTTATTCCCAGCCCATTGCGGGCTCCTTTTACGTGGGGATGGAAATGCTCTCCTTTAAGGACGATGCGGAAAAAGCCCGTCCCTTGCTGGAGAATCTTCTCCTTGCCCAAAATTCCCGCCAATATTTTGCGGGAAAGCGGGAGGAATGGACGGCGGAAAGAGCCATCCTTTCGGCGGCGGCGCAGGCGGGCCTTCAAAAACGGGTGCTGGAGCGTAATCATATGTACGTCAACCGCTACGATTTTGACCCGAAATACGGATATTCCTGTGCTTTAACCCTCTGTGACGGACGGTATCGACTGGTGATTCGGGGCAATCCCAATTCCGTTTTGGCATCTTGCACCGAGTATTACGAAAACGGAAAAAAACGGGCTATGAACGAATCGACCCGCTCCGTGATGCGTGCCAATGCCAAGCATCTTTCCGAGATTTGCGAGCGGATCGTTTCGGTGGCGGTGCTGAATCTGTCCTCTCCCTCCACGGGGGATCAAAGACAGCTTTGCCGAGGAATGACCTATCTTGGGGTCTTCGGTCTTTCCACTCCCGTGAGTGCGGCGGCGGCCAACGGCGTCAGTATTTGTCAGAAATCGGGTATTCAGACGTATCTTTTGACGGATGATTACCCCGAAACCGTGGCGGCGCTTTCCCGTACCGTTTCCATCATCGGACCCGATGATTATCAATATGCTCTTTCCTATCAAAGCTACGAGCGAATGGATCGGGGAATTTTCGTAGCGGATATTGAAAAATATAAGGCTTATTGCGGTTTCCCCGCGGAAGAAAAGCAAAGCATTGTGAAATTCCATAAGGATAACGGAGACATTACCCTCTCCTTGACCGGCGGTCTTTACGACACCCTGCCTCAGATGGAATCGGATATTTCCGTGGTGGGGATCGGGGAAAAGCAAAATGCCGTCCGCTTAAATGCGGATATTCTGGTCAAGGAAAAAAAGTACGAATTGATCCCGCTGTGTATCAATTGGTCACGAATTCTGTATCGCAACGTGGTTCACCTGATGCAGTATACGCTCCTGATCCAGTTTGCACTGGGCTTTTCGGTGCTGTTTTCCTTCGCGGCGGACGGTCACGTTCCCTTTGATACTCTGCCTTTGTTGATCTGCTGTCTCGGTGCGGTGATTCCTTCCGGAATCAATATTCCGTATCGCGATCCCGGGCCGCGCCTTGAGCATGCAAGGAGCGTTTTGCGGGAGGATAAGGTGGTCTCTCTCCGCGCCTTAATGGTTCATCCCTTGCTTGCGGGCGCCGTTGCGGCCATTTGTGCCATGCTCTCCCGTCAGATCGCGCTGTACGCCTCGGGAGGCATCGCAACGGCCAATTCCGCCGCCTTGATCACCTTCACCCTTGAAGCCTACCTTCTCTCGCTTTCTCTGAAATTCGATTCTCCCTTGATTCGAAATCTGAAGGGGATCGGTAAAGTGGGGGCGGTTACGGGCCTTATGTCTCTGTTGACCACCGTAGCGGTTTCGCTGCCCTTTTTGGCACGTATGTGGCAGCAGGAAAATCCGGGCTCCGGCCTCAGTATGTGGATCGTTTTCTTTGCCGTACTGCTATCCCTTTTGCCGATGGCGGTTTCGGAATGGATTAAATCCATCAAAAAAGATGACCTTGCGCAAAGCATCGATCATAAATTGCAATCATAGAAAGGAGAAACCAAATGACTTCTGTTACCAAAGAAAGCATCATCGGCGATATTCTGGATGCCGATCAGGGCACGGCTCAGTTCTTTTTTGAGATTGGAATGCACTGCCTCGGTTGCCCCGCCTCCAGAGGCGAGTCCATCGCTCAGGCTTGTGCCGTTCACGGAACCGACGCCGATGCGCTGGTAGAAAAGATCAATGCCTACCTTGCCGGCAAATAAAAACGCCGCGCCTCGGGGCACCGTCCGCTTGTCCGAGAGACTTTTCGCCATTGCGGAAAGTCTTCCTCGGGGCGGTGTGATCTGTGACGTCGGATCCGACCACGGCCTTTTGCCGCTGTATCTTGTGCAGAACGGGTACTGCGAAAGGGTGTTGGTTTCGGATCTGAACGCCGCTCCGCTGGAGAGAGCGAAGCAAAATTTTGCCCGCGCGGGAAAATCCCGTCAGGCGGAGTTCTTTTTGACCGATGGGATCGAAGAGCTGGCCGTTTACCGTCCCGATGCTTTTGTCATCGCCGGTATGGGCGGTGAAACCATTGCGGGGATCCTGTCCCGCAGTAAGGGTTTCCTTGCGGCCGATAGCTTTTTTGCCCTGCAACCCATGACTCGTACCGCCTTTTTGAGAAGGTGGCTTTATCATAACGGCTTTCGTGTCGAAAAAGAGAGCGTTGTGGCGGAAAACGGAAAAACCTTTGTTTTGCTGTTTGCCGTTTTCGACGGTGTGATCCGTCACCTCTCGGAAAAAACGGATCCCTTCGGAGAATTTCTTCCCCATATCAAAAGCGAGAGCTGTCGGCTGTATTTTGAGAAGCTGAGGGCGCGCTACCGTGCGAGAGCGGAAGGGAAGCGCCGTGCGGGGCAAAGTGCCGCCGAGGAAGAACAATTGGAAGAGAAATGCCGTAGCATTTTGGAGAAGTATGATGAAAATTCGTGAAATCGAAGCGTATTTCCAATCCCTTTATCCCAAGGAAAGAGCCTGCACGTGGGATAACGACGGGCTTTTGGTATGTCCCGATCGTGATCGCACGGTGACGGGGATCGTTACCTGCTTGGACGTGACCTTTTCCGTCATTGAAAAGGCTGTTTCCGAGCATTGCGAGCTGATTGTCAGCCATCACCCTTTGATCTTTTCCCCTCTCCGTCGGATCTGTGAGGATTCCATTGTGGGGCAAAAGGTTTTAATGCTTTTGCAGGAGGAAATTTCCCTGATCTCTCTGCACACCCGCTTTGACGGGGCGGTGGGTGGATTGAACGACCGCTTTGCCGAGCGGCTCGGGATCCTGCCCGAGAACGGTGCACCTCTTCTTCCCGAGGAGCCGTTCATCGGCGGAATGGGGAGCCTGCCCGCAAAGCAGAGCCCCGAGGAATTGGCCGCGGCTGTTTCCCGTGCTCTGCGTGCACCCGTTCGGCTGTATTCGGCCGAAATGGACGTTTTTCGCGTGGGCTATTGCTGCGGATCCGGAAAGGATCTGGTGGAGCCTTGCCTTTTGCGCGGAGCCGATGCCTTTGTGGGCGGCGATATTCCGTACCATCAGGCGCAGGAGGCTGTGGAGCGGGGAATGACCGTGATCGACTGCGGACACCATGCGTCGGAGCGGGACGCGGCAAGATACTTTTCCGAGGCTCTTTCGGCTCTGAACCCCGAATTTCGTGTGTTTTCCGTCTATGAACCCCTCGGGGGCGATATAATCGATGAAAGTTAACATTTTTTTGTACATGCTGCACAAGAAATTCTTCTGAATCTTGTGCAATAAAATGTTTTTGGATTTCTTCAAATACGACTTGATTATTTGAAAAACTTGTGATATAATTTCATGTAGTAATTTGGTATATTCGTGTGCCGAATAGGAGGTTGTCATGAAAAAAGTAGCCATGAAAAGAGTAGTTGCACTGTTGCTTCTGTTTGTAACGCTCTCCGTTTCCTTGTGTTCCTGCAAGGTGGATATGGACGATATGGGCGCAATCATCCCCATGTATATCGCCTCTCCCCAGATGGACCTTGACCCCACCGAGATGATCTATGACAAAGATTTTCTCAAGGTATCCGGTCTTTTGTACGCAGGCTTGACCCAGGTGAACAAATCCGGTAAGATTGAGTACGTTCTCGCTTCCGATTGGGAGCAGAAGTACAATGCCGACAGAGAAGAGTATTTTCTCTACATTGATCTGATTTCCACCAGATGGAATGACGGCAGAACCTTTACCGCAGACCACGTTGTTTATGCTTGGAAGAGAATTCTCTCTCCCGAGACTGCCAGCCCCGCCGCCGCTCTTCTTTACGATCTGAAGAACGCCCGCGACGTAAAGGCCGGTGTTATGACCATCGATGATCTCGGTGTTGCTGCCGTGGACGCCGATACGGTTGAGGTTCAGTTTGAGAGACCCATCGATCCCGAACTGTTCCTGGAGGCCATTTCCAGCCCCGCGCTGGTTCCCTTGCGTGATGACGTTATTCAGGGCAAGGAAGAGATCTGGTCCACCAACGTAAACGATATCGCCACCAACGGACACTTTGCCATCAAGAAGATGGATCCCGAGGGTGAATACAGATTGGATTTCTCCAAGTATTTCCGTCTCCCCAAGACCCCTGAGGATGGCTACAACGTATACGTGAAGCCCTATCAGCTCGTTACCAACTTCTCCTGGGTTCCCTCTGCCGCCGATGCCATTACCCAGTTTGATAACAAAGAGATCTATTACGTTGGAAGCTTTACTTCCGATACCTACAACGCCAAGGAAAAGGATATCGAATCCTCCGATACCCTGACCTCTTATACTTATTTCTTCGATTGTGAGAACGAGGTTCTCGCCGATGCCCGCGTCCGCAAGGCGCTCAGCATCGCTTTGGACCGTGAGCAGATCGCATCCATCATCGGTCTCGGCTCCAAGGCCGCAAACGGCTTCGTTGCCGATATTGCCACCGGTAGCACCATGAAGAAGAGCTTCCGCAAGGAGGCAGGCGCTGTTTACAGCACCAAGGCCGATTCCGCCGCTCAGTCTCTTTTAAGCCAGGCAGGCGTTACCTCCGGTTCCTTTGAGATCACTTATCGCGAGGATCGCGAGTATGACGTTCTGGTTGCCGAGTACGCCAAGGGCGTATGGGAAGCTTTGGGATTCACCGTTTCCCTCAAGGGTCTCGGTGTTAACAGCTACGAAAAGGCTCTCTATGCAGGTGAGTTTGACGTGATCGCTCTGGACTATCAGGGTCTCTCCACCAACCCCTATTCCTTCCTCGCTCCCTTCTCTCCCGCTTACAGCGGAAGCGTTGTTTCCGTGGATGCTACCTCTTCCGGTATCGCTCCCCACGTAACCGCTTATAACTCTGAAGCTTACACCGCTCTTTTGGACCAGATTCTGGAGGAAACCACCAGAAGCGGCCGTCATGCAAAGCTTATTGAACTTGAGAAGCTCTTTGCCGAAGAGTGCCCCGCCACCGCAATGGTATTCTATTCTCATAACTACCTTGCTTCTTCCGATCTCAAGGGTCTTGACGTTAGCCCCTACGGCTATACCATCTTTGCTGATGCCGTTCTGAAGGATTACAAGGAAAGAAACGAGGATTATCTTGCTAAGGTAGAAGCTCTCTTGGGAGAAGCTCAGTAATTCTCATTCCGTTAAAATTTGGCGTAATGCCCCATTTGGGGCGTTACGCCTTTTTTTAGTGGCTTTAGCCAGTTGAGGACGGAACGTCCGAAACAAAAGAACCACCCGCTATGCGGGTGCGCGTCGGAGGTTATACCAAAAAATTCTCCCCCGTGGTACAATAAGGTTGTTCAAGTCTTAGAGTACAACGAAAGGAGAATTTTATGGCAAATCGCACGAATAGTTTAGCACATACAAAATGGTTATGCAAGTACCATATCGTAATTGTTCCGAAATACCGAAGAAAAGTAATATACTACGAGTATCGGAAAGATCTGCAAGACATAATTAGAACACTATGTAGGTACAAAGAGGTAGAAATATTAGAAGGGCATATGATGCCCGACCACGTACATCTGCTGTTGAG
>JAFWBD010000011.1 GCA_017507325.1 Clostridia bacterium | reverse complement strand
ATTACGAATCAGCTGCTCTACCAACTGAGCTACACTAGCAAAATATTCTGTTTTCAAAACGGATCTCTCGGAGAAAGGCATACGCAGCTTTCAGCTGCTCTTCCTGTCGCGGTGCCCGAAATTTTCGGCTCGCTGTTCGCCACGCCAAATTTCGACCGCTCCACTCCTTTTTGCTCCCTTCATCGCTTCGCGCGGTCGCAAACGTCCCCAACTGAGCTACACTAGCAAAATATTCTGTTTTCAAAACGGATCTCCCGGAGAAAGGCATACGCTTTCGAGGATGTTTCATAGAGACCCGAGCATTATAACACAGATTTGGAAAAAATGCAAGAGGTCACAGTTCTTTTTTCATTTGTTTATAGGGGAAAAATTCAAATCCGAATTTTTGATACAGCCGAACGGCACCCTCGTTCTCATCCTCCACCTCCAAGCGGAAGCGCTTGGCTGTGCCCGAAAAGCGCTGTTCCAAAAGGGAGAGAAAGGCTGAGCCGATGCCGCCGCCTCTTTTTTCGGGCAGAACGTAGAATTCCTCCAGCCAAACGGTAAGCCCGCCCGCCTCCTGAGACCAGGTTTTGGCCAAAAGGGCATAGCCTGCCCGCTCGCCGCCCGCTTCCAGAATGAAGCCCTCGGCATAGGGGTTTTCCTGCAGAAGCAGATCAAAGGTTTTTTTCATATGTGCCTCGGGAATGGAAAACAAGACCGCATCGCTGTGATAAAAACTCAGACAGCAGGAGAGATAGAATTCGCGGTCGGCTTCGTTCGGCTTGCGGAGGGTAACGGGGGTTTGTTTCATGGGGGTCATTCCTTTGATCGTTTTTGTCAGTATAGCACGGGAACGTTTTTTTTGCAAGAGAGATGAAGAAAAACTTGACGAGGGGGGCAAGTTTTTTTATAATAAGATCAGATGGATTTTTTCTTTCAAACAGACAAAAAGGATAGAATCAGATGAAATACCGAATGGATCGGGAAAACCCCAAAAAAGCGTATCTTCAGCTTTATGAACAGCTGCGGGCGGATATCGTCGGCGGTGTTTTGCCCTACGGCAGCCGCCTCCCCTCCAAGAGACTGCTGTCGGAGGAGGTGGGGGTCAGCGTGATCACCGTGGAGCACAGCTATGCCTTGCTTTGCGAGGAGGGTTACGTGGATTCTCGGGAGAGAAGCGGGTATTTTGTGATCTATCGGGAGGAGGAGCTGTTTTCTCCCGCTCCTTTGTTTGTGCCCTTGCGGGAGGAGAGCCCTTCGGAGGCAGAGGATCGGGAGGATGGCTTTCCCTTTTCTCTTTACGCCAAAAAGGTGCGCAAGGTGCTTTCCCAATACGGCCCGCGGCTTTTTTCCAAGGGGTCGCGGTACGGCTGTATGGAATTGCGCAGTGCCCTTTCGGGGTATCTGGCCCGCGCCAGAGGCATTTTCGCCACCCCGGAGCAGATCGTGATCGGATCGGGTGCCGAGTATTTTTACGGCTCTGCAGTGCGCCTTTTGGGGCGGGAGAGGTGCTACGGCGTGGAGGATCCCTCCTATGCGCAGATCACGGGGGCCTACCGTTCCTTGGGGGTGGAAACGGAGCTTCTCCCGTTAAGGAGCGACGGGATCGATTCGGCCGCCCTTTTGTCCGCTCGGGCCGACGTGCTCCATGTGACTCCGTATCAAAGCTTTCCCAGCGGCGCCAGCGCCTCCGCCTCCAAAAAGCGGGAATATCTCCGCTGGGCGGAAAAAAAGGAGGGGCGCTATTTGGTGGAGGATGATTTTCAATCGGAATTCACCCTGTCCCGCAAGCCCGAGGATACACTGTTTGCCCTGTCCGCCTCGCAAAACGTGATCTATCTGAATACCTTTTCCAAAACCGTTTCTCCCTCCATCCGCGTATCGTATATGGTGCTTCCCTCTGCGCTTTTGGCGCAGTTTGAGGAAAGATCGGGCGTGATCTCCTGCCCCGTGCCTCTTTTGGAGCAATTGGTGCTGGCGGAATTGATCTCCGACGGTGATTTTGAACGCCACATCAACCGCGTGCGCCGCAATCGTCGGCGCAGAACAAAATAAAAGCCCAAGCGAAAATCGGCGTGCCCCTTGGGGAGCACGCCGATCGCGATTTTCGGATTATTTCCGCAGGCAAAGGCGGTTGGAATACAGCCAGGAGCGGGTATTTTTTTTCAAAAAGCAGCGATAGGTGAAGAGGGAGCCGAACCAATAGTGATCGTAGCCGCCGCCCACCGCCACCTCGTAGAGGATGTCGGGGTCCACGGGCTCATCGTTGTAGCTTTTATCCTTGTAGCAATAAAAGGCGGCGTCGTAAAAGTTCCCGGGCTCTCCGCTGGCGGTAGAGGCAGGCAGGGGCAGAAGCGGCTCGGAGGGGTCCAGCCCCATCATGTCGGTCCAGATGGGCGGGGTGGGCTTCCATTCTCCCAAATGGTTCTGCTCCGGTGCGGCAAAGCCGATGCGGTTCCAGCGGGAAAGATCGTCGCTGTCATAGAGATCGGGATCGAAGGTGTAATAATATTGCAGATTTTTCACCTTCAGACCGCTGCAAAATTCCCATACGTTGCCCCAGATATTTTCAATGCCGCGATAACGGAAGGCGTTTACCATTCCCCGCAATTCCTCGTCGGTCACCCTCGGCGGAAGGGAATCGGTGCCGCGGTATACAAAGGCCGCAAGGCTTTTTGGGGGATGGGCAAGGGTCATGGGGGGAACGTGATCGGTGCGCCCCGTATGGTAGGAGAGGGAATCGGTAAAGCCGTTTTTCTGCAAAAAGCCCCCTGCATGGGCGTTTTCCCCCACCAAATACGAGGAAAGATCCTCTCCCTTGTAGGTGTAGCGGATCAGGCTTGGATTTTCGGGGTCCTCCTCTACCCGAACCAGCTCCCGCAAAATGGGCTCGGGATGATGAGGCTTGGGGCAGGCGAACATCATTTGCATACCGGGGTAATACAGGAAATTTCGGCTCGCCTTGGGCTTTGTAATATAGTTCTTTCCAACGGTGGCGATGGTGCTTGCCCGATTCAGACGGTAGTAATATTCTACAAACAAAAAGCCGCCCAATTGGTATTTGAGCCTGCGGGTGCCGAATTCAATGGCGATCAGCCGCTGAAGCAGAAGATATATGGCCAGATCGTAGGGGTCGTATCCCGCCTCGCGGTATCGGCGGCTGTGCTCCTCCCGCGGAATGCAAAAATCGGGGAGGGTATCGGTGGAGGAAAAAACGCCGTCTCCCGCATAAGAGGAATTGTAAACACCCACGTAGATCGCATCCAATTCCTTGCCGCCTCGCAAAAAGGCAGGCTCAATCCCAAAGCCCGGATGACAAACGCCCGAAACCGCCCAGCGCTCCACGCTCCCCTTTTTCTCCCGAAGAGAATAGAATTTGGGGATCTCCACCATAACGTTGCCGCTCTTTCCGTCGCGGGAGAAGCCTTCTTCGCCCTCGTAGAGAACGGTCTTTTTCCCATTTTTCAAGCGGACGTTGCAAAGGCGGATGGCGCCGAAGGGATAGGCCGAATCAAAATCGTTTTTGCCGCCGTTTTTGGCAAAGCGATCCCCGATGACGAAATCGTTTTCCATCCCGATGCTGTCGAAAATGCGCTTTTCTCCCCCGAAGGGAAGGCTTTCATCAAATTCAATGCCGTATATTTGGTTCAGATCCATAGGACGTCCTCCCTTTTTTTGATCATTATACAAGCCTTTTTTCGGAATGTCAAATAAAAGGTGCTTTTTCATCAAAAATGAAAAAGGCTTGACTTTTTTTGAAAAATTCGCTATGCTTCTCTTGAGAAGGAGATGATCGGATGGAATCGGAGCTGCAAAAGCGTTTTCGGGATCTGGCAAGCCGTGCCGCCGCCCGCGGAATCTATACCCAAACGGCCTTTTTGACCCAAAAAGAGCAGGAGGAGCTGGCGGCTCTGTCGCTTCCCATCGCCTATCGGCTGGAGGGTGTTTTCCCCGAGGCGGAGAGGCGGGTTGCCGTGTTCGGCTCGGAGGAGGAATTCGGCTATCCCCCGGAGGAGAGCCTTGCACTACTGAAGATCGCTCCCAAGGATGAAAAATTCGCTGTGGAGATCTCCCATCGGGACTGTCTGGGGGCCTTGATGGCCTTGGGGATCCGCAGGGATCAGATCGGCGATATTGTGACTGTGGGGAAACGGGCGTATTTTGCGGTGCTTCGCACCATGGCGGCGTACTGTATGGAGGGGATCGACCGCGTGGGGAAGAATTCCGTTTCGGTCACCGAGGAGAGGGATCTCCCTTCGGAGGCGGAGCCGAGATGGGAGGAAAGGCTTATCACGGCCGCTTCCGCCCGCGCCGATGCGGTGGTGGCCGCAGTATACGATCTTTCCCGCGCCGAGGGCAAGGCTTTGTTTGAAAAGGAGAGGGTCAGCATCAACGGGGCGATCTGCCGCTCGCCCGCTCGCGAGCTTTGCGGGGGAGAGCGGGTCTCGGTGCGAGGCTTCGGCCGATTTTATTATGACGGTGCTGTGGGGGAGACCCGCAGCGGACGTTGCCGCATTGCGGTACGGATTTTTTTGTAAAAGAGGAAGGAAAAAAGGATGGAAATCAGAAGAGCGGTCCGAGAGGATCTGGAGGGGATCAACAATCTTCTTTGTCAGGTGCTGGAGCTTCACCACAAGGGGAGACCCGATCTGTTTTACGGCGGGGTGAAAAAATACAGCGACGAGGAGCTTTATGCCATCTTAGAGGATGATACCCGCCCCGTTTTCGTGGCGGTGGAGGGAAAAAAGGTGCTGGGCTATGCCTTTCTCATTCATCAGCAAATTCAAAACAGCCACATTCTGACCGACGTGAGGACTCTGTATTTGGACGATCTTTGTGTGGATGAGAGCGCTCGGGGGATGGGGATCGGCAAAAAGCTGTATGAGTTTGTGGTGGATTTTGCAAAAAAAGAGGGCTTTTACAATTTGACCCTCAACGTTTGGTCCTGCAACCCCGGAGCCCTTCGCTTTTATGAGAAATGCGGAATGGTTCCCCAAAAGGTGTATATGGAAACGATTTTGTGAGCAAACTCATCGGGGAAGCCTTGACAGCGCCCCGATTTTTTTGTACAATATATATACCCCCGTGGGGTATATAAAGGAGATCGGTAAATATGGAAAAAAGCTGTCAGTGTGCCCGCAAGAAAAAGAGAAGCGAAGCGGAGGAGAAGAGTCTTTTGAATCGCTTGCATCGGATCGAGGGGCAGGTGCGGGGGCTTGAAAAAATGATCGGAGAAGACGCTTACTGCGTGGATATTTTGCTGCAGGTCTCGGCGGTGCGGGAGGCGCTGAATTCTTTTTCACGCCTTCTCTTGGAGGAGCATATCAACAGCTGCGTGGTGCAGGATCTGCAGGCGGGAAAAAAAGAGGCGGCGGAGGAATTGGTGATGCTGCTGAGAAAAATGAGGTAAGGGATGAAGGAATTTAGCGTAAGCGGAATGAGTTGCGCGGCCTGCAGTGCCCGCGTGGAACAGGCGGTGAAGGGGGTCAAGGGGGTTACGTCCTGCAACGTCAGCCTTTTGCAAAACGCCATGACCGTGGAGGGCGATGCCGCGGAGGACGAGATCGTTGCCGCGGTGAAAAAGGCGGGCTACGGTGCCTCGCTCAAGGGACGGGAGGCAAAAAAAACCGAAACCGAGAAAAAAAAGGATCCCCGCGGGGGCGATTTGCTGCTCTCTCTTTTGTTGCTTTTGGCTTTGATGTACGTATCCATGGGCTCAATGCTGTCTTTGCCCTTGCCGAGCTTTTTCAATCCCATGGCGCAGGGGCTGTATCAGTTTATGCTCAGCGGGGCGATCCTGCTGATCCATCGAAGGTTTTTCGTGGGCGGTTTTCGGGGCGTGATGAATCGGGCACCCAATATGGATACCCTGGTGGCCTTGGGCTCGGGCGTATCCTTCCTGTACAGCACGGTTCGCCTGTTTCAGATGACGGGGCAGTCTGCCGAGATGCAATCCCACACCCTTCACGGGCTGTATTTTGAGTCCGCCGCCATGATATTGGTGCTCATTACCGTGGGAAAAATGCTGGAGGCCAAGAGCCGAGGAAAAACCACCTCGGCCATTCGCGCCCTGCAGGGCTTGAAGCCCGAATCTGCGGTGATTTTGAGAGATGGCAAGGAAGTGACGCTTCCCCCCGAGGAAGTGAAGGCGGGGGATCTTGTGGTGGTTCGCGCGGGAGAGGGCTTTCCCGTGGACGGCGTTTTGGTTTCGGGCGAGGGTGCTGTGGATGAATCCGCCCTGACGGGAGAGAGCCTGCCCGTAGATAAGAAAAGCGGCGACGGGGTCTATACCGGCACCCAAAACCTTTCGGGGCGTTTTTTGGTTCGTGCCGAGAAGGTGGGCGGCGATACCGCTCTTTCCGCCATCATTCGGCGGGTGACCCTTTCCTCGGCCTCCAAGGCTCCCATTGCCCGCCTGGCCGATCGGGTCTCGGCCTTTTTCGTACCCGTGATCATCGCCCTTTCCCTTTTGACCTTTTCGGTTTGGCTGCTTTTGGGGGCGGAATTCGGCGAAGCGCTGACCCACGCCACCGCCGTTCTGGTGGTGAGCTGTCCCTGCGCGCTGGGGCTTGCTACTCCCGTTGCCATTATGGTAGGAAGCGGCGTGGCTGCGCGGAACGGGGTTTTGTTCAAAACCGCCTCCTCCTTGGAGAATGCGGGGAAAACCGATATTGTGGTGCTGGATAAAACGGGAACGGTCACCGAAGGCAAAATGACCGTCACCGATGCTGTCCCCGCAGAGGGAGTTGGGCAGGAAAAACTGATCTCGGTGGCGCTGGCGTTGGAATCGGGCTCGGGACACCCCATTGCCAAGGCGATCCTGGCTTACGGCGAAAAGAGGGGGATCCCCTCCGCCGAGCTTTCGGAGTTTCGCTCTCGGGCGGGCTTCGGCGTAGAGGGCCGAATCGGCTCGGCGTGGGTCGTGGGCGGAAAGCGGGAGCTGGCGGAAGAAAGGGGCGAGCTTCCCGAAAAGGCGCGCCTTTTGGGTGAGAGGCTCGCGGGGGAAGGAAAAACACCGCTGTTTTTCACCGAAAACGGGCAGTATTTGGGACTTTTGGCCCTTTCGGATACGGTCAAGGCAGATTCGCCCCGCGCTGTTCGGGAAATGAAAAAAATGGGTCTTACGGTTCTGATGGTCACGGGGGATCGGGCAGAGTGCGCCCGAGCGGTGGCCGAATCGGTGGGGATCGATCGGGTCTATGCAGGGGTTTTACCCGAGGGTAAGGAAGAGATCCTGCGGGAATGGAAGAAAAAGGGCCGTGTAATGATGGTGGGAGACGGGATCAACGATGCCCCCGCCCTCACCGCCGCCGATATCGGGGTGGCCATCGGTGCGGGAGTGGACGTGGCACTGGATGCCGCCGAGGTGGTTCTGATGAAAAATTCTCTGACAGACGTTTCGGAATTGATCCGCCTCTCCCGCAAAACCCTGAAAAATATCAAGGAAAACCTGTTTTGGGCCTTTTGCTATAATTTGGTGGGCATTCCCTTGGCGGCGGGGGTGTTTTTGCATCCCTTCGGATGGAATTTGACCCCGATGTTCGGTGCCGCGGCCATGAGCTTTTCCAGCTTTTTCGTGGTATCCAACGCCCTGCGGCTGAATTTGTTTTCGTGGTACCGAGAAACAGAAGGGGAAAGCAAAACGGAAATGTCAAGCAATTCCAATGAAAATTTTGATAAAAAGGAGAAAAATGAAATGGAAAAGGTCATGAAGATCGAGGGGATGATGTGTCCCCACTGTGAGGCTCACGTGAAGCGTGCGCTGGAAGCACTGGAGGGCGTGGAGGAGGCCTCCCCCAGCCACGAGCGCAAAGAAGCCCGCCTTCGTCTCTCCGCCGAGGTTTCGGATAAGCTCTTGAAGGAAACCGTGGAAAAAGAAGGCTATCGGGTTTTGGAGATCCTTTGACAGCGCATTCCCGCAGAATTTGCTTCTGCGGGAATTTTTTTGTGAAAACGTATTTTTCGTAAGAAAATCTTCGAAGAGTTGCCGATTTGTATAAAAAAATCAAAAAATGCTTGGGAATTTTTACATTTCTGTTGCAAGGATGTCTCTTGCTGTGGTACAATACAATTACAAAATAAAGAAAAAGGGGACCGGAGGAATGGAAGAAACCAAAATTGTTTCCGAGGGCGAAAAGAATACCGAATTGGAAGAAATTTACCGCACCGCGGATCTTTTGCAGGGCGAGGTGGCCAAGGTGGTCACGGGAAAGGATCGGGAGATCTCCCTTTTGGTGGCGGCTCTGATCGCGGGCGGCCACGTTTTGATCGAGGACGTGCCCGGCGTGGGAAAAACCACCCTTGCCGCTACCTTGGCCAAGGCGGCGGGGCTTCGCTTTTCCCGCGCTCAGTTTACGCCGGACGTGATGGCGTCCGACATTACGGGCTTTAATATTTACAACCGAAAGAGCGAAAGCTTTGAATTTCGCGCAGGCCTTGTGGATACCAATATTCTTTTGGCAGATGAGATCAACCGTGCCTCTCCCAAAACCCAATCCAGCCTTTTGGAGGCCATGGAGGAGGGCAGAGTCACGGTGGACGGGGTGACCTACGAGATCCCCAAGCCCTTTATGGTCATTGCCACCCAGAACCCCATCGGCTTTGTGGGAACCTATCCCTTGCCCGAGGCTCAGCTGGACCGCTTTGCGCTCCGCCTTCGGATGGGGTATCCCACGGCGCTGGAGGAGATCGCCATTTTGCGCCGCAGAAAAAAGAGCAACCCCTTTGAGGAGATTTCTCCTCTGGGAAGACCCGAGGATATCGTTCGTGTGAAGAAGGCCGCGGAGGACGTTTTGATGTCCGAGGAGGTGGAGCGGTATATCGTGACGCTGGTTTCTGCCACCCGAACCCGCACGGAATTGTCCCTGGGCGCCAGCCCCCGTGCCTCGCTGATGCTGATGCGTCTTTCCCGAGCCAAGGCTCTTCTGGATCATCGGAATTACGTTCTGCCCGAGGACGTGGCAGCCTTGTTTGTGGAAACGGTGGCGCACCGTGTGGCGTTGACCCGTGAGGCCATTGCCAACGAGGTGTCCGCGGAGGACGTGATGCGTTCCATTCTGGATACCACCCCCGTTCCGTTTTTGACCAAGACCCGCTATCTTTCCCGCAAATGAAAAGGGGCGGAAAAAAGGAGCTCCGCCGCTACGGCAGATTTTCCGTTCGGATTCTGCCCTGCGTGATGTATGGGCTTTTGTTTGTGTTTTTGCTGTTTCTTTCCCAATTGGTGCTCCACCCCATCACCGCGGTTTTCGTTTTATTCTTTTTGACTCTGCCCTTGGTGGACGTGGCACTGCTTTTTGCCTGCTCCCATTTTCTTTGGGTGGAATTTGAAGAGGGGAAGCACGTGTTCACCCGTAAAAGCGCCCATGCGGAGACCTTTTCTCTTCCGCTTCGGGTGGTGAATCGCGGAATTCTGCCCATCCCCCGCATTCGCCTTTTGCTGTACGTGCCCGTGGCCTATTCTCCCGATGCCAATCTGACCGCCGTTTCCGTGATGCTTCCGCCCTTTTCCGCCGGAACGGTGGAAATGGCCTCTGCCTTGGATTCCCGCGGGGTCTATACCGTGGGAGTGCAGGAGCTTTACGTTGGGGATTATCTGCATCTGTTCCGCCTCCGTCAGGATATTGGCCGCTATGCTCAGATCAAGATCCTGCCGAGGGAAATTTCTCCCTACGGGCTGTTGACGGCGCTGGAGGGGAGCTCTCACGTGCGCAATCAGGCGGAAAACAACCAAGTGGATAACGGCGACGTGCGGGAATACCGCGCGGGGGATGCCATTAAGAGCATTCATTGGAAGCTTTCCTCCAAAACCGAGGAGCTCCAGGTGAAAGAGAGATCCTCCAATACGGGGCGCCGCGTGGTGATCGTGTGCGATCTTGCCGAGACCTTGGGGGAGGAATACGGCTTTTCCCCCCACACAGCCATAAAATCCGACGACGGGGTGGCCGAGGAGGCTCTCGCCGCCGCCAAGGAGGCGATCCTGCAGGGGGCAACGGGTACCTTGATTATGGCAAACGGCCTTGAGATCCACAGCGTTCCCTTTCAGGGCTTGGCGGATCTTTCCGTTCTGGCCGATTTTCTGGCGCAGGCCAGAGGGAGAGTCAATCGGGAAGCCTTTTTACATTTTATGGAAATTATGCCCTCGCCCGAGGATACCACGGTTCTATACGTCACCGCCTTTCTTTCCTCTGACTGTGAGGAGGTTTTGAAGGATGCGGCGCGCTGCTCGGTGGGGGTTGCCTTTCGGGTATGCGTTTGTCGGAGAACGGAATGGGTGTCGGAGGACAAAAAGGTCTTTTATGAAGCACAGCTCTCCGAGCTCTGCCGAAAGCTTACGGCCGCAGGCATCCGTGTGACCGTTCCCAAACGAAAGGGGGAGGACAAATGAAAAAGAATCCGAAGCGGGAAGCCTCTCGCAAAGTATCCTCCCAAAGAAAAAAGAAGACCAAAGCGGAATCCCTCGTTCCCGAGATCGTGGTGACGAAGCATTCGGATTATCCGCTGTTTCCCTTGAAGGCCGCCTTTTTGGGGCGCTACCTGCTGATCTTTTTCGGAGCCCTCGGCATCAATCTTGTGATAGCCGATGCTCTTGGCATTCTGTGGGATTCCTCTTATCTGATCGCCCCCATCGCCTTGTTTTCGGTTCTCTTTGCCGCGTTTTCTTTCTTCAAAAAAAGCCGCATTCCCATTGCTGTGGGGTTGGTTGCCGTTTTGGCCGTTTGGTTTGCGGCGGGAAAGAGCACGCCCGTGGATTTTGCTCTGGAGGGGGTCGCGGGGCTTTGGAACCGTATGATGGCGGAGCTGGATCGATTGGAATTTTCCACCCTGCCCGAGATCCTTCCCGAATATGAAGGGGGACCCGAGGCGATCTTTTGGGTGCTTTCCTTGGTTTCGGTGACCCTTTTGACTTTGTTTACCGTCAAAAAGGTTCGCTTTTTCCCTTGCGCCCTTTATTTGATCGGAATTTGCTCGCCCGCTTTTCTTTTTCAGATGAAAATGGAAAACCTCAGCGTTGCGCTGGTTTTGGCGGTTCTGCTGTCCTTTGCCGTGACGGCTTTTTCCCAAAAGGGGTCCTCGGCACGGGAGGGGGCGGGCTTTTTGGGTCTTGCCACCTTCCTGATTGCGGCGGTTTTGCTGTTCTACCCCGTTTTTCGCTTCGAGCTTCCCATGGTGAATCTCACCTTCATCCAAAGCGAGATAGAGCGGATCGAATTGCTTTTGGAGAAGATCGGTCAAGGCTCTGAAACGGTGGAGGGGAATGCCTCCGAGGTAGGCACCGGCTCTCTTCTGCAGACAAGAAAGGCCGCGGCAGGGGCTCCCGCCTTTGAGGAAAAGGCCGTTTTGGAGCTGTATACCGAAAGCCGGACCGCGCAGTATCTGAGAACCTGGATCGGCGCGATTTATGAAAACGATGAATGGGAAATGCCCGGCAAGGAGGAGGCCCGTCGGGGCTATAGCCTGTATCGGGCAACGGTTCACAAAAACCGCGAGACCTTCTACGTTGCCATGCGCCTTGCGGATGAAGATTTCGTCAATTCCATGACCATGAAAAAGGAATCGGTCTACATCGTGCCCTTGGGGGGCGGTGAATTGATGGCCATTCCCGTGACCCACGTGGGAGAGGTGGTCCGTCCCACCGATTTTTCCGTCCTTTCCGACGGAATCTGGGTGCAGGCGGAGGGAGATCACGCCGCCTACAGCGTTTCCGCGCTGACGTTCCGCGAACGGGGCGGCTTTGCGGGCTATCGCTTCTGCGAGCTTTTGGAGACCTATCTTTCTTATCTGGAATTGGAGGCACCCGGTACCCGTCCCGAGGGCACGCTCTTCGGAGATTTGGCAAAGCTCTACGATAAATTCCGCGGCTCGGGTGATATGCTGGGCGTGAGCTCTCTGGTGGAGGGTGATCACAAGGCGGCGCAGAAATTGTATCCCGCGGGGGAGATTCCCGCGGCGGTGCAGCAGATCATTCTGGATCTTTTCCGAACCACGGATATCGAGGAGCATTTTCAGGTGCTCCCTGCATACGAGCAGAACTTTACATCGCAAGGGACCGTTGAATTTCAAGGTGTTTTCTATCGGATCCGGGAGGATATCATCTCTCAGGATGCCGTTGCCCGTCTGGTTTCGGAGTATCTGCGGGATCACTACCGCTATACCCTCTCCCCGAACATCTCCGAAGGGGCCTCGGCAATGGAGGCCTTCTTGCTGAAGGCCAAGGAAGGGTACTGCGTGCAGTTTGCCACGGCAGGAACCCTGATCCTCCGCGGATTGGGGCTGACAGCCCGCTACGCCGAGGGCTACGTGGCCTCGGAATATGCCTATACCGTTACCGTGGATGAGGGAGATACCCTTTATAAAACCTACCCTTATGTTTGTACCGTTTTGGATTCCGATGCCCACGCCTGGACCGAGATCTGGCTGGAGGGCTTTGGCTGGCAGTCGTATGAAATGACCCCCGGCTTTGAGACCCTCAACCGCTTCAATACGCCTTATTACGGCGGCGGAGACGTGACGCCTCCCACCACGAAGAACCCCGAACAAGAGGAGCCCGATCACGACGAGGAGGATCCGGGCGGAGTCGTTCAGCCCGATTTCAAGATCCCTTGGGGTGCGATCGCGCTGTGGGGAAGCCTCCTTTTGGTTCTTCTTTTGATGATCCTGGGCATTCATCGCTTTACGGCCGCACTGCAGCGTCATCGCAGAAGGCGCCGCAGTCTTCTGAAGCGTGCCCGAGAGGAGCGAAGGGACAAAACGGAAGAGAATTCGCCTGCCTCCGCTTCCACCGCGAGAGAATTGGTGGATGCGCTGACGCCTGCCTTGGCGCTGTTTGTGCCGATGCCGAAGGACGGAGAATTGCCCTCCGATTTTGCCTCCCGCGTGGGAGAAAGCCTTGCTTTGCCCGAGGGCTCGCCCGATGCCGAACAGGCTGTCAGGGCGATGATGATGTGCATCTACCGAAAGAGTCTATCCAAGGAAGAGATCGAGCTTTTGGCCGATTTCCTTCTGGCTCTGACGAAAAAGGCCAAGGCGGAATTCTCCTTCTTCAAGAAAGTACAGATTTTTCTGATCCGAAGGATTCTGTAAAAAGCAGATGCTTCAAATTTCGAAAATGAAAGAATATTCATTTGATTTGAATAATATTTCAGAATTTTCAGAATTTTCTTTCATTTTTTGGGATTTGGAGTGAATAAAAATGTTAAAACCTATTGCATTTTCAGCCATATTGTGGTAAGATAGTCCCAGTTTTGGGTCCATAGGGCCCGATCGGAGGTTTTTTCAATGAAAAAAGATATCAAAAAAGTAGTTTTGGCGTATTCGGGCGGATTGGATACTTCCATCATCATTCCGTGGTTGAAGGAAAATTATAACAATCCCGAGATCATTGCCGTTTCCGGTAACGTGGGGCAGGCAGATGAATTGGAGGGCTTGGAGGAGAAGGCCATCAAGACCGGTGCTTCCAAGATCTACGTGGAGGATCTGACTGAGGAATTCGTGGAGGAAATGGTGATCCCCACCGTTCAGGCAGGCGCCAAGTATGAGGAATACATGATGGGTACCGCTCTGGCCCGTCCCATCATTGCCAAGCGCCTTTGCGAGATCGCCTTGGCCGAGGGTGCCGATGCCATCTGCCACGGCTGTACCGGTAAAGGAAACGATCAGGTTCGTTTCGAATTGACCATCAAGGCCTTTGCTCCCGGTTTGACCATTATCGCTCCCTGGCGTGAGTGGGATATCAAGAGCCGTGAGGAGGAAATTGCCTATGCCGAGGCGCACGACGTTCCCTTGAAAATCAACCGTGAGACCAATTATTCCAAGGATAAGAATATGTGGCATCTTTCCCACGAGGGCTTGGATCTGGAGGATACCGGCAACGAGCCTCTTTATGAGAAGGAAGGCTTTTTGGAAATGGGCGTTTCTCCCATTCAGGCTCCCGATGAGCCTACCTATCTGACTCTGGAATACGAGGCAGGCAAGCCCATCGCTTTGGACGGTGTGAAGATGAGCGCCAAGGAGATCATCTTAAAGCTCAATGAGATCGGCGGTAAGAACGGTATCGGTCTTTTGGATATCGTGGAGAACCGTTTGGTGGGTATGAAGTGCCGCGGCGTTTACGAGACCCCCGGCGGAGCCATTCTCTATTTTGCTCAGAATTATCTGGAGTCTCTTTGCTTGGATAAAATGACCAAGCATAAGAAGGACGAGCTTTCCATTACCTTTGCCGAGCTTTTGTACAACGGCCAGTGGTATACCCCCCTGCGCGAGGCGCTTTCCGCCTTCGTTTCCAAAACGCAGGAGCACGTGACCGGTAAGGTTCGCTTGAAGCTCTATAAGGGCAACATCATCAAGGCCGGTGCTTGGAGTGATTGGTCCCTTTATTCCGAGGAGATCGCCACCTTTGAGGAGGACGACGTTTACGATCAGACCGATGCAACGGGATTCATTAATCTCTGGGGTCTGCCCATCTCCGTTCAGGCTCAGGTGAAGGCAAAGAACGAAAAGAAATAAGGCCGCGGCGGCAAAGCCCCGCGAAGAGAAAGACACAGCTTCAAAACGGCTGTGTCTTTTTTTGCCCGTGATACAAAAACGATACAATTTTTTGTTATGATGCTTGTGAGGTGAGGGAAAATGAATCAAATTCTGATCGTGGAGGACGAGCCGGCCATTGCCAATATGGTAAAGCTCTGTCTTGTGAAAAACGGCTATCGCTGTGAGACGGCGGGGGACGGCAACGAGGCCGCCGAGAAAATTGAAAAAAAGCCCTTTGATCTGGTTTTATTGGACGTTTCCTTGCCCGATATGGACGGATTTGAATTGATCGATTATATCCGCCAGTTTCGGATCCCCGTCATTTTCGTGACGGCGAAAACATCGGTTCGGGATCGGGTCAGGGGGCTGAGAGCGGGAGCGGAGGACTATATCTGCAAGCCCTTTGATTTGGAGGAGCTTTTGGCGCGGGTTTTGACGGTACTGCGGCGGTACCGTAAAACGGATTCGGTGCTGGAAACGGGGCGGATCCGAATCGAAACCTTGGAGAGAACGGTCTTTCTGGACGGAAAGGAGGTTCTTTTATCTGCCAAGGAATACGACCTTCTTTTGTTTTTGGTTCGCAATCAGAACATTGCGCTGTATCGGGAAACCATTTTCGAGCAGGTTTGGCGAGATCCGTATCCGGGGGATACCCGCACCGTTGATCTGCACGTGGGTCGATTGAAGAAAAAGCTGGATCTGGGGGACGTGATCGAAACGGTCTATAAGGTCGGATACAAATTCAAGGGGGAAAAACGGAAATGAAGCTTTCACTCAAATTTTTCTGCGTTGCGTATCTGGCTGCCTTGCTTTCGGCCTCTCTGGGCGGCTTTTACCTCATACGGAATATCCAAGCTGCCCTTTGGAACGGGCAAACGGAGCGCTTCCATCGGGAAAGCCTGGATGCGGCAGACCGCTTTGCGGCTTTCGCGGATCTTTTCGGTGAGGCGCTGACGGAAACGCAAAAAAAAGAGGCGATCCGACAAATTCGGCCGTACGGAGACAAAACGATTCTTGACGTGAGGATTCTTTCCTCCGAGGAAATGACGGCGTCGCACCGCGCTTTGAGGGAAAACGTGTGCGAAATGAGCTTCGTTGAGACCGAGGATCGCCTGCTGATGGAATCCGCACTGCGATTGCAAGCGGGCGGAGAGGAATACTGTCTGTGGCTGCAATCCGATTTCACCGAGATCCAAAGGCACTGCGACAGCCTCCGCGGGCAATATCGGCTGACGGTTCTTTGTACCGCGGCGATCACGGGGGTATTGCTCTTTTTACTGTCCCTTCGCCTGACAAGGCCCTTGAACCGTTTGATGAAGGTGGCCGACGGTATTGCCAAGGGCAATTACGGGAATCGGGCGGTGATCGGCGGAGAGGATGAGATCGCCGCTTTGGCGGAAAGCGTGAATGCCATGTCGGTGGCCATCGATAAACGGATCGGCGAGATTCGAAGGGAATTGGAAAAGCGAAATCTGTTTGTGGCCGATTTTACCCACGAAATGAAAACCCCTATGACCGCCATCATCGGATACGCGCAAATGCTTTCCACCTACGAGCTGGAGGGGGAGGAGAAGCGGGCGGCGGCGCGGGAGATCTTTTGCGAGGCCAAAAGGCTGGAGAAGCTTTCCTTGCAGCTTTTGGATTATTATCTGTATCAAAACCGATCGGCAAGGCCGGAGAGGCTTTCCCTTGCCGAAACGGCTCGGCGCCTCAAGGCTGCCTTGCATTTTTCTTCGGTCAAATACGGGGTGCATTGCCGCGTGGAGCTGGGAGAGGAAACGGTTTCGGCCGATCCGATTCTCCTGATGTCTCTGCTTTTGAATTTGGCGGACAATGCCTTCAAGGCCTCAAAGCCGCAATCGGAGATCCGCATTTTTTCCGAGGTCAATTCCGATGCCAATCGGGTCAGGATCTGCGTGGAGGACCACGGAAGAGGCATTGAAAAGGAACATCTGCCTTGGCTGACAGAGCCCTTTTATCGCGTGGATAAGGGGCGCTCCCGACAATCGGGCGGAACGGGGCTCGGCCTTGCGCTGTGTCGGGAGATCGCGCGCCTTCACGGCACCGAGCTGTTCTTTGAAAGCCAAATTCATCGGGGAACCAAGGTTTCCTTTACCCTTCCTCGGGAGGTGAGAAAAGCGTGAAACGGATCAAATCGGCGGGAATCCTGCTATTTTTGGCCGCGGCTACGGTGGCGGCCCTTGCCATCCCCGAGGGGCTTTGGCGGGGATGGGAGAAAAAGAGGATCCGAGAGGGGATCTCCATCCAATTTGAATCGCGGAGCCGACCGAATCTGACGGATTTCCAATTGGCGGATCTGTTTTGCCGAAGAGAGAGCTTTTTTACCTATCCCTCCGCAAACGATCTGCGCCCGTCGGGGCTTTCCGAGAGCGAAAAGGAAGAGCTTTTTTCGGTGACGGATGCTCTTTTTCAAGAAAAAGCGCTTTCGGAATGGGCCCGTAATCTATGGTATGAGGGCGCCTTTTGCCGCTACGGCCGAAGCAGTATGCTGGTGAACGTGGAAAATTACCCCACGTCATTGCAATTTGTCAACGTCATTTTTCAGGGAGAACGGGGCAGTATGGATATTTTATACGAGAAAAGAACAAAAGCGGTGCTCCGCTTTTCTCTTGAAATATCGGATCTTTCCTTTGAAAGTGCGGAGGAATTGAAGGCCGGCGCCCAAAGGACGGCAGAACTCTGGGAAAATTATTATGCCTCGAAATTGCAGGTCTCGCGGGAGTATTTCTTTTCCTACGCGGATTTTCCCCTTCTGGTGGAAAAGGAGAAGGGGTACGAGGCGATTCTGGTTACGGGAGGCGGGCTTTTGTAGCCGAAAAAAGAAAACATACAGCTTCGATACAACTTGATGCGGTTTTGGATACAATTTTTGATTATGATCCCCATATATTAAAGCGTGTGGGGTGTGAAATGAAAACAAAACGGAAATTTTTCACGGGATGGATCGCAGCGGTCTTTTTCCTGCTTTGCGGAGGGTTGTTTTTCGGGGGAAGGTTCCTTTTTGAAATGGCTTCGGGGGACTTGGGGGAGGATCTGCCCTGTATGGAGGGGGAACGGGCAGCGCTTCTTTTGGAAGTCCCCGCCGTTTGCCAATATCCCGAATTGCCCACGGGCTGTGAAACGGTGGCGGCGGTGATGGTTCTGCGGTATTACGGGGTGGAGATCACCCCGAGGCAATTTGCCGAAAATTGGTTGAAATGCGACGGGCGCTTTTACCGCTCGGGAGGAAGGCTCTACGGACCCGATCCCAATCGGGTCTTCGTGGGCGATCCCTTCAAAAAGAATTCCTACGGCTGCTTTGCGCCTCCCATTGCCGAGGCGGTGAACCGAAACAGCGTTCTTTGTCGTGCCGAAACGGTCTCGGCACTCTCCCTTGACAGCCTTTGCAGAGAATATCTGGATCGGGGAATCCCCGTTTTGGTTTGGGCCACTATGAATATGATGGAAAAGACCGAGGGCAACTGCTGGTATCTGGAGGATCACAGCCTCTTTGTTTGGCCCGCGGGGGAGCACTGTCTGGTGCTGGTGGGGTATTCGGATACCCATTATTTTTTCAACGATCCCATGGTCGGAAAAACCCTTTCGTATCCGAGACAAACGGCCGAGGATCGCTTTGAGGCGCTGGGGCGGCAAGGGGTGGTGATCACCCCGAGAGAGCAAGCCCAAGGGCTCGGAACTTGAGGAAAATCATTCAAAAAGGTTGACGGGACTTTTCCTTTCGTGATATGATAGAAAAAATCGGGAAAGGAATCGAAGAATATGTATAGCATCAAAAAAGTGAGAATTCATCCCACCTTGGACTTTGCGGCAGAGGAGCTTAAAAAGTATTTGAGAATGATGATGCCCGAATGCGGCGAGATCGAGATCACCACGTGCCCCGAGGCCAAGGAAGGCTTTCGCTTGGGTCTTTTGGAGGATTTCGGGCTCTCTGTCTCAGAGGTGGAGGATCCCCTTTTGGACGACGTGGTTCACATTGAGACGGATGAGAAGGGCGGTATTCTGGCGGGCTCCAACCCCCGAAGCGTTTTGTTTGCGGTATATCGCTATCTGCGCCTGAACGGGTGCCGCTGGCTGTACCCCGGGGTGGATGGGGATTTTGTTCCCATGAAGGAGATTGCCCCCCAATCCTACCACCGAAAGGCCTCCCACCGATTCCGCGGCCATTGCAACGAGGGTGCCGAAAGCCAGAGCTGTATGCTGGAGACCATCGATTTTTATGCCAAGCAGGAGCTGAACGTATATATGCTGGAGTTTTTCATTCCCTTCGGCTATTACGATCATTATTACAGCCATACCAAAAATGAGCACAACCGTGTTCCCGAGCCCGTTTCCCCCGAGCAGGTTCTTCAATGGAAGCGCTGGTGTGAGGCGGAGATCAAAAAGCGCGGTCTGATGTTCCACGATATGGGCCACGGTTGGACCGCAGAGCCCTTCGGAATGACCAACCGCAGTGACTACGTTCCCGAAGAATCCCGCAAGTATCTGGCCCTACTTAAGGGAAAGCGGGAGCTGTATCGCGGAAAGGCCAACTGGACCAATCTCTGCTACTCGGATGCTTTCGTGCGCAGTACCATGGCCGATGCGGTGGTGGATTACGCCGAAAAGCACGCCAACGTTGACTATCTCCACGTTTGGCTGGCCGATCTGGACAAGAACCACTGCGAATGCGAAAACTGCCGTGTGAAGAGACCCAGCGATTGGTATATGCTCATTATGAATGAGATCGATGAAAAGCTTAGCGCCAAGGGACTCAATACCCGCGTGGTCTTCATTGCCTACGTGGATACCCAGTTTCCGCCGGTGGAATTTACCATCACCAACCCCGAGCGCTTCTCTCTTCTCTACGCCCCCATTTCCCGTTCCTATTGCTCCAGCGTCAATGAGGACACGGTGCTCCCCGAGCCCAAGCCCTTTTTGTACAACGCTTGGGAGACCCCCCGCACGGCGGAGGAAAGCATGGCGCTTCTTTGCGAGTGGAAAAAGCTGTGGAAGGGGCCCTGCTTCTCCTACGAGTATCATTTCTGGCACCATTCCAGAAGAGATCCCGGGGGAATCTACATTGCCCGCAGAATTTACGAGGATATCCGCGGCCTGAAGGCCTTCGGGATCGACGGCTACGTGGAGGACGGCTCTCAGAGAAGCTTCTTCCCCAACGGCTTTGCCATTTACGTGTACGCCGAGACCCTTCTGAACCGCGACGTTCTTTGGGAGGATCTGGTGGAGGATTACTTCTCCCATATCTACGGAGAGGATTGGAAGAGCGCCTACAGCCTTTTGGAACGCATCGGCAATGCCTTTGATTATGAATTTATGGCAGCCAAAAAATCCGTGGATCGCACGGTTTCTTCCTATTACGATCCCGAACGCGTTGCCCGCATCGACGCCGTTCACGATATGGCCGCCGAGGAGCGAGGCCTTGCCCAAAAGCATTTGGCCATGCCCACCCGCCCGCAAACGGTTTCTTGGAGACTTCTCCTCCGCCACGCGGAATACTGCGATCTGATCAGCGATATTATGGTGGCCAAGGCAGGCGGCCGAAACTTCAAGGCGGTGGAATTGGCCGAAAAATTCTCCAAGGAATTCGGCAAATACGAGGTGGAGATCGAGCGTTATTACGATCACTATCTGGCAATGGTTACCGTGGGTTATCTGGTGAAAAATCCCAAGGGCACCATCTTCTATTGATCCTCGCTTGGATCCGAACATTCAAAATATTTTCAATCGTGAAGTTCGCTTCGTGGGTGAAGTTTCGCCTGACGGAAAAGTTCGGCAAGCTTAACTTCACTTGTGCAAGGCATAAACTTCACTGCGTAGCAACTTCACTTTTGCGTCAGCAAAAACATCACTAACACAAAATGAGAGAGTCTTACGGAATTGCTTTGATATGCACCCCAAAAGTTAGACACTTTTGGAGGTGCATATTTTTTATGGCAAAAAAGGGAACAAAACAAAAAACATATAGCGCAGAATTCAAAATGTGTGTTATAATGGATATGCGAGAACACCACATAGGATATTGT
>JAFWBD010000010.1 GCA_017507325.1 Clostridia bacterium | reverse complement strand
TGTTATCATTCTCTCACCCTCGCTTCCTGCCTCTATTATACCATATTTTCCTCCTTTTTGCAAAAAAACAAAGCCCCTTTCGGGACTTTGTCTTCAGTCTGAGATGCCGTTGCCTTAAAAGCAACGGCATCTTTTTATAAAACAAGAAAATCAGCTGAGAGATTTTTCCAAGCGAAGGATCCCTTCTACGATCTTGTTTCCTGCCTCTCCCTCCAGTGCACTGGTGGGGCAAAGCCTTGCCTCGTATACACCGGGCTCAGACAGAAATTCGGGAAGCGGAACGTATCCGCAGTAGTCATTGGCAAAGGCGGAGACCATGCAGGGACCGGGCAAGCCTGCCTTGATGCGCTTTCCGAATTCCGTAAAGATCTGGCTGGGGGTGCCGGCAACGTAAAAATCGCCGATGCGGAACAGTTGCAATTCCAATTCCTTTACCGTGCGCTTGTCCGCCATCATGCGGAAGGCCTGCAGGGCATAGAAGGTGAGCTGATACTTGGGGGTACGGGGAACGCTTTCCACCAGATTGTCACCCAGATTTTCGAAGACCTCCTTGGCTTTCAGGAGAGCCTCGGGAGAGGGCTTGCGGAAGTGAACGGGAATCTTCTCGAGAGAGGAGGCAAGCGTGGAATTTTCCATTTTTTTGCTGCAGTTTAATACCTCAACGGTCTTTTCGGCAATGGTTTTTCCGACCACAATGTGTCTTCCGGGCAAAACGGTGGTGGGATCAAAGGGATTGACGTGGTTGATATTTCCGCAGGCACCGTTGATGAACACCGTCACGAAATCGGGTCCGTATTGCTTTTTCAGCTCCTTGCTGAGAATGGAAATGTAGTCGCCGGAAACCGCGTGCTTATCCACAATGGCGGGGTGGTTGGCGAAATTGATGACGGCACCCACGTATTCGCCGTTCTGCTTAACACCCACCACCAAAAGCTCGGGGTCAATGGTGGTGTAGGGAGCGTCGATCAATTCAGGCGTTTTGCGGGAGGGGTTGGTTTTGAAGCTGCCGTCCTTCATACGGTAAACGCGGATAAAGGAGATCCCGAAGATTTCGCCCTTGCCCAAATACAGATCCGATTCCTCGGCGTTTTGATAAGCGGAAACGATCACGTCGGCTGTTTTGTTGACGAGAGTGGTCAGATAATGAGGATCCGTTACCACCTCTTCTCCCCAATTGAGCGTGGGGCCGGCACCGTGAGCGTGGGTGGCCATCACCATAATGTTCTCGGCGGGGAGGGGAGCAAACTTTGCTACTCTTTCCCGAACGCGCTCGGTAATGTCCAGGGTAATGCCGCAGGCATCCACGGAGGCAATGGCCAAAACCTTTTCTTCCTCCATAAATACCGTACCGCGCACGTAGAGCTTTTCCTCAATAACCTGGCCGTAGCGAGCGGCAAAGCCACCGGGGATGATGCTCCCCATAGCGGGGGTGATGTCCAGTTCATAAAATCCGCATTTCATAGCTGTGTCTCCTTTTGTCTTTTGAATCTATTCTCATTATAAATTTCGGGCAGGGGATTGTAAAGAATGAAAAATCATAATCTGCTATCACTTGAAAGTGATGGTGAAATGTGATATACTGCAAAAAAGAGAGGGGTGTTTTTCTTGGAGCTGTTACAGTTGAAATATTTTTGCGATGCCGCACAAAGCGAGAATTTTTCAAAAACCGCCAAAAAATTTTCGGTTCCTCCTTCGGATATTTCCCAAAGCATTCGGAGACTTGAGAGGGAACTGGAGACCGAGCTTTTTTTGCGCGGGGCAAATTGTGTTCGCTTAAACCGAAGGGGCCGTATCTTTTACGAAAAGGCCCGAGATGCTCTTTTGATTCTGGATCGGGCGGTGGCCGCGGTGAAGGATGAGGAGGAAAAGGGAGAAATCTCTCTTTGCATCAACGCCAACCGAAGAATTGTGATGCAGGCGGTGGAGATTTTCCAAAAAAGCTATCCCGAGATCGGAATCAAGACCGCATTCTTTCAAAATCCGGCGGAGGGCGAATTTGATTTTGTGATTGCCACCGAGCCTCTTGCCGACGGAAATCTTTCTTCTCAGAAGCTGCTTGAGGAGCCACTGGCCATTGCCTTGCACCGCTCCTTTTGCACGGCAAAACAGCCGCTCTCCGTTTCAGAGCTGAAGGAAATGCCCTTCATCACCACGGGGGAGAACAATCATTTGTATGCGCTGACCCGATCCCTTTGTGAAAAGGAGGGCTTCACCCCGCGAATTGCCGTGCGCAGCGACGATCCCTATTACATTCGCAAATGTGTGGAAATGGGGCTCGGCGTGAGCTTGGTGCCCACGGTTTCCTGGAAAGGGCAATTTTCCGATCAGGTGGTTCTCATCCCCTTGAAGGGAGAAACCAGAACGACCTACCTTTACTTTGAAAAGGAAAAATATTCCCCGATGCGAAACCGTCGCTTTGAGGAAATTTTGCTTTCTCTCTTTCGACGGGAGGAGGGGGACGGGATCAATCCAATTCCGTAAGAACGTAGTGAACGGATCCGATTCCCAAGGCCTCCGCCGCTTCCACGGTGTGAGCGCCGTTTCGGCTCTCGATCCGCCGGATCAGATGGTCCTTCCCGGGGTCGTCGGCGCCATAGACCAGATCCAGACAGGCTCTGTCAATGGCCACGGGATCCGTGGAGGCTAAAATGCCGATGTCCTTCATACAGGGATCCTCGGCCTTGGCACAGCAGTCGCAGTCTACGCTCATATTTTTCATCACGTTGATATAAACGACGTTTTCACCGAAAAGCTCTACGACGGAGGAGGCGGCATCTGCCATAGCCTCCAGGAAAGAATCGTGATCGGCATCCCAGAACAGCTCGGGATCTCCCGCACCGTGAATGTACTGTTTCCCGAAAGAAGAGGCCATTCCGATGGAAAGCTGCTTGATGGCACCGCCAAAGCCGCCCATGGGGTGTCCCTTGAAGTGGGAAAGCACCAGAAGAGAATCAAAATCCGCGATTTTGTTTCCGACGTAGTTTTTCTTGATGATCTTCCCCTTGGGGATTTCCAGAACCGTATCCGCCCCCTCACCGTCCAGGATCAAAGTGTTAAAAAGGGGAGACCAGCCGTGACTGCGCAAAAGCTCGGCGTGGTCGGAGGTGATTCTTCTGGCCCCCTTGTAGGCGGTATTGGTTTCCACCACGGTGCCGCGGACAGCGCGGATCATGGGCTCCCAAAAATCGGGACGGATAAAATTCTGATTTCCCCTTTCACCGGAGTGAACCTTGACGGCAACGCGCCCCGTCAAGGGTCTTCCCACCGCCTCATACAGGCGGCAAACGCTTTCGGGTGTGATCTTTCGGGTAAAATAAACCTTGGATTTCATATCGCTTCCTCCGAATTCATTTGTTCCATCCTATTGCATCCCGCCATATCCAGGCAGGAAAAATCAATCAAAATGCGAAGCAGGGCAGAGAATGAGGCTTCATTCTCTGCCCTATTGATGTTCGGATCATTCCGAAAGAGGACGAAATTGGGGAATTTTTTGTACACTGACCTTGACCTTTAAGGGGTCAAATTGAAATTTTCGGCATTGCCACGAGGGCGAAACAATGCCCTTCTTTTTGCAAATGCAATATTCCCCATCAAAAATTTCCTGTCCGTATTCACAAAGGGAACAAGAGCGTTCCTGAATTTCATGATTCTTCATCGTTTCCACATCCTTTTCTATATTCTACAATAAGCGATCGGATTTTACAAGAGCTTTTTGAAAAAATACCCGAAAAAGAGCATGGCGGCGGCAAGAGAAATTTTTCCCTGCCACAGCCTTTTCGGATCCAGATCGCTTTCTTTTACGAAAAGAAGGGATTGCATCAGCACCGAACAACCACCCCAGCCGACCCCGCCGCAGCAAAGGAGAAAGGCCGTTTCCGTCGGCAGAGCCGATAGGGCGGCCGTTCCTCCCGCCAATTCGGAAAACAGAGAGATCAAAGCGCGGAAAAACGGGGCAGGCTTGAAAAGGCAAGCAAAAAGCTCCGTCAAAAAGGAAAAAAACATCACGCAGGACAGAAGCATCACGCAGGCATCTCCCGCTTCCTTTAAGGAACGATGCCATTCCCCGGAAAGAGAGGGGCTTTTTGCGAGACGGGGCGTTCGGCTCGCCTCCCGCCACAGGAGCGATTTTCCGAATCGGAGGAAAAAGAAACAAAGCACGGCAACGCTTTGAGCGGCCAAAAGAAAATAGCCGATTCGTGCCTGCCCGAACAGACCCACCCCGCAAACCGAGACCAAGAAGATACCGCCCGCATTGTTGGAGCAGAAGAGCAGATCCTCGGCATCCTTTTTGGAAAGAGCACCCCTCCGATATAAATTCACGCAAAGCTGTGCCCCCAAGGGAAAGCCGCAGAGAGAGCCGAGAAGAGGTGGCAGGATTAGAGCGGTCCGCCTGCCGGGAGACGGCAGAAAGGAAACGGCCAGACGAGAGAGCACCAAGGAAGGAAATAAAGAAGGGATCAACGAAAAAAGTCCCGTTTCCAAGCCCGTTTTCACCCCTCTGACACAGGCTGCGGGAAAGCAAAGTGCCAAAAGCAAAAGCAGAGGAGGAAACAGAGAAGGGAGCGCTCGGCGCAAAGCACGGGTCATATATCCACCGCCTTCCGTGTATATTGTAGTATGATTCAATTTATGCAAAGGATGGCGATTTTATGGCGAAAGAAAGAGCGAATCTTCCTCGGTTTTCTCATAAAACCAAAGGCGTGATCACCGTGCGAAACGGAAATGAATTGATGATGGAGGGGGTGGAAAAAATCGTTTTGTGCTCCGAGGAGCGCATTGATCTGAAGGGAAGACAGACCGTTTCCGTTGTGGGAGAGAAGCTGCAATTGCGGGAATTGGGAAATGACAATATGGCAGTTGCGGGGAGAATTCTGCGCATTGAGTTCTCGGAGGTGAGGCTGTGAACCGTTTGTACCGTTTTTGGATCGGATCCGTTCGGATTTCGTTTTTTTCCTCCGATCCCGAAAGGATCTTAAATTATTTATTGCGGATGAATTTGCCCGTTTGGGGAATTCAAAAAAGAGAGGACCGTGTGAGTTTTTCCATTGCTTCCTTTCGCCGAAGGAGGCTTGACCCCTTTTTGAAAGGGCTGTTGCCCTCGGAGCGCATCGAGGAAGAGCGATGCGGCCTTTTGGCTCTGCAGGATCGCTTTCGGACCCGATGGGGGCTTGCTTTGGGCGCGGTGCTGTTTGCACTGTCTCTTTTTGTCTCCACTCTTTTCGTCTGGAGCGTGGAGGTGGAGGGGAACGGCCGGATCTCCGATGGCGAAATTATCCTGCGGCTGGAAAAAATGGGGGTTCATCCGGGAAAGCGGATTTCCGAATTGGATACCGATCGGATCTCCCTTTTGTTTCAAGTGGAAAATCCGGAATTTTCCTTTTCCTCCCTCAACGTCATCGGTACCCGAGCGGTTTTAACGGTAAGAGAAAAGGAATCCCTGCCGTCCTTGCCCCCAAAAGCGGAGGGGCCGCAGAATCTGGTGGCATCCGATGGAGGAAAAATATTGCGATGCGAGGTCTTCAACGGCAGCTCTGCGGTAAAAAGAGGCGACGTGGTCTCCAAGGGGGATCTTCTGATCAGCGGTGTGGTGGAGCACCAAAACGGAAGCTTTTCGGTGGTGGCCGCCGAAGGAAAGGTTTTTGCTCAAACCGAAAAGTGTCCGAGCTTTGAGATCCCCTTTGAATGGGAAGATAAGATTCTTACGGGTCGGGAGCGGTCGCTTTACAGCTACGAGATCTTGGGGAAAAAGCTGTTCTCGGCCGATCCTCCCAAGGAATTCGAAGAATTTTCCGTTACCGTTTCCCGTGAAAGCGTCAAATGGATGGGAAAGAATCTGCCAATCGTGGTTACAAAGACCACTTACCATGAAATCCGAAGAAAAAAGGAGCTTTTAACAGTTGACACAGCCGAAAAAAAGGCTTATGATAAGTATATGGAGTATAAGGAGAAGAATTTGTCCGAGGAGGACGAGATCCTCAGCGAGACCCTTTCGTTTTCCCAAAGCGAGGAAGGGATTCGGCTGACGGTAACGTTGATTCTGTCGGAAAACGTTGCGGTATCCTCCCCCTTTTCCTTTGTGGAGGTTCCGTAAAATGAGTAAAAAACGGGAAAGGATCAGAAATGACGGAGAAAACCATTGAAATTATGAGTCTGGATACCATCGCGGATATTTTCGGTGCTTTTGATGCCAACGCCAGAAGGATCGAAAAAAGCTTCGACGTTACGGTCTTCAGCCGAGACGGGCAGATTCGCGTGGTGGGAGAGCGGGCGGAGAGCGTGGAAATGGCATCAAAGGTCATTTCGTATCTGGAAAAGATTTCGACCCTTTCCGGCGGATTGACCGAGCAGAACGTGGAATACGCCATTGGCGTGGTGCGCGACGGGGATGAGATTGAGGCGGAAAAACTGATCGGTGATACGGTCTGCATCACCGCTAAGGGCAGACCCATCAAGCCAAAAACCATGGGTCAGAAACGGCTGATCGAGTGTATTCGCGAAAATACGGTCACCTTCGGCGTGGGTCCCGCGGGAACGGGAAAAACCTTCCTTGCCGTGGCGATGGCAACGGTTGCCCTTCGAAAAAAAGAGGTTTCCCGTATCATCATCACACGCCCCGCTGTGGAGGCGGGTGAACGGCTCGGCTTTTTGCCGGGAGATCTGCAAAGCAAGATCGACCCTTACCTCAGACCTCTTTACGACGCTCTTTTTGAAATGCTCGGAGGCGAAACCTATCAACGGCTGATGGAAAAGGGTGCCATTGAGGTGGCTCCCCTTGCCTATATGCGAGGCAGAACGCTGGACGATTCCTTCATTATTTTGGACGAAGCGCAAAACACCACCACTGAGCAAATGAAGATGTTTCTCACCCGATTGGGTCAAGGCTCCAAGGCTGTGGTCAACGGTGATATCACCCAGATCGACCTGCCCCACGGCACCGCCTCGGGTCTTTCCCAAGCCTTGGAGATCTGTAAGGACATTGAGGGCATCGCCATCACCCGTCTTTCTGCCAAGGACGTGGTGCGCAATACCATCGTTGCCCGCATTGTAGAGGCTTACGACCGCTACGGAAAGGGGAAAAAATGAAGCATCGGATCTTGATCGAAAATACACAGGAGGAAAGATGCCCCTTTCGCGGATATAAAACCGCCCTGCGCCGTGCCGTATCCGCAGCTCTTTCCCGAACGGGCTTTTCCGAGAAGGCGGAGGTATCGATTTCCTTGATCTCGCGGGAGGAGATTCGGGAATTGAACCGTCTTTACCGCAACGTGGATCGGGAAACGGACGTTCTCTCTTTTCCCTTGATGGAGGAGGAAGCCCAAGAGGGCGTGGTGTACTTGGGAGATATTTTGTTGTGCCCGTGGGTGATTGATGCCCAGGCCAAGGAGTTCGGTACCTCCTACCGTCAGGAAATGTGCCTGATGGCCATTCATTCCACTCTCCATCTTTTGGGGTGGGACCATATGGAGGAAAAAGAGAAAAAAGAAATGTTTGCCCTTCAGGAGGAGATCCTCGCCTCTCTTGCAGAGGGGGAGATCAAAACCGAAGGGGAGGAATTCAATCAATCGTTAAATGGAAGAAAAGGTGAATAATATGCAGGATTTAACACAAAAAACAGGCTTCATTGCCTTGGTCGGAAGACCGAACGTCGGAAAAAGCACCCTTTTGAATACCCTTTTGGGAGAAAAGATCGCCGCGGTTTCCCGCAAGCCCCAAACCACCCGAACCTCCATTACGGGAATTTTGACCAAAGAGAATTGTCAATACATATTTTTGGATACCCCCGGTATTCATAAGCCCCGCACCAAATTGGGAAATATGATGATGAAATCCGCCTTCAACGCCACCGCGGACGTATGCCTTGTGATGCTGGTGGTGGAGCCCTTGGCGGAGATTCATCCCATTGAAAAGGAATTGATGGAAAAATTCCAAAAAATGGGCGTTCCCGTGGTGCTTCTCATTAACAAAACCGATATTTTTACTCCGGAGGATATCATTCGCACCATCGACGTTTTCTCCAAAGCCTATTCCTTCCGTGCGGTGATCCCCCTTTCGGGCAAAACGGGAGATGGGGTGGAGATCATCTTCAAGGAAGCAGAACCCTTTCTGGAGGAGGCTCCGTGGTTCTTTTCCTCGGATATGATCACGGATCAGCCGGAGAGAACCATTGCCGCCGAGATCATTCGGGAAAAGCTTTTGAAGCTTTTGGATAAAGAGATTCCCCACGGACTTGCCGTGGTGATCGAGGATTTCAAGGAAAGTGAAAAGCTGATCGATATCCGTGCGGAGATCTTTTGCGAGAAGGCGAGCCATAAGAAGATTGTCATCGGAAAAGACGGCGCCATGCTGAAAAAGGTGGGGAGCTTTGCCCGTGAGGATCTGGAGGCCTTTTTCGGTGTCCACGTCAACATCAATCTTTGGGTCAAGGTGAAGGAAAATTGGAGGGATAGCGAGCAGCTTCTTCATACCCTCGGCTTTCGTGATACCGAAATATGATCCAAACGGTAAAGGGTCTGGTTCTCCGTAACGTCAAATACGGAGAAAGCGATAAATTGGTTACCGTTCTCACCGAGGAAGGAAAAAAATTCTTCAAGGCACGGGGGATCCGAAGCATCACCAGCAAAAATGCGGCGGGCTGCGGGAGCTTTGTGTATTCGGAATTTGTTCTGGACGTAAAGGGGGATAAATGCTATCTTCGGAAAGCCACCCCCCTTTATTCCGTGGTTCGTGCGGGAGCCTCTCTTTCCGCCTTGGCGCTGGCCTCGTATTTTGCCGAATTGGCGGAGGATACGGCACGGGATGCGGAAACGGGGAAAAGCGTTTTGCATCTCTTAATGAATGCCTTGTATCTGGTTGCCAAGGAGGATCGCCCCACAGATCTTGTGAAGGCGGTTTTTGAAATGCGCCTTTTGGCGGCCAACGGTCTGATGCCCTCACTGGAGAGCTGTTCTCAGTGCGAAAAGGGAAGCGATGGCGAAGAAACGCTGTTTTTCCGCTTTTTGGAGGGGGATTTGGTCTGCAGAGACTGCCTTTCCTCGGCGGATGCCAATTATATCCGTGTTTCTCCCGCCTTGATCCGACTTTGTCGCCACAGCCTGGAAAGCGGTGAGGAAAAGGCCTATGCTCTCAAGGTCCCTCCTTCCTTGCTGAAGGAGTTTTCGCGCCTTGCGGAAAAATTCTTACTGCATCAAATGGAGCGAAAATACGCAACCTTGGATTTTTACCGTGAAATTTGCGGCCTTGCCCCAATGGAAGCCGTATCGGAAGAAGAGAATAAGGCAAATAATAAGGAAGAAAAGAATGAAACCCTTTGAAAAATCATTAACGGTATTGGAATATGATAAGATCTTAGAGCAGCTGGCCATGCACTGCGTTGTGGAGGCGGGAAGAGAAAAAATTCTGACCCTCCGTCCCGAGACGGATGCGGAGCGGGTTGTTTTTCTGCAGAAGGAAACTGCCGCCGCCCGCAGAATTGCCGCTGTGAAGGGAACGCCTCCTCTTTCGGCTCACCCTTCCGTTCCCGATATTTTGGACCGTGCCGAAAAGGGTGCGGTTTTGAATCCCGCGGAGCTTCTTCGGGTAGCCTCCCTTTTGCGGAGCGTGGAAAAAAGCCGTCGCTACGGCGAAGGGCTGGTGGGGGAGGATGGGGCATTCGGGCATTTGTTTTCCCGCTTGATCCCTCAGAACGCCGTGGAAAGGGAGATCAGCCGCTGCATCGTGTCGGAGGATACGATCGCCGATGATGCCACCCCCGAGCTCCACAGCATCCGCCGAAAAAAAACCTCCTGCTCGGCTAAGATCCGCGATCAGCTGCAGCATTATATTTCCGGTGCCTACGGGAACTTTTTGCAGGAAAACATCATTACCTTCCGCAATTCCCGCTTTGTGATCCCCGTAAAAAGCGAATATAAGAACGAAATCCGCGGCTTGATCCACGATACCAGCTCCAGCGGAGCAACGGTGTTCATCGAACCCCTTTCCGTGGTGGAATTGAACAATCAGATCAAGGTGCTGGAAGGAGAGGAGAGAGAAGAGATCGAGCGGATCCTTCTGTCCCTTTCCCGTCAGGTTGCCGCCGTGGCGGATTCCTTGGCGCTGAATTTTTACAACATCGTGGAAATTTCGGTGGTCTTTGCCAAGGCGGAATTGGCGGCGGAAATGGACGGAGCGGAGCCCACGGTTTCCCGCAGCGGTCACTTGATTTTAAACCGCGCCCGTCATCCCCTTTTGGATCCCAAAAAAGCGGTGCCCATTTCGCTTTCCTTGGGCAAATCCTTTGATACCTTGGTGATCACGGGCCCCAACACCGGCGGTAAGACCGTTACCCTGAAAACCATGGGGCTCTTGTCTATGATGGCGCAAACGGGCCTGCAGGTTCCCGCCGAGGAGGCCACCTTCCCCGTCTATCCCGACGTTTTGGCGGATATCGGAGACGAGCAGAGCATAGAGCAATCTCTTTCCACCTTCTCCTCCCACGTGGTCAATATCATTTCCATGTTGGAGAATGCTTGCCCCGGCTCTCTGCTTCTTTTTGACGAATTGGGGAGCGGAACCGATCCCGTGGAGGGCGCGGCCTTGGCGGAAGCGATTTTGGAGCACGTGCGTGCACGGGGAATGCGCTGTGCCGCCACCACACACTATGCGGAATTGAAAACCTATGCCCTGGAAACCGAGGGCGTGGAAAACGCCTCCTGCGAGTTCGATATCCAAACCCTCAAGCCCACCTATCGGCTGATCATCGGAACCCCGGGCCGTTCCAATGCGTTTCTGATCTCATCCCGCTTGGGATTGCCCCAAGCCATCATTCAAAAAGCCGAGATCCTGATCAAATCGGAAAATCGCCGTTTTGAATCCGTTGTGGGAAAGCTGGAGGAGGAGCGAGTCCGAATGGAGAAGGACCGCGCAGAGGCTCAGCGCCTTTTGGCGGAGGCTGAGGCCATGCGCGAGAATACCCTCAAGGAGAGGGAAGGGCTTTTGAGCGGTGCGGAAAAGGAATTGGAAAGAGCCAAAAAAGAAGCGCTCCGCTTGGTGAAAAGCGCCCGCGCCCTTTCCGATTCCACCTTTGAAAAGCTGGAGGAAATGCAGAAAAAGGCTCTGCACGATCGGGCACAAGCCGATCTGGAGGAGGAAAGAAGAAAGCTTCGCCTCACGCTTCGCGGCGCGGAAAACGATATGTCCGAGAAAATGGTTCGTGCCGAGGAAAAGGGAGAGGATTATACCCTGCCTCGTCCCTTGAAAACGGGTGATCGGGTGTTGGTTGCCACCGTGGGCAAGGAGGGAGTCGTCGAAAAGCTTTCCGGCTCCGAGGCTACGGTTCTTACGGGCAATCTCCGCATGAAGGTTCCCGTCTCCTCCCTGCGCTTGATCACGGGTCTGAAAAGCATCCGAAAAGAAAAAAAGAAGGGGAGTGTTTCCTCTTCTCCCCGCTCTCATATCACCAATTCCATTGACGTCAGGGGAATGATCACCGACGACGCTTGGTTTGTGATCGATAAGTACTTGGACGACGTGATCCTCACGGGCTTCGAAAGCGTTACCGTGATCCACGGAAAGGGAACGGGCGCCTTAAAAAGCGGCCTTTGGCGCTGTTTTAAGGGAGATGGAAGAATTCGCTCCTACCGTCTCGGTCTGTACGGAGAAGGGGATGGCGGCGTGACGATTTTGGAAATGAAAAAGTGAAGAAAATGTAAATTTTATCAGCGGAAATTCGTTTCCGCTGATTTTTTTTCGGAAAGAGACGGAAACTTTCCGATTTTTGGATAATATAATAATGTAAGAAAATAGAAATTCCCGAGAAGAATTTCGAAACGAAGCCTCTTTCTTCGGAAAATGAACGAAATGTTTCGAAAAAAGAAAAAATAAGTAAACAATATTGACAAAAAGATTTTCCTTGATTTATAATCCCCACTGCTTTTGAATGAAAACAGCGAACGTGTAAACAGAATCAAAGTAGGAGCTTTGTATGAAGAAAAAACTTGCTCTCATATCCGTCATCCTTGCGGTTTTGTCAGTAAGCCTTCGAATGCCGTCTGCGGCTCCCTTTATTGTCACAAGCGCCGCGGCGCTGGAGCCCACGGGAGAAACCGTCTCCGAAACCCGAGCTGAAACGGAATCGGAAGACGAAACCGAATCGGTGGCGGATTTGGCGCAAAATGCCACCGATGCCAAACGCTTTCCCGATCCTGAGGAGGATGAATTGAATACGGATCCCGCCGATATTTCCGGCGTGATCGGTGGATCCTTTGCTGCTTCTCTTTACGGCGCTGCCCTTTCCGTGGAGCAGAATTGGACCCCCATCACTCTTTCCAACCTGGTTTTGGCGGGCAAGGTCGCTCCCGAGGAATTGGGAAAATTTGACATTCGCTATACCCTCACGGCCGAGGAATACGATATGCTGCTGTTCTGTGTGGACCACGAAACGCGAAACGGGTCTCTTGAGCACAAGAGCCTGATTGCCCAGGTGGTGATGAATCGCGTGCAGGGACAGAGATTCCCCTTCACCGTGCGTGACGTCTTGATGGCGCCCCATCAGTTCGACGTGATGCCTTGGTATGAAAACCGCTCTCCCGATTGGGTGCCCTCTCAGGTAACGAGAAACGCCGTGGATTGGGTTCTCAGCGGTACCTCTCCCGATTTTGCGCAGGGCGCGGTGTATTTTTGCAATCCCTATATCGTTGGGGAAGGGAATTGGTTTGATACTGCTCTGACCGCAATTTGCGAGATTCAGGGTCACCGCTTTTACAAGCCCTGACCGTATTCGGACGGGGAAAGAAAAATTTCGGCAGAGATTGAATTCTCTGCCGATTTTCTTTGAAAAGCACTTGACAAAAAGTGAATTCCCGTGTATAATCATTTGGTATGTCACGGTAAATTTGTTTATGCCGTGCCTCTTGCTTCTCTGAGGAGAAGCCTTATGTCCAAAAGGAGGTAAACATTATGGAAAATCTGAAGGGCAAATACGAAACCGTTTTCATCGTGAATACCGAGCTTGGCGAAGAGAAGGTTCAGGAACTCGTCGCTAAATTCAAGGGTATGATCGAAAAGAACGCAACCGTAGAAAACGTCGATGAATGGGGCAAGAGAAGACTTGCATACCCCATCGAGGACGTGAACGACGGATACTATGTTGTTGCACAGTATACCGCCGAGCGCGAATTTCCCGCAGAGCTTGAAAGAGTTTTCAAGATCACCGAGGGGATTCTTCGTTCCATGACCATTCGCATGGATGCGTAAGGTAACGGAATATGGCTTCTTTTAACAAGGTCATTCTCATCGGCAATTTAACGGCCGATCCGGAGTTGAAGCAAACCCCCAACGGCATCTCCGTTACCACGTTCAGCATTGCGGTAAGCAGAAGATATGCTTCCCGAAACTCCGAAAACACTCAGCAGGCTGATTTTATCACCATCGTTGCTTGGCGCAACACGGCTGAGTTTATCACCAAGTATTTCCAAAAGGGCAAGAGCATCCTGATTGTCGGTTCTCTCCAGTCCAGATCCTGGACCGATCAGAACGGACAAAAGAGATATGCCACCGAGGTTGTGGCCGATGAGGCTCAGTTTGTGGAAAGAAAGAGTGATGGCTCCGCACCGGTCGCCGGCGCAACCCCCGCTCCCTACGGAGCAGGCCCGAAGGACGTTGCCTTTGAAGAAATGAGCACGGACGACGACCTTCCCTTTTAAACCAATCAATTACGGAGGAAAGAGAAATGGATAAAGAACAAAAGGCGTTCCGCCCCAAAAGAAAGAAAAAAGTTTGCGCATTTTGCGCTGAAAAAGTAGCTCAGATCGATTACAAGGATGCTGCAAAGCTCCGCAAGTTCGTTTCCGAGCGCTCCAAGATTCTTCCCAGAAGAGTCACCGGCACTTGTGCCAAGCATCAGAGAGAGTTGACCACTGCAATCAAGCGTGCCCGCCAAATCGCAATCCTTCCTTATATCAGCGATTAATTCCATCGAAGGAGTAGGAAAATGGAAGTAGTAATTACGATCCTTTGCACCCTGATGATTCTGATGGCAATCTTTTTGGTAGTTGCCGTTCTGATGCAAAGCGGAAAAGACAGCCACCTCTCCGGTACCATTGCCGGCGGTGCGGAAACCTTTTTCGGCAAGACCAAGGGAAAGACCATTGACCGCGTCCTTTCTAAGGCAACCACGATCGTTTCGATTATTTTTGTGGTATTCGTTCTGCTTGTATACGTGCTTCAGAGCGTTGTCAGCAACAATGATCTGTCCGGTTCCGGATCAAGCAGCAATTCCGGAAGCTCGCAGAATGCTACGGTTGAAACCCAAACCGCCGAAACCGCGGAGAATGAGACTGCAGAAACTGCAACTGCAGAATAATGTATTGATGTTAAGCGCGAGAGCGCTTTGGAGGTAATTGAAAATGGCAAAGTGTGAAATTTGCGGAAAGGGTGTATCTTTCGGCCAGAGAGTATCCCATTCCCACAGAAGAACCAACCACGCATGGAAACCCAATGTGAAGAAGGTAAGAGCCGTTGTGAACGGTTCCCACACCCGCGTTTACGTTTGCGCTCATTGCTTGAGAAGCGGCAAGGTGGAACGCGTATAAGTTGGGATCAAGTCCCGATACGGGGCTGAAGGCAGAGCCGAGAGCTTTTTCTCGGCTCTTTTCTTTTTTGGGAATCCCCCGATTCTGGCAAGATCACTAAGAAAACAACGAAAAATTTGTGCAAAATGATTATTTGAATTTTGAAAAAGACTTGACATTGCTGTGAAACAAATGTAAAATAAATATGTATAGGTCTCCAAACGAAACTTTGAGGCCGATATGCAAAATTTATAGGAGGAAAAATCCATGCAAAACAAAAAAGTGCTTTCGATTTGTCTTGTACTGGCTCTCTTGGTTTCCTGCGTAGCAGGCGTTATGATCTTCGGTGCCAGTGCGGCAACCGAAACCAAATGGACGGTTGACGGAACACAGTACGCCAATCTCCAGGCAGCCATCGATGATGCTGCCACCAAGACCTGGGCTGCAGGGGATGAGCTCGTCATTGAGATCACCGCAACCGCAGATCAGGCTGTCAAAGCGGCAGACGGACTTCTCTTCGGAGCGAAGACCATCTTCCGTGCAGACAATACCCGTCTTCCCATCACCATC
>JAFWBD010000009.1 GCA_017507325.1 Clostridia bacterium | reverse complement strand
GGGGCCGTCCCCCGTTCCACGCCCCCACCGTGATTTTCCCATCGCCATTCGGCTCGGAAAAATCGGGTACCTGCCGTCGAAAATCTGCGAAAAAGGCACGGGTGCTTTTTTGGCATTGAGATTCATTTTCATCTCGGCGAAAATTTCATCCACTGCTTATTTCTGTTGCCAAAAGCGGCGGCCCCGTAAAGCCTCCATCCGAGAGGGAGGGGGACCACGAAGTGGTGGAAGGAGCCTGCGCGAGCGAATTCTTATCGATAAAGTACGGATATCGCGCACAGACTTTGTGGATAAAATGGGGTGCAACCCAAGACTTATTTCTATAAACTAAGAAAAGAATATAAAATGCAAAAGAAAACGTAGAATAAAACTTCTGAAATCTTCAGTAAAAATTCAAACCTTTTCAAATTCATTTGATATCATCTTTGAACAACCCCTCAGTCAGCTTCGCCGACAGCTCCCCTTACACAGGGGAGCCTTCCGCTGCGGCGGGATCGCGGGGAGGTAAGGCTCCTTATTCTTCGGAGGAGGCGGGGATATCGGTCACGATCATAACGGGCTCCTTCCCGCTAAAATCCGTCAGATAGGTAATATCCGTTTCTCCGCTGCGGTCGTCCCACAGGGCAACCCGATCGGTGCAGGCAAAGATCAGAGAGGAATATGCACGCTCTCCCGAATACACCGTTTTCACCGCTCCGCTTGCCGCATCAAACAGATACATCGCCCGAAAGCACTTTTTCCCCTTTTCATCCAGCCCGAGATCCGTGCCCTTAAAAATGGGTATGAGCGTTCCCTGCGGTCCCCCCGCAGGATAAATATGCTCCAGCACCAATTCCTTTTTTGACGGATCCGAAAGGGGGGCGCGGTAATAGTGATACGTGGTCAGGCGGGTTCCGTTAAACTCCTTTGCCTCCTGCTTTTCGGGGAAATACAAATACCCGTCGTGCACCATCAAGCGCATCCCGGTTTCCACCTCGCCGTGGGCTTGAATATCCGAAAAATCCGTCTTGCAGGAATAGAGAAAAACGTTGTCCGCCATATAATACAGTCTTCCGTCGGCGGCATACGTGATATGCCGCCGTTCCTTCTCGTGGTTTTCCATCATCTGAACGTCGCTTCCGTCGGATTTGAGGCTATACAAAATGCTTCCCCGATCCCCGCCGCTCGTTTCAAAATACAATCGGTCCCGATAGCAAAGCAAATGGTTGATGCGGTCGGGAACGTGATCGATCAGAACCGACGTTTTCTGAGTCTTCATATTAAAGGACAAAAGGCGGTAATGGCGAATGGAATTCATGATATTGCTGGTGTCATCCACATAGCCCACGAACAGGATCACGGGAACCCCTCCGTTTTTCGCAGAGGCAATCGGATCAACGAGAAAAGGCTCGATTCTTGCGTTGAAAAAAGGATTCTCCTCTTTTTTGGCCAAGGCATCAAAGGCCACGGGAACGCCCTTGGGCATGGGGTTGGAAAGGAGCTGAAAGACAAGCGTATTCTCGGTGTGATTGGCAAAGATCAAATAATCTCCGTACACGATCCCCTTCCCTTGGCGTCCCTCCAGATATTCCGGCATATTGGGAATCTCCCCTTGGGGAAGGCTTGTGAAACCGGGGTAAATTTCCTCGTCCGTGGGCAAATCTCCGTCACAGCCCGCAAAGGAAAGCATCCCGCAAACCAATGCCAATACCAACATCAAAGATAAGAATTTTTTCATAAGGTTCCTCCTTTTTCATATTTGCAATTCAAAGAGTGATCGTTACGTATTCGAGCCTGTAATTGGCTCGGATCAAGCGGAAAATGATTTCTCGGGAAGAAGCAGCGCAAAGCGTAATGGCGGCGCCCCGTCCCCGCTCCTCCTCTTGGGTGAAAATCGCCCGCTCTGTGCCGGTGTTCAGATCCAGGCAGTATACCGTGCGAAAAGCATAAGATACCGCCGCCGTGACCGAGGGAAGAACGTCCTCCGGCTTTTTAAAAAAGATTCGGTCGCCCCCGTCATCCGGGAGGTTCAAGCCGACCCCCTCCAGTACAATTTTTTGGTCTGTCAGATCCGAAAGGGGGGCTCGGATATAATCCTTGCAAGGAATTGAAAAATCCCCCGCCTGCCGGTACTGCGCTTTTGCCGTAGTAAAATACAAATACCCATTCGAAATGCGCTCCCCCACCAACACGCTCCCCTTCATGGTCATTTCAAGGCGGTCATCGCTCAGATCCAAAGCGCAGGAGTGCAATTCGCAGTAGTTCTCATAATAGATCCGCCCGCCTTCCACGTCGATCACGTCGGATATCCTGCTTTTGTCCTCATGATAATTCGCATTCGCCACCCGAAAGTCACTGCCATCGGTTTTGATGCTTTTTAAAACCAATCTTCCTTCGTCATTTTTTTCAAAGAAATACAAGCGATCCCCATACAAGTAAAATTTTCCATAGGACAAAGTGCTGCTGTCGTAGAGCAGGGTCAATTCCTGCGTTTTGACGTCAAAACGAACCAAATAAGCAAATTCTCCATAACGTTCCTCGCTTACCATTAAATGGAGCACGGGAACACCCCCGTTTTCACGGGTCAAAATCGGATCGACCAAAAAGAAATGCACGTACAGATCATTCAGCGATTTCCCGGCAATCTTGGAGGAGCCGTCAAAGCTGAGAGGGATTCCCTTTTCCATGGGATTTTTCCTGCTTTGGTAATACAAATTACAGTGTTCTTCCGGATCCTGATAAAAGATATAGTCTCCGCAAAGCTGATTCACCCTTCTCGCAATATTAATGTCAGCGTACGGCTGGAGAGCCTCTAAAAATTCCTCCATCTCAAAGGACTCCATCCCCTCCAAAATCGGGTTTTCAGATAGCTCAATATAGTAGCTTTTTTCCGAAGGATTGGGCGTTTGGCCTTCGGTCTCGGTCAGAGTCACATTTTCCCCCGTCTCGCCCGTGGGCAAATCTCCGTCACAGCCCGCAAAGGAAAGCGTCCCGCAACCCAATGCCAATACCAACATCAAAGATAGGAATTTTTTCATAAGGTTCCTCCTCCTTTTTCATATTTGTGAATAAAAAAATCGCATCGGTGGGAAAGTCCTTGTTTCCTGCCGTGCGATCCGTTTTTTGTTTATCCAATATTGAGAAAAGGGATTTTGGCCCTGCCTTCTCTTTCGAACCGCGCAGCGCAAGATAAGATGATATTCCATTGCAATCTCACTATTCTTGCCATTGCGATCCACCCTTTCTTTTTTGCATCCACTTTCTGATTCCGAATTTGCTTTTTCGCCGTTTCCTCTTTACACTTTTTCGTCCTCTGATTCCATTGTAACGGCAAGGGCTCCGTTTGTCAACCGTTTCATTCCACTTTTTACATTTTTTGTAGAACTTATCCAAAAAACGCCTTTCTCCTTTGTGCACCCTGCTCAAAGCCACCGCTTTTGATGATGAAATGGGTGGTGGCGGTGGTTTTTCCCGAGATTGCGTGCGAAGAGTGCATCGCCCCAACGAAACCCGATGAAATGGGTGGTGGCGGAAATCCGAATTGATCCAAAATTGGTGCGCGATATCCGTACTTTATCGATAATTTTTAGGTCGCGCAGGCTCCTTCCACCGCAAGCGGTCCCCCTCCCTCTCGGATGGAGGCCTCATTGTGCCACCGCTTTTGCCAATAGAAACGGGGTTTGGATGAAATTTTCACCGAGATTGCGGGCGAAGAGTGCATCGCCCCGACGAAACCCGATGAAATGGGTGGTGGCGGTGGTTTTTACAACAGCAAGGGACAGCAATATCCTTTTATATTTTTGATTCTGAAAGTTTTGGGGGTGTAGGGGACTTTTTCAAAAGTCCCCTACAAAGCAAGACGAATTTCGTCGCCCCCCGCGCCCTACGATGGGAGATGAATTCTATCGCCCGCCCACTATCGCGCAAATCGGCTTTTCTACATTGTTCTATCTTCCGTATTGCCTTGATCAGGATTTTAACCAAAGCCCATTTCTATTATCAAAAGCGGGGCGCAATCATGCCTCCATCCGAGACGGAAAGCGTTTTCTACCAAATTCTGTCTTCCATATCACCTGAATCGAAATCTCAACCAACAACCCATTTCTGTTGCCAAAAGCGGCGACATAGCGAGGCCTCCACCCGAGAGGGAGGGGGACCACGAAGTGGTGGAAGGAGCCTGCGCGACTAAAAAGTTATTGATAAGGTGAAGATATCGCGCACCAACTTTGTGGATAAAATGGGGTGCAACCCAAGACTTATTTCTATAAACCAAAGCCGTGGCACAATTATGCCTCCATCCGCGAGGCGTAGATTGGCTTTTTCACATTATTCTATCTTCCATATCGTTTAAACCAAAATCTCAACCAACAACCCATTTCTGTTGCCAAAAGCGGCGGCATAGCGAGGCCTCCATCCGAGAGGGAGGGGGACCACGAAGTGGTGGAAGGAGCCTGC
>JAFWBD010000072.1 GCA_017507325.1 Clostridia bacterium | reverse complement strand
TTTGGCGGAGACGGCGAGATTCGAACTCGCGGGGGATTGCTCCCTAACTGATTTCGAGTCAGCCCCGTTATGACCACTTCGATACGTCTCCGTATATGTTAAACTCCCGAAGGAGTATTAACGCAAATATTCAGTTGTATTAGAATTCTCGTTAGAACTCTGGATGATGCGGCGATGGGCAGATGCCCGAAAACCGCATGATTAAAGGCTTTTTAGAAGATAGACTTCCGTTTAGCGAAGAAGATTTCGAGTCAGCCCCGTTATGACCACTTCGATACGTCTCCGTATTAACTTGTGTTTGAATTTTGCACGGCTTTTGCAAGGCCGATGGTGAAATGCAGTCGCACAAAATCGGGAAAAGATCAAACGCTTCGCCCAACGAGAGAATTTTATCACAGAAAACGCTCGCTGTCAAACCTTTTTCCGATTCTTTTTTTGAAATCCCTCTCTTTTTTTCGATTTTTCTTTGAGAAAATAATCCCGAACCAAAAAAACCACTTGCTTGGAGAGGCAAAACAGTGCAATAAAATTCGGAATGGCCATCAAGGCATTCAATACGTCGGAAAGCTCCCAGATCGGTTTTACGGAAAGACAAGTACCCAAGGCGGCAAAACAGACGAAGAGGAAGCGATAAATTCCATCGGCCGCAGCTCCGAAGAGAAAACGAGCGCAACGGGAGCCGTAGAGCGACCACCCGAGAAGAGTGGAAAAGGCAAACAAGGTCAAGGAAATTCCGATGAACAAAACGGCAAATTTTTCTCCGAACACGCGGGAAAAGGCTTCGGTAATCAAGGTGGAATCGGGAGAGGAATGGGAGAAGATCCGTTCCGTGGGGACGGCCGCCAAAACCGAAAGAGCGGTTACAAGGCAGACCACCTGCGTATCCGCAAACACCTCGAAAACACCGAAAAAGCCTTGCCGAACGGGGTGATCGGTGATGGCGGTGGCGTGGGCAATGGCGGCCGATCCTAAGCCTGCTTCGTTGGAAAAGGCACTTCGCTTCAAGCCCCAGACAACGGCACTGCGAACGGCAATGCCTCCGCTTGCCCCCAAAAGCGCCCTGGAGCTGAAGGCGGAAGAGAGGATCAAGTGTAAGACACTCGGAAGGGCACTGCGCCGTGACCACAGCACGTACAGCGAAAGGATCACGAAAAAAAGCGAGGCAAAGGGGATCAAAAGCTCCGTTACCTGTCCCAAGCGACGAATTCCTCCAAACAAAAACAGGCACAAAAGCAGAACCAAAACCGCCGCCACCGCAATTTCAAGCCAAGAACGGGGCTCGGCATTGAAAAGAGCGCTAACGGTACTGCGAACACTGAAGGCGATGCTGTTGGACTGGGCCATATTTCCCATTCCCACAGAGGCTGCCAGGGCAAACAAGGCAAAGAGAGCGGCAAGGGGCTTGAATCTTTTTCCCATACCGTCCAATATGTAATACATCGGGCCGCCGAGCCATTCTCCGTTTTGGCCTTTGCGGCGGTAATGCACCGCCAGGGTCACCTCAAAGAATTTGATGATCATTCCGAAAAAGGAAGCGATCCAAAGCCAAAACACCGCTCCCGGTCCTCCCAAGGAAAGCGCTTGGCAGGTGCCGACGATGCTTCCCGTTCCCACGGTGCCTGCCAAGGCGGTACAAAGTGCTTGAAAGGGGGTGACCCCTCCCTCCCCCTTTTCTCCTTTTTGAAATGCCCTCCCCAAGGTCTGCCCGATGGCGTGAAAAAAGTGCGTGATTTGCAGACCGCGGGTTTGAACCGTAAAGTAAATCCCGCCAAGCACAACGCACGGAAGCAATGCCCCTTGCCAGACCAGCTCCGATATTTTTTCCCAAAGTGATCCCAAGCTCATTCCTCTTTTCCGTTTTTTGGAGTGTATGCCGCAAGAGAAAGAACCATTCCTTTTTCTGAAAAACTCTGAAAAACAAAAATTTCTTCGGTATTTTCCAAAAAACCTTGAATTTCTTTTGCTATTTTCTTTTTTTTCAAAAAAAACTTGACGAAAAAAACAAAAGCGTGATATACTGATTTCATCCGAAAAAGAGAGGTTACCGTATGATCAAGCTCAGCCGCCACGATATGGAAATACTGAAACGCTTAAAGGAAAACGCCCGAATCAAGGTATCTCAAATCGGAGAAGAGATCGGTACCAGCACCTCCACGGTGACCGAGCGGCTCCGACGAATGGAACAAAACGGTGTCATCTTGGGGTACACCGCCATCATTGATCAAAAAGCCGTCGGGAATGACGTCACCGCCCTGATGGAGATCTCTTTGGAGCATCCCAAATATTACGATGCCTTTACGGAAATGGTCGAAAAAACCGATTGCATCGTTTCTTGCTATTACATTTCGGGAAATTTTGATTTTATGCTGAAGATCCTGGCTCCCTCCGAGCAGCTGGAGGAGATTCACCGGACCATCAAAAGCTTTCCCGGGGTTTCGGGAACCCGAACCAACGTGGTTCTCAAGGCCTTGAAAAACGGATATTCCCACCTGCCGCCGCAGGAATAAAAAGAAAAGCCCTGTTCTCCTCCCGCTTGAGGAAAACAAGGGCTTTTTTTGCGGTCTCAGCAAATTTCGGAAAGCAGATGATCCAAAACCGTTTCGGGAACGGTGTAGCGCAATTCATCCCGCTGAGTATTCATCAACGTGATGACACCGTACCCCGATCGGGGATCGCAAAACAGCGAAAGGGCATAAGGCGGTGCACTGCCCATATGACCGATCAGATGGCGGTCGCGGTATTTTCGCAGAACCGTGGTCAGACCGTAGCCGTCTCCGCGGAATGCATCGGAAACGGCGTGAAGGCGGCGCATCATTGCCACGGATTCAGGCTTCAGTACCGTCTCTCCCCCATCGTTTTTGCCGTTATTCAAGAGGAATCTTGCAAATTTTGCAAGATCGAACACGTTGGAATACAATCCCCCTGCCGCCAAGCGCGCCGCATTTTCGTTGATATAATGCACCACGCGCAGATTTCCCTCTTCATCCTCCTCGTGGGGAAGGCTGAGAGGGTAGGTGGCCGCTTGACGCAGATCAAAGGTGGTCAGATTCATCTCCAAGGGCTCCAGAACCCATTCCCGAGCCAATTCGGAAAAAGGCCTTCCCGTGATTTTTTCCGCCGCCAAGGAGGCCAGACGGATCCCCCAATTGGAATAGAGATAGACGTTCTCCCCCGGCAAAGCGTGGAAGGGCAGATCAAACAGCGCCTCCCGCAAAGACGGCTCCAGCGCCGCCTCATCCCGAGGGCCGTTCGGGGTATATTCCGCGGGGAGCCCCGCCGTATGGGACAGCAGATGTCTCAGGGTCATGCGGGGGGCAATGGCGGGATCGGAAAAGGCCAACCACGGAACGTACTGCTTGACGGGAACGTCCAAATCCAAGCGTTTTTCCTCCGCAAGCTTCATCAAGACGGTGCCCGTTACCATTTTGGTGATGGAAGCAATACGATAAACAGATTCTGCTGATGCGGAAATGTGCGGACGCTCCACGCTGTCCACACCGAATCCCGAGGCAAACAAAACCCGCTTGCGATCGGTAACCGCAACGCTCATTCCCGCAATACGGTTTTGTTGAAACATTTCGAGAACAACTTTTTGTATCCGTTGTTCAATTGTCATCATTTTCCTTCCTTTCCGCCTATTAAACCCGATTTAAAAGAAATCGGTAATATGCTTCCGACCGACCGATCGCCTCCAAGCGATGGGCGTCACTCCCTGCAAGAGCCAAAATTTTCTCCCTTTTGCAATGGGAAAGCACTGTAGCTTGGAGCTCTGTTAAAAAGTCATTTTTTTGCCATCTCTCCGCCACGCTCTCTCCTTTTTGCAAGTGAACTCCCGTAAGATCCATCATACTTTTGGTTTTACGGCACGCCTCTATCACGCCCATAGCCCCTTCCTTCATTAGAGGCAAATGTTCCTTCTTTGCATTGAACCAAGTATATTTTTGAGGATGAACGCTGTGCGCAGCAAAGAAATGTCCCAACATTGCGGGGTACGGACAATGAAGAATGGCATTGATCTGGGTTTGATACATCGACTCCAAAACCCTTTCCACTCCGCCGATGGCACGAGCGGCATCTTGGTATTCCCCGCTTTCGTGCAAGCGATCCACATCTTTACCGTAGGTCAAATGCACAAACCTTAAAGGAAGAAGAGGATGATAATTCATCGTAGGGGTAACCAGATCCAGCTGTTCCTCCCCCTTCAAGGAGAGCTTTAAGCTCAAATCTCCCTTCTCGGAGAGAATATCCACCTCGGCGGAAAGCAAAAAGCGAACCGCGCCGCACTGCTTTTCATAATGGTTGATTTCCTCTCTGAGAGCAAAGAAAATACTCTCGTCCGTATCGGTATAGAGCGTTTCGCTCTCATCTCTCACCTGCTTATGAAAATGGGGGGTAAGGATCACCGTATCTAAGCCGATCTCCCTTGCACGGGCGGCAATGGACTCCACGGTCATTTCGGGCTTTCCGTCGCACAAATGCGTATGGACGTGGGAATCTAAGCGGTGAGCCCCCTCCAAAATTTCTCGTAATTGACCGACCGTTTTCATTCCTTCTCCCACTGACGCAGAGCGATGCCGTACAGAGGATGCGCCTCCAATTCCGAAAGATACGCTCCGACGGATTTTGCTTTATGAGCATCCGATCCGTAGGAAAACAAAATTCCGCGCTCCATTGCCATTTGAACGATCGGCTCCTCGGGATACATCTTGGAAAAATCTCCCTTGCTTTCGGCCAAGTGAGGATTGATCTCCAAATACATTTTTTGCTTTCGGATCTCATCCAGAACAAGAGCAATCTCCCGCTCGTGGCGCAAAACGTCATAAATGCCATCCTTCAAGGGGAAACGGGTTGGATTCTCGATGGCGAAACGATACATATCAAAATGAGAGACCGCCGAAAACAAGCCGCTCTCCACCGCACGGTAGGTATTTTCAATGGCGGCAGCGGCAAAATCAGAGGCGGTATAGCGGGAAAAATCCCGCACGAACAAATGCATATGGCTGGAAGCCAAAACGTAATCGAAATTTCCCTTCTCCAGCACCGCCTGCACCTCATCCAAAACAGAGGGGTGATAATCGATCTCAATGCCCAGACGAATGCGAAGGATTCCCTCATAGCGAAAAGCCAATTCTCTGACCGCGCGGCAATAGGCTTCGACGCCGTCCTTCGGCAGACGATCCGAGGCAGAGGATATCGAAAGGGGCATATGGTCGGTCACACAGATTTCGCCGATCCCCTGTTCCAAGGCCGCTTGCACAAAGGCATCGAAATTTTCGGGAGCGGTCAGCGCCTTGGGGTGCATATGATAATCTTTTCTCATCAAACCGTAAAAAGCACACCGTTTCGGGAAAATCTCCCGAGCGGAGCATTCATTTTCCTTTCCTGTTCTTTGCCGTAATCATATCACAGCAGGAAAAAAATTGCAACAAAAAAAGAGAGCCGCGGCGGAATTTTCCGTCGCGGCTCTGCCAAATCGGATTTACGAAAGCTCCTCGCTTTCCTTTTTCGGCTCTACCAGAACCGTAAGCTTGTTAATGCACTCGGCATTCATAGACGCCACGATCACAAAAATGTTTTCATAGCGGTAGCTGTCTCCCACGTGGGGATCGGCATTGAGCATTTCCACCGCCCAGCCGCCCATGGTAGAATATTCACAGCTGAAGCTTTCGGGCTTATTGAATTCGATCTCCTCAAAGAAATCGTCAATGCTCATATCACCGGAGACCTCATAGGTATTTTCGCCCGTGGGCAGACAATCACTGACGATGACGTCGGTATCGTCCCAAATATCACCCACCAATTCCTCCAAGATATCCTCCATGGTGACAACGCCCAGGGTGCCTCCAAACTCATCGATCACCACTGCCAAATGCATTTTGGCTTCCCGAAGCTTCGCCAAAGCGGCAGGCAGCTTCATGGTTTTATGGAACTTGCAGGTAGGAAGCAGAAGGGAACGGATATCGGGCTTGGGATCCTCCATAGTAGCCTTGTAATAACGGGTCAGGGAAAGGATTCCCACGATGTTATCCACGCTGTCCTCATACACGGGCAGACGGGAATACTGGGCAAGATCCGAAAGCAATTCACAGCTCTTGGCATCGTCGTTGATATCCAGCGCGGTGACGTTGATTCGGGGGGTCATAATCTTTTCGATGGTAATATCGCGAAATTCCAGCGTAGACTGAAGAAGCTCTCCCTGCTCTTCGGAAAGAACGCCCTCCTCCTCTACGGTCTCGATGATGGAGGAAAGCTCCTCCTCAGTCACCGTGGGCTCGTCGTTTTTCCGATCGCTTCCCCACATTTTCCGAAGAACGAAAAGAAGCATCATCACGATGAACACAAAGGGGCTCAGCAAAATGGTCAGGATCCGAGTGGGAATGGCAATGAGATGAACCACCACGTCGGCATTCTGCTTGGAAAGGATCTTGGGAACGATCTCGCCGAAGATGAGAATGATCACCGTAATGAGAATGGTCACGATCGTGGAGGCCAAAGCCACGTTATCCCGAAACAGGTTCATCACGATCAGGGTACTGCAGGTGGAAACGGCGATGTTGGCAAGGTTGTTGCCGATGAGAATGGCCGACAGAGCCGTGGTAAATTTTTCGGTAATGTCAAAGGCAAGCTTGGCCGTTTTGCTTCCCTTGTCCGATGCCATACGCAATCTCATTTTATTGCAGGTGTTGAAGGCGATCTCGGAGGCGGAGAAATACGCCGAGAGGCAAACCATCACGAAGATGACAACGTATGCCCACCACATTTCGGCAAAGTGCTGTTGAAGGCTCATACCGCCACCTCCTCTCCGGACTTGGCGGCTTGATAGGCGGCAATGTCCTCCTCGTCCATAATATGAACGATCACCTGCTCCATACGGCCGTCACGGACCGTTTCACAGACAAATTCCAGATTGCCGTGCAAAAAGCTTTCGTTTTCCTCCATCAGGTGACCTACAGTCTCCAGCATAAAGGAAAGCAAAGGCTTGGAGGCCACAGCGGGCGAGACGGGAGGCAGACCCATTCTCTCATAGACCTCGGAAACCAGCATATGGGTATTGACCAGGTATTTGTTTCCGCCGAGATTTTGGAAATCGCGGTCGAATTCATCTTCTTCATCGAAGATCTCGCCCACCAATTCCTCCAAAATATCCTCAATGGTAACCAGCCCCACGGTCTTCTTGCTATCGTCCAGCACCACGGCCATTTGCAATTTGTGCTGGCGCATATCGTTCAACAAAAGGTCGATCTTGGCGTTTTCCCGTACGGTATAAGGAGCCGACATCACCGAACGCAATTTCACCTCGGGATTTCTGCGGTGCTCCATCAAAAAGGCACGGGTGCGGAGAATTCCCAAAATGCGATCGGATCCCGCGGCCTTTACGGGAAGACGGGAATGGTTGGTGTCGCGGATCTTATCAAGGATCACCTCGGTGGGATCGTCGATCTTGATAAAATCGATATCCTTTTCCATGGTCATAATATCGGAAACGGTGATCTTGGAAAATTCAATGGCGGATTTGAGCATATCGCCCTGCTCCTCATCCACAACGCCCTCCTCCTCGGCGGTGACGATCAATTCCGTCAATTCATCCTCGGTGATGGAAGGGGTATCTCCGTTCTTGGAAAACACGCGGGAGACCCAATTGGAAATCAGATTGAAAAACAAAGTAAAGGGTGTCATCACCTTCATCAAAAAGCGAAGGGAGGACTGGAAGAACAGCGAAACCGTTTCGCTTCTGTCATTGGCAAAGCTTTTGGGGATCATTTCGCTGAAAAGGAAAATGATCACCGTGCTGAGAGCCGAGCAAAGAATGGAAAAGGCAAAGGAATTCAAAAAGGATTCCGAGGCTCCCCACTCTTCACGGAAAATGTCCGTAGCCAGGATGGTAAACACCGCCGCCCCTGCGATTTTCGTTACGTTGTTTCCCACCAAAAGCGTCGTCAGAGCTTTTTCAAAATGCCCCAAAACAAACAAAACGCCCTTTGCTTTTCGGTTTCCGTCCTCTGCCAAGGTCTTGATCTTGATCTTATTGACCGCAGAAAAGGAGCTCTCCGTTGCAGCAAAATAGGCGCCACCAATCACACAAACAAAAAAAATGCACCATAAAGGTATACTGTCGCTACTCATACAAACCCTCTCTCAAAAATATCATAAATCGAAATTTCGATCGCAGAACCGATCCACACTATTGAACCATTTTTCTTCGGTTTTGTCAAGGATATTGACGCATTTTCCAAAAAAAGCCTGATTTCAAGCAAGGAATCGGCCTCATTTTCGACCGATTCCTGCATTTTTCACAGCACAATGGCACTGCTCCAGGCGTAGCGCCCCATTTTGTCGCACACCTCCACGCGGACCCATTTTTCCCATTCCTTGACGGTATAGCGCCCTTCCCGCAGATTTTCTCCCCGCAGCATTTTATCCTTGGCATAGGAGGTGTTGCTGAGAAAATCGATGCTGCAGCATTCACTGCAACGCACCGCGATCTCATTTCCCTCCCGCCAAACGAAAAGCTCGGGCCCTTGGCTGGCAAAAAAATCCCCGCGGCGGATGCCTGCAAGCAGAGCCTCGGCGGAGGCGTTTTCAGCCTTAACCGATACAAAGGATTTGCATTCGTCCTCGCCTCTGTAAAAATGCGCATCGTCGGTGGCGATCAGAGGATAAAAAACGCCGCGATTGGCCAAAAGATCCGCAAAATACCCCGAATACGGACGGCTGCTCTGCCCCACTCCCGAAACGGTATTATAAATTTCCACAAGATCGATCCCCTCCAGGGCACAGACCTCCTCGGGCGTATTCAAGGACCAAGCGGGATGGGCCAGCACCGCAAGGCCACCTGCGGCGCGAATCCCCTCCAGCACGGTGGGGGCATCCGCCCCTTCCCGCGAAAGATTCGGATCCTTTTTCATTCCCAAGCCCAAAATGTGCATCACACCGCTGATGGTATCGTGGCGACCGAGGTTATATTCACAGCCCGAAATCAGCGTCAGCCCCTCATAGGAGCCTCCCTCGAAATACCGCCAATGATCGGTAACGGCGACGGCGTCAAACCCCGCAGAGCGATAATGGTAGGCCGCCTCCTCCACCGAGAGTCTTCCGTCCGAGCGGGTTGTGTGCAAATGAAGCCCCACCCGATAGCGATTTTCACCAAAAAGATCCGTTGTCATTTTTTCACCTTTCCGTTACAGACGTACGTGAGCCATGCCGTCTGCATCATATTCGATGCGATTCCCGTCGCAGTTCATAGACCGAACGTAATCGAAATACGCCTCCTTGGATTCAAAGCGGGGTACGTAATCCGCCTTGATTTTCCGAGCACGCTCGGCACCGTTTTTCAAAAGGAGCACCAGCATTCCCAATTGCCACTTGGCGGAGGAAACGCAGGCTCTTTCCGGATCCTTCACAAAGTAATCCGAGCCGTGGCTTTTTCCCACAGCACCCGGCGCGTGGGGATGGATCACGGGCATCAGACAGGACAGATCTCCCATATCGGTGCTGCCCGTGCCGATCCGCTCGTTGATCTCCAATTCTTCTCCCAAAGCGGCCATGGCGGCATCCTTGGCAAGCTCGATCATCCCGTTATCGTTTTTTAAGGGAGCATAGCCCGAAATATCCCGAATGGCAACGTTTGCTCCCAAGGACAAGGCTCCGCCGCACAGAGCGCGGTTGACCTTGCGATTGGCACTGCGTATGGCCTCAAAGCTGCTTCCGCGGACGTAGCTTTCCAGCACCACGCTGTCGGGGATGGCATTCACAGCCTTTCCGCCGTGGGTAATGATGGGATGAACGCGGATCAGATCCCGCTCGGCAAAGGTTTCCCGAATGGAATTGACCGCCCCCAAACCGGCGGTTGCGGCATACAGCGCATTACAGCCCATCCAAGGGGAGCCGCCCGCGTGGGCAGAGACCCCCTGATATTCAATGCGCTTGGCGATACAGCCCACGGCACCGCGGCTGACGTCAAAATTCTTTCCCGAAGTGGTATGGACCATAAAGGCAAGATCCACCCCGTCAAACAACCCCCGATACAAAAATTCGCTCTTGCCGCCCATAAAGTGAATCACCCCTTGGCGGATCAATTCCGAGCGATATTCGATCTCGATCAATTCCTCCGCCGGAACGGCGCAAAGGCGGATTCTTCCGCAAAGATCATCCAAAATTCCCGGCTCCTTCAAGGCCGCCGCGATCCCCAGAAGCGCCGCACACTGAGCACTGTGGCCGCAGCAATGAACCGCGCCCGTTTCGGGGTCGGCATCGGGATGATCGGGACATAAGAGGGAATCCAGCTCTCCCAGCACCAAAACCTCGGGGCCTTCCCTTCCGGTATCCAATACCGTAACAAATCCCGGAATATTCCCCGCTCTCTGCAGGCTGTACCCCAATTTTTCAAAGGCCTCCTCCAGATAACGGGAGGTTTTGACCTCTCGGTAGCCGGTTTCGGGGTTGGCCCAAATATCGTTTTGCGCCTTCAGGATCAAATCGCGGTGCTTTTCCACCGCTTTTACGTAACGCTCCATCACTTACACCTCGTTTTCAGAATACTTTTTTTCTCCGATCTCATCCCAGAAACATACAAGTCACGGAATACAAGAGGGGAATGGTCACAATGGACAGCACGGTGGTTCCCAGGGTCATGGAAACGGCATTCTCCGTATCGCCCGAAAAGGCATCAGCGAAGGTGGAAGCCAGACCTGCAGTGGGCATGGAAAAGGCGAAGAAGGTTCCCAGCACCATAGGAGAATCCACGATTCCCGAGGGAAACAGCCGATGCACCGCCAAAAGAAGGGCGGTAATCGCCGCAGGAAAGATCAAGAGCTTCAAGAAGGCGGCGTAATACATTTTCTTGGAGGAAAACAGAGAGGAAATGCGAACCGCACCCAATTTCATTCCGAGAATCACCATGGAAACGGGGGTGACCAGGTTGCTGAAATGAGTGGAATACTTTGCCACCTCGGGGATAAAATCCTTCACGTGGGCGAGATTCAGCGCCACACCCACAAAGAGCGCGATCACCACGGGATTGAATAAAGCCCCCTTCAGGCGGATCTTGCTTTTATCACCTGATACCAGATAGACTCCCAAGGTCTGCATCAAAATATTGGTAACGATGTTCAAAAGGATCAGAACCGTCATCACGGGAGAATCCGCTCCGAATACCGACATCGCGAGGGGGATTCCCAAAAAGCCGTTGTTGGAAAAGACCGAGCAAAAGCGAAGCATTCCACGGGTCTTCTCATTTTTTTCGCCCCTTGAGAGCGGAGCGGACAAAAGGAACAGCAAAAGGGTATACAGAATTCCCACCGCAAGAGTCACTGCAACATACCACAGAAGATTCCCGCTGATGGATACGCTATTGATGACACCCGAAATGATCAGAAAAGGCATTCCCACGTTCATCAAAAGCTTGGAAAAGGCGGCGGATTGCTCCTGCTTCAGCCCTCCCCTTTTCACCATCAAAAAGCCCGGAACGGCCAACGCCACAAAAAGCACCACGTTCTTCAGCATAATCCAAAACGCTTCCATTGTAAGACCTCTTTCAAAAAATGTTTTCTTGACACCCTATTGTAACACAGAAAAAAGCCGATTGTAAACCATGAAATCGTTTATTCTACAGAAACTTTAACGTGATGCTGCTATTTTTACGCCGTCGATTGCCGTTATGCCGCCACAAGCTCAGCCGCTTGTCAAACGATGCAACATTGGTTCACTTCATTTCTTTGGTTATATTATATATATCATAACACAGATGTATTTTGATTTCACTCGCCGCAGGCGAATTTCGTTAAAAAAAAGCACACATTCATCTTGGTAGACAAATGTGTGCCTTTTTCTGCCTTACGAGCAAAAAGGTGCCTAAGTGTAGGTAATTGCGAACAAAAGGTGTCCGAAACTTCGTAAGATTCTTCATTGAGTTACATCCAATTCGTTACAGTCGTACATTGTGGAATGATAGGCAAAGACAATTTCCTCTTTTTTATGTAGGACAACAAGATAAAATTCATCGCCCGAGGCAGAAAGGTCAAAGGGAGTCCTTACTTTAGGTGCGACACATCTTCCGTATTTTGAAAAATAAATCACATTAACTGTATGGCGTCCTTCGGTATAACTTTTGGGAACTTCATCGAGAGAAATACACGATACTGTATCCTTTACTATGGAAAAGCCATTTTTCTCGATTGTTTTTGAGAACACCGCATTTTGAATAATTCTATAAACAAATATAGCAGGAAAAATAGCACATATCAAAGCAAAACCAATTCCCAAAATTAAAATATATTTGGCTAAATACATCGATAAAAGGAAAAGTGGAACAAATATCAACAGTAATACTGCCAACACAACCGAATCTTGCATTAGCCTTGATTTGGATAACCGCTTAAGCTCTGCTTTACAGTTTTCTCGCGTTAATATGTTTTTTGACTCTGTTTTCATTTTTCCACCGCCTTTCTATTGTTATTATATCATAATTGAGATAGCTTCTCAAGTGATGCATCGCCTGCGGCGATATGATGTTTTTCGCTTCGCTCAAAATGATGTTGCTCCACTGCATTCCGCAATGATGCGATGTTTGCCCCAATGTGCCGAAAGGCACACATCATTAGGCGTAGCCGTCATCATTGGCGGAGCCAACATCATTTGCCGCAGGCAAACATCATTCAAAAAAAGAACATTTGTCTACCGACAAATGTTCTTTTTTTGTTGGTAATAACCCTAATATTAGTACAAATTTCGGGTTTTCACATCAAGCGATAAGCGAAATCATCAAAAGTGCCAAAACGAATGCAATTAACACAGTTCCCACAAATATACCTATTCCGATTAGCAGCTTGGTTAGTAACGATTTTGCGTTCTTCATAAGCAATAGCGAGGTTGCTGAACCAATGCCGCCTAAAGCACCGCCGATTGCACCGCCAACAACCGGGGAAATAGAGCAAAGAGCAATGCTATTGCCCCAAGTTAGCAAAAAGATAAGCGGAAGAACGGCAAAAACAATTTCATACCACTTCGGT